>JANQQS010000135.1 GCA_028284955.1 Myxococcota bacterium | reverse complement strand
AGCAGTGGAATTTTGGCCTGAGCGCGAGCGCCCCGGCAGCGCAGGCCAGCCGACGTACGTCGGGTACTTCGGCTGGCCGAGCAGGGGAGGTAAGCCGCGGTCAGGTCAAAAGGCCACTGCTCTAGTCGACTTTGAGGTAGCCGGCCTTGACCAGCTTCACCAGGATTTCGCTGGTTTCCAAATCGCTCGCGAGGCTCTTGTTGAGCACCGTCTCGGTGTGGCCGGCGTTGTGTGCGAGCTGCAAAACATCAAGCTCGTCGGGAGAAAGATCGCGAAGCGGAGGTACCAGTGGCGCGCCCAACGAAAGTTGAGCGGACATACCCGGCATGTCCGGAGCCAGCCGTTTGAGTTCGTCGAGCCGACGCATCGCCTCCATCAGAAGCGCCTCGGTGCTCATCTCAATCTGTTCGAAAAACTCTCGCTCTTCGGGCGGCTCCATATCGAACGTTCCCTGGTCCCAGGTGACGATCCGATAGAAGTTTTTGAGCGGAGAAATATCGTAGTTGTCGTTCACCGCGGCGAATATGACTCGCCCTTGATCGATATACACCTTGCCGGTGTCGGAATCGGTCCGAATTACGAGCACCCCGCTCTTCTTCGAGGCGGAGAAGAGTTGTAGCAAGTCGGGAAGCGGAACTTCACCGATCGAGCCCGTCATCGTACGAACCTGCGACGTACGTTTGCCGGCCGCTACGTCTTCCAAATGGGCCTTTGCCTCGCGAAGACTGGCGCGGCCTTCGGTCGCGACAACCTTGATAATGCTCGTACCGATGAGAATGCGGTCGCCCTCGGATAACCGAGCGCGTTTGATTTTCTCGCCGTTTACGAAGCTACCGTTGGTCGAACCCAGGTCCTGAATGAATATCTGCCCACCCGTAGCCGTGATCTTCGCGTGACGACGCGAAACCATGTCCTCTACGAGAACCATGTCGAGTTCACTCGAACGCCCAATGACGATTTCGCCATTCTCAGGCAGTGGAAACTCTCCGCCTTGGTACTTCCCGGATATGAAGCGCAAAGCGTACGACCGTGCCTGCCGGGGCGGCGGGGGCGGCGGATTTATTTTGGGAATCGGGGGCTCCATCAACTCTTTTCGGATCTTCCCTAGTAAGTGTAAGGCTAGAGTTTACCAGGAACCTCCGTCAAGGTTCGAGCAGTTTAGGGCTCAAGCGCTCCGCTCGCAAAAAGCTCGCGCACCCTAAACTTCGCACCGTTTTCCAGCATAGCGGAATGTCCTTCCGCGGGGTAGCACCCATCGGCACATACGATTCCCACATCGCGGAGCACACGATGTGTTGCCCCCGGGGCCAACGTTTTCTTAGAATCATCCCGAACGACAAAACTCCCTAGCTGGTTGTAAATATTATAAATTCGTCCACTTACAGTTCTATCAGCTACCCCGCACGAGTCTCCTGTGTCCTTCTGATGGGGACGGTGTTGACGGTCGCCGCACCCGTCAACGCACAAGTCCGTGATCACCACGTTCGGTGGCTCACGGTACGCACGGCACACTTTGAAGTACATTATCCGACTCCGCTCGGAGTGCTCGCGCGCCGAGCCGCCGCGCTCTGCGAACGGGTTCATACTCTACTCGCCCCCGAGCTGAAGCACGAGCCGCGCCGCCGCGTACAGGTCGTGCTCACCGATACATCAGAAGGCGCCAACGGGTCCGCAACCGCACTGCCGTACAACGCGATTCAGCTGTTCGCGACCGCGCCGGACGACCTGAGTGCCCTGGGAGACTACGACGATTGGCTCAACTTACTTATCACCCACGAACACGCGCATATCCTTCATCTGGACAACGTGTCGGGCCTCCCTGCGATCGTCAATTCCGTGCTCGGAAAAGTCCTCGCACCAAACCAGGCACAGCCCCGCTGGTTCATCGAAGGCGTCGCGACGTACCTCGAGTCCGCCTACACCGCTGGCGGACGTTTGCGTTCGAGCATCTTCGACATGTACCTGCGCATGGCCGCACTCGAAGATCGTTTGCTCAGAATCGATCAACTTTCTGGCGGGATCGACCGATGGCCGCGCGGCGATGTGTTCTACCTCTATGGTTCGAGGTTCGTGGCGTGGATCGTCGATCGCTACGGGTTCGACGCGATCGCGAAGATGTCCGCAACATACGGAGGCCAGCTCGTACCCTACGGCATCAACCGAGCCGCCAAGCGCGCAACCGGCCGAACATTTCTGGAACTCTATCGCGCCTGGCTCGAGTCCGTTCGTCAAGACTACAAAAAACAGAAACATGACGTCGAATCTCGCGGACAGATAGAAGGCGCGCGAATCACGCACCAGGGTGAAACCGTGCGTTCTCCGCGTTTTCTTTCCTCGAAACGTCTGGCCTACTTCACAAGCGACGGAAAAAGCGATTCGCAGATCCGCATGATCGATATGCAGTCGCATTCGAACCAAACCCAAACAATCGTCCGCGTCGCGGGAACCAGTTATCTCTCTCCAGTGCACGACCGAGCTGTTTATTTCAGTGGCATCGATGCGCATCGAAACGTCTACCGACTCAACGACCTCTTTCAGCATGATCTTCGTTCTGGGAACACGAGGCGGCTAACGCGCGGGCTACGCGCACGGCAACCGGACGTATCCCGAGACGGAAAGAAGATTGCGTTCGTGGTCAATGGCGCGGGAACGACGCATCTGATGATCGCGAATACCGACGATGTCGAGGAGAGCAAGCAGGTTTTGCTCCGCAGCGAGCGCTTTGACCAGGTGTTTACCCCCCGGTTCTCTCCCGACGGGAAAACCATCGCCATCAGCCGCTGGACGAAAGGTGGCTATCGAGACATTTATCTCGTCGACGCCGCAAGCGGAGCCCTGCGCCGCGTTACCAGCGACCGAGCGTCGGACAGCGGTCCGGCTTGGTCTCCGGACGGGAAAACGCTTTTTTTTTCGTCGGACCGCTCGGGCATCGCCAACATCTACGCGTACGATCTAAACGACCAGCGCATCCACCAAGTCACCAACGTGGTCGCGGGAGCATATTCGCCGGCGATTTCCCCCGATGGCTCAGACCTCGTGTACGTAGGCTATACCAGCCGCGGGTTTGATCTCTACCGAATGTCCCTAAACCAGGACGACTTCCTCGATGCGCCCACCTTCGTCGACGATCGTCCCGCTCCCGTCGACTACGACGAGTACGCCGCGCTGCCCAGCGAACGCTATCGACCGTTCCGCTCACTGTATCCACGAAGCTATCGCTTGGACCTGCAAGACGACGGATTCGGTCAAAATCTAAGCATCGAAGTCTCAGGGGAGGATGCCGCGAGATTCTATTCTTTCTCCAGCCGCGTCGGTGTGAGCCTCACAGAAGGATACGTGGACACCGAAGCAGGTTTTCGTGTCAATCGTTCGCCGGCACCGATTCGCATCAACGCGTTTCGAAGGATCGCTCCGCGAGGCGGTCTCCGTGTCGGTGGTCGATCGCGACGCTGGGTTGAGGAAGCGATTGGAGGATCCGCTGGCATCTCATACCCGCTGCTCCGGCGCTTTCATACCCATCGATTCTCTTTGGATTACGCCGTGACCCATATCGACAACCGTGAGCCGTTCGGGGGCCGGCTGGATCCCAACGATCCTCCACCGAGCGTTCCTCAGCTGGGTTTCATTACTTCCCTTCGCGCAGCGTGGACCTATTCGGACGCGCGACGCCATATCTACGATATGACACCGTCGGAAGGACGCACCTTTGGCGTCAATATCACAACATTCGATCCTCTGATCGATGGAGAACTTCGCGCGGTCAGTTTCGGCTGGTCGATTGCTCGCTTTATCGAAAACCCCTGGGTTCAGCATCATGTGCTTTCGATTCGCTACGCGGGAGGACGAAGCCTCGGCAATCTCGGTGGACGCGGAGTATTTTCGGTGGGCGGGTTTCCTCGGGTGGATATCGTTTCTGCACTTCTCGACAACGCCCCCATCGGAGGGGTCGCGCTTCGTGGTTATCCCGCGTTCAGCCGGGTAGGAACACAGCTCCATCTCACACAAGTCGAGTATCGATTTCCTATCGGACGCATCATGGCTGGCCCCGACACCCTTCCCGGCTACCTGAACCGAGTGTACGCGTCGGCTTTTTTCGATTGGGGAGACGCGTTCTTCGGCTCCCTGAACCCGAGCACGTTCCGCAAAGGCGTCGGAGGGGAGCTTCTGCTGGACTTCACGGTGGGATATACGGTCGGTTTTACCTTACGCGGTGGGGTCGCGTTTGGGCTAGACGACGGTGGAGGCTTTCAAACGTACTTGAACTTCGGGCGACCGTTCTGATCTTCTGCGCTCAGCGAGCGATCAGACCTCCAGGATATCTTTCTCTTTCTTCGAGACGATATCGTCGACTTTGCTCACGGCCGACTTCACAATTTCTTCGAGTTCTTTGCGGCCTCGATCTGCATCGTCTGCACCGACGTCGCCGTCTTTCTCCAAGGCGTCGAGCATGTCCTTGGCATCGTGCCGAGATTTTCGAATCGCCACTTTGCAATCCTCGCCTTTGGT
Organism: Myxococcota bacterium; assembly: GCA_028284955.1. Taxonomy (GTDB): domain Bacteria; phylum Myxococcota_A; class Polyangia; order Polyangiales; family Houyiibacteriaceae; genus JANQQS01. The sequence goes on along the minus strand of JANQQS010000135.1, from coordinate 8,143 downwards.
TCTCGCCATTTTGACGAGCTCTTTGCGGCGCTCCTCGGTGAGCGCAGGCATCGGAATGCGAATCACCTCCCCGTCGTTTTGGGGATTGAGCCCGAGATGGGCTTCGCGAATCGCGCGTTCGATCGACTGAAGCTGACTGCGGTCGAAAGGCTTTACGTGAATCAACCGAGGCTCCGGCACGGAAACCGAAGCAAGCTGCTTGATTGGCGTGGGAGAGTCATAGTAGCTCACGCGAACAGAGTCGAGAATGTCTGGATTGGCGCGGCCGGTACGAATTTTCGCGAGTTCTCGCCGGAGCGACTCGTGAGCCTTGACGATGCTACCGCGTAGCTCTTCGAGAGTCTCTTGAATCATTGTTTCCTCCGAACCCCGGTTACACGCGGGTGTTCAATCGCCTTCTTCGGTCACCAACGTACCGACGTCTTCGCCGCATACTACCCGCTTGATATTTCCTCGGCTCGACAGCGCAAATACCCGAATCGGCATTTCGTTTTCGCGACACAGTGCAACCGCCGTGGAATCCATAACTTTCACACGGTCTGTGAGAAAACGGTCGTAGCTGAGCCGGCGGTACATATGCGCGCCCTCATATTTCTCCGGATCTCGGTCGTATACGCCTTGAACCTTGGTCGCCTTGCAGAGCGTTTCCGCTTGAATTTCCATCGCCCGAAGCGCAGCCGCAGTGTCTGTAGAGAAGAACGGGTTCCCCGTGCCCGATACGAAAATCACTACGCGCCCCTTCTCTAGATGTCGAATGGCGCGCCGGCGAATATACGGCTCCGCGACCTGGCGAATCTCCAATGCGCTCATGAGCCGGGTATCCACGCCGACCTTCTCCAGCCCATCCTGAAGCGCAATGCCGTTGATCACGGTGGCGAGCATGCCCATGTAGTCCGCGCTCGTGCGGTCCATGCCACTGGCACTACCTTTGAGGCCTCGGAATATGTTCCCTCCCCCGATGACCACGCCGATCTCCACGCCCAACGACTGCACCTCGGCGATCTCTTCGCTGATATCCCGAAGCGTCTCCGGCCGAACTCCAAACCCTCCCGGAACGCCGCAGAGCGCTTCTCCGGAGAGCTTGAGCAGGATTCGTCGAAGCACGGGTGTTTCTGCCATTCCTATTCCCCAACCTTCGGTTTCTGCCCTCGGGGGCCGAACGGAGTTCCTTGGGAAGGGCACCGAGCCCGTTCGCAACTAGCTTGGCCGCGATTGGCTTGGCCGCGATTGGCCTAACCGCGACTGGCCTGACCGTGACTAGGAAGCGGCCAGGGTCGCCGCAACATCGGCAGCCAAGTCTGCCGTCTTCTTCTCGATGCCCTCACCGAGTTCATACCGCACGAATCGTCGAATGGCGATCTTCTCACCAATCTTCGCAGAAAGCTCGTCGGTAATCTGCTTTACGGTCTTCTTGTCGTCAGAAAGGATGAACACCTGGTCCACCAAGCAGGCTTCCTTGAGCCACTTGTTGAGCTTGCCTTCGACGATTTTTTCGATCGCGGCGGCAGGCTTTTCTTTGCCCGTTTGCTTCGCTTCCTCCGCGAGCTGCCCACGGAAGATTTCTTTCTGCTTCTCGATCTGAGCCTCGGTGAAATCTTCGGAACGCACTTCGACCGGGCTCATCGACGCAATCTGCATCGCTATCGCCTCAACAAACGAACGAAACTCCTCGTTCCGAGCCACGAAATCGGTCTGGCAGTTAACCTCGACCAAAACGCCAATTCGGCTTCCCGCGTGAATGTACCCGTGGACCACGCCTTCGGCAGCGATCGCGCCTGCTTTCTTGGCAACCTTCGCGAGGCCCTTCTTCTGAATGATCTCCATCGCCTTGTCTTCATCACCGGATGTTTCGACAAGCGCGTTCTTGCAATCCATCATTCCTGCGCCGGTGCGGTCTCGGAGCGCCTTCACCATTTTTGCGCTGATCTGCATCTGAGTCATGATCGCCTATTCCTCCGCGCGCTACCGACGCGCTCGTCGTTTGCTTCGAGAAAACTCCACCTGAACGCCGTCCTGAGCGCCCGCGGGGGCATTCTCCGACGAGCCGTACTCAGAGCGCCGCTGTTGCCCTTCGAGACAGGCGTCCGCGATTCGGGAGGTAATGAGCTTGATCGATCGAATCGCATCATCGTTTCCCGGAACCACGAAGTCGATGACGTCTGGATCGCAGTTGGTGTCGGTGAGCGCGATGATGGGAATGTTGAGCTTCCGACCCTCGCGCACCGCGATGTGTTCGTTGTTCGGGTCAATCACGAAGATCACGGCTGGAACCGAGTTCATGAGCTTGATACCGCCGAGAAACTTCTCAAGCTTCTCCCGTTCGCGCCGCAAGCTCAGCGCTTCCTTCTTCGACAGAAGCGCAAGCGTCCCATCTTCTTCCTGGCGCTCGAGGTCACGAAGGCGGTCGATGCCCGTTTTCATCGTACGAAAGTTGGTCAGCGTTCCGCCCAGCCATCGGCCGGTAACAAAAAACTGGCCTGCACGAACCGCTTCTTCTTGAACAACATCGGCCGCTTGCCGCTTTGTTCCCACGAACAGCACGTGCCCCCCCCGCGCGACCGCATCCGACACAAAGTGATACGCCCGACGAAAAAGCTGCGCGGTCTGATCCAAATCAACGATGTGAATCCCGTTGCGCGCACCATAGATATAAGGCCGCATTTTGGGGTTCCAGCGCTTGGTTTGGTGGCCAAAATGGACGCCGGCTTCGATAAGCGGACGGAGACCGATGGGAAGGTCGCCGCTCGCGACATTGGGGCTTCCGAGCGCGGCGAGTTCCGGCGCCTCCTGGACGTTGGACGGTGTTTGATTCATGAGCGTCTCCGGTTGTCGTTCACACCCGCCCGGCCGAAAACCTGAATCATTCTCAGGCACCGGTTCGACCGTTGTCGAGGCGGGCGCTATTGATTTCGGCAATGGAATTGCCGGCTCCAGCGGGAGCGGCGGGCGGTATACCACGACCTTGAGGACCCGCAAACCACGCGAGACGGGGCCTGCAACCACCGTCCATTCTCCGCCCGATCTTAGGTTCTGCGGTACACGGTCCACAGCGACGCGAGCGGCCGCTCGGCTGGCTCCACTCCGGCTGGCCCCGCTTCGGCTCGCCCCGCTCCGGGTCGTCCCACCTCTTGTTGTCCCACCCGTCGCCACACCTCATGCACCACCTCTGCGATGCGCGCGGTGGCGTCCAGGGCACATTCAAGGTCGGCAAACCAAGGCACGCGTTGGGCCCCCTCGATGGCACGCTGAGCACGTCTCGCATCCTCGGTTGTCCCATCGAGCGGTGAGGCGGACAGCTCGTCGTAGAATTGGCGAAATTCAGTCGTCGCCGCGAGGAGCTCCCGCAAACCGAAGCGCTGAGTCATGTAGGCCTGCACCCGCAAACATGCGCGCTCTCGGAGCTCATCGTCCGAATCACGTTGGTCGCTGCGCAACCCCCAATCCGGGTGGGACGCGCTCTGCGGGCCTTCCACCAACGCATGGCAAAGCTCGTGCAAGACCATCTGAGCCAAGCAGTCATCGGGATCCAGCGTATCCGATGACCCAATGCGCATCACGCCACGTCCATCGGTTGAGGCAAACACCTCCGAACTGCGCTGTACCCGAAGGCCCACCGCCGCCGCCAGCGAAATCCAAATCTCCTCGATCGGGTCCAAGTATCGGAGAGAAACCGCGCGCTCATACGTCATGGCTCGATCGCGCTACGGGGACGACACACTGAGCTCGAGGCTGAAGTTCCCTTGATTGCCGCGTCCGAACCCATCCACGATGGCGTAGTAGGTTCCCGGATCCAAGGTCGCCTCCACCTGGGAATGACGGTTGTCTTCGTGGTCGTCGTTGCACGCAAGCTCCGTCGTTTGACTGGTGCAATCGCGGCGCAAATGAAGCGCGCCGTCAAAATCGCTCGACAGCGTAATCCGCACGCGCGACCTCCGGCGAACCTTCACCCGGTACACCGCGTCGTTGCTCTGGGTGTGCGACGCGCAGCTCGCCTGAAAATCGTCCTTGCCCGTTCCCGTACTGCCGTTGACGGTCCGCCCTGGAGCCAAGATGGGCGCGCGGCGACACGTACGCTCCAGGGCTTGAAGCTCCTCAAGCCGCACTTCTACTTCGGCGGCGCCAAATGCCCCCGCCTCTTTCCCGTCAATGACCAGAGTATATTCGCCGGGATCGAGGGGTGTATCGAGTCTCGCCTCGTTGGTTCTCGGAATGGACGCTGGCGTCTCTTTGCAAACAACCTCCGAAGAGGCGTCCCCGCAAGTCCGTTGAACATACAACGCACCCACGAACTCTGACTTGCTCATCGTGACCCGCAGCCTCGAACGTTTGAGGACCTTGAGTCTGTGCATCACATCGGGAGCACCCGCCCCCCCGCAGCTCCCCTGCGCGTCGTCGGTCGCGTGAATGGTATCCACCTGCACGCGTCCCCCCAAGTTGATGTTGGACGCAGTCTGGCACGTATCGTTTTGCGCATGCGCCCCACTCACCGGGACAACTTCGGCCTCGAGCGCAAAGTTGCCCTGAGGTGATCCCCCGCTGCCGCTGAACCCATCCGCAAAAACAAAGTAGCGCCCCGGATCGACCAACTTGGACACCAGCGAATGGCGATTGTCTCCGAAGTCGTCATTGCACGCGAGCTCGCTGGTTGCCTCCGAGCAATCGCTGCGAAGGTACAGCGCGCCATCGTGATCGCTCTGCTGACGCACCCGCAATCGGGAACGCTGCGGAACTTCAATTCGAAATACATTGTCCGCAGAGCGCGCGCCCCCCGCGCAGCTAGCTTGAAAGTTGTCGGGCTTTCCTTCTGTGGTTCCATTGACCGAGCGCCCAGCCGTGAGCGCCGCCGCCTCCGCGCAGATACTGCGAACTTCTCGGAGAGGAGACATGCTCACCAGCATCTCGTACTCCCCGGCGTTGGTTCCGTAGCCATCGACAACCGCGTAGTACGTCCCCGGGTCGAGCGAGACATCGAGACGCGACTGTGATGTATCTCCCGACTGCGCATCATCGTTGCATCGCACTTCAGATTGCGCCTGGCCGCATTCCCCGAGCAAGTACAGAGAGGCATCGAATCCCGCCTCGACGCGGACCGAGACCTGTGACCGACGCTCGACATCGATTTTGTAGACATGCTCGGGCGCGTTTCCGTTCGCGCAGCTGCCCTGCATGCGGGACGAGCCTTGCGCGGTATTTCCCGACAAAGGCCGCCCGGCGGGAGCGGCGAACGGGCTACCGCAAGTCCCCGCGCCCCCGCCTCGACGTGTGACTTCACCGCTCGCCCCTTTTGACCATGACGTCAACATGTAGGAGCCGTGGCCCGAAGCCATGGCCACCACCAGTTCGTATTCTCCCTCATGCTCGGGGCACACTTGGGCGGCCGCCTGACGATCGTGGGTGGTGTCGCGACCAACCTCGTCTCCGCCCTCTGCGAGCACCCGAATATCGATGTCGCGTACATCGCGTTCTCCGAGGGCAACAAACGTGTAGCATTTGTCCGTGCTAAGCCGCTGATGTAGTCTCGCTTCACCGCCGGGGCGCAACGCGCCCTCGTGAATCGGCCCCGACTGGGATAAGCCGACCGCGGTCATCGCGTTGTGCACCGCCACGAACCTCGGTTCCAGCTGCCCACCACGAGGACCACCGCAACCGGCGGCCAAACCCACCGTCATCGCGAGGCGAACCCCCCATTTGCCTAGCGTCATGCAGGCGAGTGTACGGAATCTTGGGTGCAAAAGCTGCTTGATTTTCGTCGTGCCACAAGGTGTCAAACTTGGCATTCGTGATAGGTTCGTACAGGATGAAAAGAACTCGATGCCCCGTATGCCAGGCATGGGTGGTGCCCCCACCGCGAAACTCCTGTTTTCCATTTTGCAGCGAGCGCTGCCGGCGCATCGACCTCGGGAACTGGCTCGACGGCGCCTATCAAGTTCCCGACATGGAACATGCGGACAACCACGCAGACTGGCCCGAAGGTCCCTGGACCGACGACGACCCCGACTCCTTCAAGTTATCCGCTCTGCCCAAGCGAACCATGCACTAGTCCGCGCAGTTCACGCGATATCGCATGCCCTCATCGTCGGCACGATGATTGGAGCAGTCGGGTGTTTGGCCTCCTCGCTTGTCCGCGCGCAACCGCCATCCACCGAGGACGGTCACCGCGACGTCGATCGAAACGCGAACTCGGATGAGGAATCGCTGCTGCAGGAAGAAACCTATCCGTCAGCCTATCAGGAAGAGAACGCTCATCCGGCCCCTCCGCCTCGCGCCGACTCCGAAACTGTAAGCCCTGACGCCGCGCCACCCTACGCCACGCGGCGAACGAGCGCGGACCCTTCCGAATACGTAGAAGACAGCCTCTTTTGGATTGAGGCGCTCTTCGGCTATTCGTTCATCAACCTGACGCAGTTTGACCAAGATAACTTTCTGCCTCGCTCGGCCAACGACCGCGGCTCTGGATACACCGGCGGTCTGGGAATGGGGTTTCGATTCGCGCTGTTCACTGCCGGAGTTCACACCACCCTCAGCCGGTACTCAGCCCTCGCGCTGGGGACGGTAGGGCTCGACCTTGGCTTGCGAATCCCCGCCGGACTGCTGGAGCCCTACGTTCGGTTCGGAGGAGGCTATGTATGGACCAGCCGCAACGAGTTTGACGCACGAATCGAACAGTCGATCGATATATCGGGTTTCTTCGGAGAAGTCGGCGGAGGGCTCGACTTCGTGGTCGGCGCGCATGGCTCGGTGGGAGCCGGCCTCGATGCCTCCGTGATGCGACTGAACCGACAATCCATTCGCGATGCGGAGGAGCTCGACAACATCGCGCTCAACGAAGCTGGCGACGCGGTCGGCTTGCAGCTGCGCGCCCACGCCCACGCGCGCTTTCTGTTCTAACCGAATGTAGATATCGCAGGTCACGCCTCGCCTGTTGGTCGCCAGCGGACATCGTAGGTCACGGCCGTTGCATCTCATGTCGCTCAATCAATCCAGCGAGACGGTGGGTCGTCATCGATAGACAGCGCGTCCGATGCAAGAAAAACTTCTTGGATGTACGGCCGAAGAGGAAGTTCCGGATGGTCACGACGGACTCGAATCATGGACGCCAAAAGTTCGACAGGTGCGAACTGTCCCCGATCCCTCCACAACAAGATTCTCAATCTCTCGGACGCGTCGCGACTCAATTTGAAATGCGTAGATTCTGCGCATTGGTTTGCCGACGGCCATGTTCCCTTGGTCTGACGTAGCGAGTAGTATGCCCGTCCACAAACTTCTCCAGCAGGACGCGCTAGCCATGGAAGCGATGAAAATGGATCACGAGTGGGTCTCGGCAATTGCGTCTTTGATCGTTGCGGCGACCGCATGCTTAGCAACAATCAAAGGCTGGCGCGAACTGGATCGGTGGAAGCGAGAGAAACGAGAGACCAAGCGAGCGGAGATCGCTGGAGAGGTTTTGGTGTCCGCCCTTCGGTTCCTGGCGGGTCTTCAGATGGTAAGCGACAACCGTGCCCACACTACCGGCGACGGCGCGAAAGAGCTACGAGACGATTGCATCGACCGTTGGAAGGAGTTTCCAAAGGTGGCCGCTCTTCGAGGAGGATGGTTTCGTAATGCTGGGCTGCCTCGATGAGGCGTCCAGCCTTTTCTGCGGCGACTGCTTTCTCAAGCATCATCGTAGTGCTCTCGCGGGATGGGTACCGTCGCTTTCCCTCGGTTGCGTCACGCTAGCGAAGAAAGGTCGCGGGGCATTGTCGCATAGTCCCAGGACTTCACTACGACGACGTCCGGCCACGGCTCTCCGAACGTATAGCCTTCGAGTGCGGTAACGCGGCCATGATCAACGTATAGAAGAAATCCAACGCCCGCGTTCAGACCCGTGGCTTCGGCTACTACGTCCCCAAAGCGAATGGACTTGCGTTTGAACACGACAGGATTGGGCCTGCTTGCGAAGAGCATCGAATGCTGGATGATCTCCTTCGAGGAGTAAGCGGAGAGCCTCGTGCTCAAGATGGCTGAGCTGTTCCATGTTCGACTCAACAATGCGCGATGTTTTTTGAACCTGCCCGGATTTGATGGAGAGAGCCAGAGGGGCCAAGATGGCTCTGGGAGCTCGTTCGATGGGAAAAAAAGAAAGAAGAAAGTTTACTGAAGA
>JANQQS010000128.1 GCA_028284955.1 Myxococcota bacterium | reverse complement strand
CACGCCGGTAATCGCCGCGTAGACCAGCAAGTCAGGCGTGGTGCGCGTAGCGAGTAGACCGTCGACGTAGCGGGAAATCGGGTGGAGCGCGTCTTGGTTTTGCTCTAGCCCGCAGCGCAGGTTGATGTCCTCGGTGAACGTTCCGCTGTTCGGATTGTAGATATCGAAGTCGGCGGCAGAGCAGTCATCCTCGTCGGTGACCATGATGATCGACAAGAGCGAATCATCGCGCAGAAATCCCGCGTTGGGGCCGCTTGGCGCGCCTTGTCCCGCGGTGTCTCCGTTGAACCGGATAGGCGAATCACTGCTCGTGACCGCTTTCAGCACCGATTCGAGCTGCTGTTCGAAACCGCAGCCATCGAAACCGGTTCGCGCCACGCACGTGACGTCGCTCGCGAACATTTCCGCCGCAGCCGTGAGGTCGGTTTGTTCCTCGGGAATAAAGCTGAAGACGCTGGGGTAGCTTGCCTCGCAGTCCGGGTCTGCGGAGCCGGGCGTGGTGAGCAGAGTTGCGTCGTCGCCCACGCCCTGGCAGCTCGATTGCGCCGGGGGAGCCGGATCGGTGCCGAGGTTGGGCGTGATTACGCCGATGTGGAGATCTTTGACGGGTGGGAATTCGGCCTCAGGGTCGTCGTCGAGGTTGCCCGTTGCGAGTACGTTCACGAGCAACGGAAGTTGAGTGGCCAGAAGCTGTTGCTCGAGCCTCATAGACCCGGAGTCGTCGACCATGAAGAGTACGTCGACACGGTCAACGTTGGTGATCGCGACGTTACGAACAAAGCCGGACACGGTGCATGGATTGAGCGGTGCGAGGTCTCGGTCGAGACACCCGGTAAGCAGACCCGCGCCGAGCGTCGCGAAACACATGCCAAGCGTAAGCGACCCACTTTTTCCCGTCATGATTCCTCCTGCCAAACCCTCTAGCGAACGATACCCCAAGGGTACCGTTTGCGACCACCATGCCAAAACAACCGGACGAACTTATTCGAGAATTATACTCCGATCGACAACATAATAGCCAATGTCCGCCAACATCGTTGCCATATGACGAGAGCATCGGGAGTCTTCACGCTAAATTCGTATTTTTCCGGCTCAACTATCCATGATACTTTTTTCCGGCACACATGGTTTCCGAGTGTGCAGAAAATGCGGGGCACCGAGGGATCGTCATGTCTCGAGTTTTGGTCGTCGACGACGAAGAAAACATCCGGCTCGTTCTAAAAACGATGCTCCGCAAACACGACTACAAGGTCGAAGTTGCTGAGCAGGCAGAGGCCGCGCTTGAGCTCCTGGACGCATTCGATCCCGATTTCGTCATCGCTGACGTGCGCATGCCGGGCATGAGCGGCCTAGAGCTTTGCAGTGAACTTCGGGCCCGCAGTTCGGCTGCGACGGCGATTGTGATGAGCGCCTACGGGAGCGTGGAGTTGGCGCTCGAGGCGATGAAAGCGGGCGCCTACGACTATATTTCGAAACCATTCAAACAAGACGAGGTGCTGCTCGCGTTGCGCAAAGCCGAAGAACGCGAGTCTCTGCGGCGAGAGAACCGAGCGCTGCGGGAGTCGTTGCGTCGGGAGCATCAGTTTGAAGGGATGCTGGGCAAGAGTGAACCGATGCAGCAGCTTTTTCGTACCCTCGACAAGGTCGCTGCCTATACAACGACCGTGCTGGTCCAGGGGGAAAGCGGCACGGGTAAGGAACTGGTGGCGCGCGCGCTCCATCGCCGCAGCCCGCGTTCGAACGAAGCGTTCGTTCCGGTCAACTGTGGCGCGATCCCCGATGCGTTGCTTGAGAGCGAGCTATTTGGCCACAAACGGGGCGCGTTCACGGATGCACGTTTCGACAAGCAAGGCTTGTTTACCGCGGCGCATCGAGGAACGATTTTCCTCGACGAAATTGGCGAACTTCCCATGACGCTGCAGGTCAAGCTGCTCCGGGTACTCCAGGAAAGCACAGTGCGCCCGCTTGGAGCGACGCGCGATGAGCCGGTCGATGTACGCGTGGTCGCTGCTACCGTGCGCGACCTCGCACACGAAGTACGCGAAGGGCGGTTTCGTGAAGATCTGTTTTACCGATTGAACGTGCTTCAGGTCGACGTGCCTCCGCTGCGCGATCGGCGAGAGGATATCGCGCTGCTCATCGAGCATTTCATCGAAAAGAACAACGGCCGTCTCGGAACGTCCATCCGAGGCATCGACGCCAAAGCGCGCAAACTGCTCCTTTCGTATGGCTGGCCCGGGAATGTGCGCGAGCTCGAAAACTTGGTCGAGCGAGCCGTCGTGCTCGCCGACGGCGAACATATTCAGGTTCAGGATTTGCCCGAGCGCGTGCGCGAACCCGTCAATCCCATTCATGCAGCGTTTTCAGGAACCGATCTGTCGATCAAGAAAGCGCAGCGCATCATCGAGGAGAAGCTCATTCGCAAAGCGCTGGAGCGCACCGAAGGCAATCGAACCGCCGCCGCCAAGCTGCTCGAAATCAGCCATCGCGCGCTCCTCTACAAAATCAAAGACTACCAGCTCAAATAGCCTGCAGTGTTTCTGGAGTCGTGCGGTGTGCGCCGTAAGCTGCTGTGTTGTGATCTGTTCCGACTGCGTCTTCTGAAAGTGTAACTTCGTCTTCTGGAAGAGTGACTGCGTCTTCTGGAAGAGTGACTGCGTCCCCGGTCCGGCCGCTGTCGCGTCCGCCCCACCGCTGCGCGGCGGGGCCCCAGCAGCTCACCCCCACGCAACCAGAACACGTGCCTGTTGGCGGGGGAGCTTGGGTGAATCGGCGGGGTTGTACCCCGACGAGAGGGTCTGGGTGCCAGACCCTAGATCAATTTGTCTGGCACGTAGGGTTGACGCACTGCAGTGACCCATTGCTGAGGTCGGCGCAGACGAATCCGCCGGGGCAGTCTGCGTCGGTCATGCATCGACCTTCGCAGATGTTGAGGGAGCTATTGCAGAAGAGACCCATGGAATAGAGGTCGTTGGTCTCTGGAGTGGGGTTTGCGCAGCCGTCATCGCTGGTGCAGGGCGTTCCGACGGTGGCCATGCCTTCGGGGGTTGCGCCACCGATTTCGTTTTGGAGGCATTCGAGACGCACGCGAGACCCGGTTTGGGGAGACGCGTCGTCGCTGGTGAAGGAGATGCGCTGTCCGTCGGCGCCGCATCGGTCGGCGCGGTCGGCGGTGAAGTCGTCGTAGAACCAACCGACGGCTCCGGCGGGAAGTTCTCCGCCGCCACAGCCTTCCTGGTCACCGTTCAATCGGCAGGGGACGTTTTGGGCGACGGTGCAGATTTCCCGACCTTCTTCGCTCATGCGGTCAAACTCACGCCCTTGGCTGGCGAGGCTTTCGCA
>JANQQS010000125.1 GCA_028284955.1 Myxococcota bacterium | reverse complement strand
CTCTCCCTGCGAAAGGCTCGGAGCCTTCCTCAGTCGTTCGCTGTGGGGGCGCTCGCAATCAGACTCAAAATCTCAGCACTCTATGGTACGCGACTCGAGTTTACGATCAACCAGTCCCCTAGACGGTACTAGCTGTTCAATCGTCGGTTTCAGATACGGTGATGCCGATGATCGTGGTGGTGCCGCTGACTTCGTTGGCGACGGCGAGGAGCGGGGTTCCTGTCGGGCTATCGTCAGCCGAGATGAACGCCAGGCCTTCTGGTCCGAGGTCTTTCGCGAGCGCGGGATCGGTTTGGGAGAAATCTCGGTTGTTGAAGTACGCCTTGAACTTCGGCCGCCAAGGAATGGTGACATCGTACACCATGATGCCGCCGACTCGCTCGAGCCCGATGAACGCAAGTTGAACGGTTTCATCGTCGTCGTCGTCGTCGAGCGTAAACTCACCGACGACGACGCCTTCTGGCTCAGGGCCTTTGTCGTCGCTGCGATTGTCGAACGACTGGTTTTCGTCGTTGGTTGAGTTGAAGTTCTCTGGAAACTGGACGGCCGTGATCTGTTCGAAACTATCTCGGCTATCGAAGATTCGGTTGCCCCACGGCGAGAGCACCGAGAACGAACGTGTGCCGTAGGAATAGATGCGATCGAAATCTCCATCCCCGTCGATATCACCCAGCGCGGTGGTCGTCTTGAGTCGACCGAGATTCTCGTCCGCTTGAAGCGTAGCTGCATCGGGAAATGCTTGAGGGTCGAGGATCAAGTCACCTACCCGTGTTTCCTCGCTGAACCCTGGATAGTCACGGCTATCGCCTTCGTTTGCGGTGATGAGAAACGGGATGCCGTAGAAGGGGACCACTGAAATCGCATCGGGCTGGTACATGCCTCGCGTAGGCCATGGCTGAATGCGAATTTCGTCATCGCGGTCGCTCGCATCGAAACCGCGGCCGTCTCGGGAGTGATCCCGAAATCCGAGTCCGCGGAGCGCGCGCACTCTTCGTTCCGGGATATCGACAATCGCGAGCGCATTGTTCTCTTGCAGCGTCACCCATGCGGTGGTCGAGTCCGGGGAGACCGCGATGAACTCGGGCTCAAGATCTTCAGACACCGAGGCGTTCGGACCAAAAATGCGAATGCTCGGATCGAGATTCGCGTTGTCAAACGCGTGAAAGTCCGCGGTGGACACGTCGTTTTGCGTGACGTGACCGGCACATGAGGAGACGTCGATGATGCTGATCGACCCCTCTGGGTCGATGGTGTAGTCGTCGCTGGGTTCGCCTTCGTTCGCGACCAGTACGGTGTCGCCATCAGGACTGAACGTGACCATGTCGGGGAGCGCGCCCACTTCTACGGACGACAACGCGTTTCCATCCGTATCAAAGAACGCCACCGTACCCGGGGCTTGCTTGTCTTCGTTTTCTACCGCCACCGCGAGCACGGGTTCGGTAGGGCTCAGCGCGAGGCTGTTGGGCACAGCGCCGAACTTCGATACGTCGATAGAGAATTCCAGGTGCGGAGCGGTTGGATCGGACAGGTCGAGCACGTCCACCGCACTCGTTCCTCCGTTCACCACAAACAGTCGCTGCGTGTCGGCGTCGTGGGCAACGATTTCCGCGCCACCGTCGTCAAAGATGTCGGTTGCGTAGGTTCCAATCGCCTCCAGATGAACGGAAAACGAGTCTGAACGAATCGATTCTGAAGCGGAACCGGTTGGCTCTTGGCTACAACCCAAGCTCCCCACCGCAATAGCCAACAACGCTGCGTACGTGTTCCTCTGCCGCACCATGATACCCCCTATGGTCAAAACTTCTCGCGGCGCGATGCTGGTTCGAGGCGACGGGAGTCTCCCGCCACCTCTGTCGCATCGGTCAGTATCAAACTAGAACACTGATTCGCCCATCGGCGAACGAAAAATCAATGTCGATTTTTCGTTTCAGCAACAAAACAATGTTGCAACAAAACAGTGCGTCGATATTTACCGACAAAAACGTCTTGTGATCACCTTATGAGGTTAGAGCGAATCCGAGTGCGTGTAGAGACAAACCCGCACAATTTTTTTTGTTTGATATGGAACGAAACGGAAGCGCTCTACGCTTTCGCGTGCTTATTCCGCCACTGGCGGGACGAAGAATAGCGGAGCGGGGTCGGCTTCGATGGTCGTGTAGTAACCGTTGCCGTCGGCCGAGAAACCAATTGCTCCGCCTTCGTCTGAGTCCGCGTCGTCGGCTGGGATTTCGGCGTTGCAGGGGTCTCCCATCAGCGCGTCGGCAATCGATTGTCCGCTGGTGCGCGACCAAAGGTTTGCCACCTTCAGCGAGCGCATAATGATTTGGCTGCCGTCGGCGCTGATGTCCGCCCCTGTGACTTCGGGGTCTCCCGCGTCGCCGCCGAACACACTGCGCACCAGAATCATTTCGGTGGCGTCCGCGGCGGAGGCGCCGCTCAATCGGAACACTCGATTGGGGATGCCGCGCGGGGGATTGAGGCCGTTGCCTGTGGTCACGACGTAGATGTCGGGGTTGCGCACGGTCGGTTCAGGGTCGACGAACATGGCATCGGCATTTTCATCCAAGCCATCGGGAAAGTTTGCGCGCAGCGTCGCGAATGTGGCGACCATCGTGGTGGGGACGGTAACGGGCGCGGTCGCGGATACTTCAGGCTCCTCAAATCGATAGATTACGATGTCGTCTTGAAATAGGTCGTCGTTTTTGTCCCCGATGTCCCCGATGTAGATGTAGTCGGTGTCGTTTTCAGGACCCGGCCCGACCGCAATATCCTCCCAATCTCCGAGTTGAACTCCGACGATTCGAAAGATGCCCAGCGCTTCGCCGTCGGTGTTGATCGCATAGACATTGGGGTCGTTGCCGCTGTCGTCGTGAATCCAAAGTACGTCGTTGTTGCGACGGCTCGCGGCGATGCCGGAAATCTCGGTGAGCCGTTCATCCTCGGCGGCGTCTGAAAGCTTGGTGATTTCAGCTCGCTCAAACCCGGTTCCGAAATCGCATGCCGCAAGATTTGACGGCCGCACAGGAATCTCGATGACGCCTCCGTCGGTTGCTGCGTCGGTCTGCGTTGTGGCGTCGCGTTGCGTAGTCGCGTCGCGCGTTGACGCATCGCTCGACGTCGACGCGTCACCTCCATCCGTGTTGCTATCGTCGTCCCCGCAGGCAAGAGCGCTTGCCAGCAGAAGGATGAGGCTTGCCTTCGGGAGTAGTTTCCGAGTCATGGTTCGTCTCCTATGTTCTCTATTGCGAAGCGGATACTGCAGGAATGTTCGATGTACCGGGAGTCGGTCGGGTGGCCTCGAATGAAGCCGAGCCGTCGGGAATACGTCCCCAGGCTTGGGCCGGGGGTACAGTATCGGGGAACTCTGCCTCGCAGAGGATGTCGGTCTTTTCACGATTCAGCAGAAAGACGCTGTCACCTGTGGCGTCGATATCCCACGGCGCGTGGAGGCACGGGGTTGGGGCGCCGTCGATGCAGCCGTCGGTCTGAAGCCCTTCTTGAGCGTCGGCGACGTTGACCACCATGTACAAAAAGCCGCGTGGCGGGAGCTCTACGTTGTCGGGAATGGCGCGGGCCTTTCCAACGTCGGGGCCCGAGCCTCGGCCTCGCGCTAAATGCAGCCCACCAACGCGCACGAACTCGTCTGCGTCGTTGGTGATTTCAATGAACTCGCGATCCGCCCCCGAACCGGTCGTTGCTCCATCGACCTCATTGATCTTGATGACCCCGACGCACCGCTCATCGAAACCCGAGCCCGCGTCAGCTTCGCCGTTCGCTGCGTCGGTGGTCGGCGAAGTCGTCGATGCATCCATCTCAGCCGACTCCGCGGTTAGCGGCGGTTCGAATACGGTGCAACCGCTTGAGCCCAGGAATGCCAAAGCATGCAGTGCCGACACAACGTGGGTGCGCTTACTGCGACAAACAGACAGATCATGCGTCATGAAATTGGGCTCTTTGCGGTTGATTGTCGTTATCGGTTGCGAACGACGCGCGGTGTGATCACCAAGCCGTTCGGTAGGTCATGTGGGCGCCGCCTTGCAGCTGAGGAGCGAATGCTACCGAAGCATCCGACGTTTCGCGCGTTTTCCACCGCGTGAAGATGCCCGTGATCAACGCGGCGCCAGCCACTCCGGAGGCGGCGCCCACGAGAATCTTCGTCCGACGTTCGCGATCTTGCCCGTCTTCGTAGCGCGACGCAGCGTCTGCCGCGCTGCGATCGTACCCATCGTGCGCGTCGAGTACGTCGAGATGCGACCAGATTGCGGCGGAGGCGAGACCCGTCGCGGCAACGAGCAAGACGCTGAACACCCACGGATGCACCCCCTCTCGCCCCTGGGACCCGGTGTCTACCGAAGTGCGCGAGGTGCTGCCGTACCGAAGCGTCGTTGTTTCGGGTTCCGTAGATGCTACTCGGCTCGCGACCGGAGCGGAAAAGGATTCCGAGAACGTTTGCCCGGCTTTCCCGTCGATTTCTTGTGCGTCCGAAGTTCCTGTTTCGAACGCCGCGGCAACTCGGTGTGACCCCGGGTTCAGAAAAAAGGAATGTTGAGCGTCGCCTTCGAGGCTACTCAAGCGCCCGTCGACCACCGGCCGGCATGTCTCTTCACACTGAATGGACACTTCGACGACTTTGCTACGGAGTTCGTCGAGCACAGATTCAGCCATCGCTCGCGACTGAGTATCGTCGGGGTAGCGCTGGATCAGCTGGCTTGCGTGGGTTACCGCCGCCGCGTAGTGCCGCGCCGCGCGTCGCGTGCGCATCGCCGAACGGAGCGCTTGCGCGGACGGGGCGAGGCGGTCGGCGAGCTCGTAGAGCTCCGCGGCGCGTTTGGGTTCTTCGTTGAGTTCGGCGGCCTGCGCTTGCTGATAAGAAGAGGCAGCGGCGGCGACGTTCTTGGGAACATCGTCGCCGAGCGCTTGGTTCGCCGGCAAGCACGTGGCCGCCACGATTCCGATGAGAGCCATGTTCGTCAGACGCTGTTTGCTCATGGTGTTTCTCTCTGTCCAATCCGAATCATGAGGGATTAGGATTGCGCTATCTAGTTTAGGTAGGGGTTCGGCTCGACTCCTCCGAGCCGTGGTTGGCTGGGTGTCGGTTTGGGTTTGATGGGACGCGGAGGAGCAGCTTGGATTTCGGGGGTCGCGGGTTCCGCGGCGACCGAGGGAGCTGTGATGCGAGTCGACGACCGTCGAGCCTTCGGCGCGCGGGAGCGCGTGGAGCTCGACCGCCTTACGGATGACGTTCGCCGCCGCACTGTTTTTCGGGGCGAATCGTTTGAAATATCTTCCTGCAACGCCGCTGTGCCCGCCGCGGAACCAGCGGCGACGTCCACCTGTTTTGCTGGTTCAGGCATTTCTATTTCTTTGGACGATGCCGGGCCTTTCGTCGACGGCGCGCTTGCCGATGATTCCGAGCGGCTCGGCTTTGTGGATTCGCGTGTGAGTTTTTGGGTCCCGTTTTCTGAATCGGTGTCAGAGTTGCTTGCGGTACACAACGCCAACCACGAGGACATAATCACCACCGCGATTCCGGAAAGCCACAACATCAACGAGCGCGATCGCTTCGATGATGGTTTGTCGCGCCAGACGGTGAGAACGGGTTGTTCTGGTATAGACATGGGCAATTCATCTGATTCGATTGGTTGCGCGTCGACGGATGTGGCAGCGACAACGATGGGGGCCGGAACGCGGACGGCCAGCTCCGCGGCGATCGGGGGTGGTTTGCGTGGCCGGAAAAACGATTCTCGAGCCTCATGACTGGAGCCGGTGGGGTCTGCTAGGGGTCGATCCGAAGGCCGACCGGCAGTGGGAATCTTTGCGCGTACGGTGGGCTCTGACGACCCGCGCGGTCGCTCAGAGTGCCGTGGTGAATGAAGGCCGCTTATTTCCGGCAAGGCGTGCAAAAACGTCTCGGCGTTTGCGAAGCGCTTTTCGGGGTCTTTTTCGAGAGCACGAAGAATCGCTTGTTCGAGCTCGAGAGGGACTTGATCGTTGAGTGCAGAGGGGGGAACTGGCGCTTCGCCGACCTGTCGCAGCACGATACCTACTGGGCTGTCCCCAACGAACGGAGGCTTCCCGGTGCACATGAGATAAAGCAGGCAACCGCACGCATAGACGTCAGAACGCGCGTCGTAGCTATCCGCTTGGCACTGCTCGGGCGACAGGAATGTGGCTTCCCCGATATCGTGCATCGGAGATGTGTCGATGGCGTCTGCCAGAAGTCGATTGCGGATTCGGCTCATTCCGAGGTTGCGGACACGGGTTTCTCGAGGGTCGAGTACATCCGAGCCCCATGGCTGCGCCAGAACAACATTCGTCGAAGAGATCCCACCGTGCGCGATGTTTCTCGTGTGCGCCGTAGTCAGAATAGAAAGAACTGTTTTTGCGATTTCAATCGACTTCTCGAGCGATGGTGGGGCTTGCCTGATTGTCTCGGCGATGGTGGTTCCTTCGACGTAGTCTTGAACGACATATCCACCAAAACCAGGCTCGTACCCATAGTCGAGCACCGCCGCAAGATTTGGATGTCGCAAGGCACGCGTTGGCTCCAGCGCTTCTTGCAACATGGTGAGAAGTTCGGATGGAGAAGTACGCTCGATGACGATGGAGTCCACGGTGACCGCAGCGCCGCGAACGCTGTCTCGGGCAGAGTACGTCGTCCCGATCGGGGAATCCGTTTCGCGTTCTTTCAGCGCGTAACGCCCTCCGAGCACCGACCCACGGACGGCGTCTGCGATTGCCTTCTCCCCCACGACGACACGATACACCTGCCGGAATATTTCCGCGATAGCCCTAGCGGCTTAGTCGATGTCGTTATGCGGTGTTTATCGCGGCGATATCACGAAACGATTTCCGCAAACAATTCTCATGAGGGTTTTTCGTGCTGCGCGATCATGGCAAGGAGCTCGCCGATGGCGTCGGTCGTGAGACGGACGCGTTCTCTCGGGTCGATGGCTTCGAGCACGTTTTGGCGGGTTTCGACATCGGAAATGAGTCGGTCAGCAATGGCGTCGGCGACGCGGCCCGGGGGGTCATCGGGTCGCACTCCAAGAGAGAATTCCGGGTGCTGCATGCGCACCACGCTGGCGACTTTGGTCGCGCACGAGACAAGTGCGGTTACGTCTTGCGGGGGCACCGTGATGTCGCGGTCGGCGATGGGGGTGGCGCGAGCGCGGCGGTAGGGCAGGGTGCCCTGAGGGAGTTCTTCAAGGCGAACCCGGGCAAGACCTTTGAGAAGGATGTTGTGGGTGCCGTTTTTTAGTTGTTCATGGGAGACGATGCGGCCCGCCCCCGCGACCGGATGGATGCGCGGTTCTCCGTTGCCGTCAGCGTCCCAGCCGGCTGCGAGCAAACAGACCGCCATCGCGCGGGGACCGGTGCTCATGCAGTCTTCGATCATAGAACGATAGCGCGGCTCGAAAAGCCGCAAGGGCAGCAGCGTGCCGGGGAAGAAAACGACGCGCGGCAAAGGAAAGAGCGGCAGCGCCTGAAAGTCTTCGGCGGTGAGGGGAGGAACGTCTTCGCCAACAGAGGTTTCTGAGGAGTCCGTCATGCTCAAATCCGGGCGTTTAGATGCCCTTTTGCGTTCAGTCTTTCCATAAGACTTCGACCGCGCGGGGAAGCGTTGGTCGTTGCAAAACATCGCATAGTTGGCAGCTGGCGGGAAAGGGTTGGCCGTCGCAGGTGTGGCATTCGGAGATCACGGAGATGACGCCAGATAGCTCGCGGCGCAAGTCGCTCAGTTTGGCGATCTTCTGCTGCATGTCGCGAATGCGAGACTCAAGCGCGTCGGACATCCGCCGGCTTGCTTCCTGGGCCGATACACAATCCGCTTTCATCGAGTAGAGGGTTTTGATGTCGTTCAGCGAAAGCCCGGCTTCGCGGAGGTCGAGCGCCAGTTTGAGTCGTTTGAGCTCGGTAGGGCCGAAGAGACGATGGCCGCCGTCGGTCCGGCTTTGGGGCTTGATGATGCCCTCCGATTCATAGAATCGGACCGTTCGTAAGGTACTACCGCTCAGTCGGGCCATGTCTCCCGTGGTCAAGGGAGCCTTGTCGCTCTTCGAGCTTTGTTCACCATCCGGCACGAACATAGATTGTGGAGCGATGGGGAAGGTTGTCCAGTTCGTTTGGCACGGAGATCCTGAGTGTCCTCATTTGGGGGTAAGTTGAATAATTCGAGAAAAGAAAAAATATTACGAGTGGTTATCGTGATGTTCCGTGTAGGTTGAGTCGATGTGTGGATACAAGAAAATTTCTTTGTGAAAGAAATTTGGCAACTTTGGGCAACCATCAAGCGATAAGCCCCTTGAACGGTCGGGCAGCGGGTGGATGATGATCGCCCCCGCTTCGCTCGTGAACAAGGCTCCGTGCTAAGGTAACCAGAGACATCGTCATGACTTCTTCGATCAAACCCCCTGGTGGGACCAAAGTGCCCGATGCTGCCATCGGTGGTGAAGGCTCGCGCGATGTCGCAGGTTCGGGCTTTCGCTCTGCGCTCGAACGCGCAAGCCAAACCCCAGAGCCCTCCGCGGCAGGCCCGACGTCGGGGGCGGAGCGCATAGATTCTGCAGCAGGCGCAACCAGAGAATCGCCTGTATCGACACCCGGCGAACTGGTGGATCAGCTTGTCGCGCGAGCGTTGGACGTCGCTGGCAGTCAAGGTTTGAATGCGCGCGGAAAAGCCGAGCTCGAAGCCAAGTTGAGGCGAATGCTGGTCGACGACCCAACGCTCGCGGCAGGTCTACGTGACATGCAATCGGGTGATGTGCAGCCAGGCGAGTAGGACCAGGCGAGTAGGAGAACGTCGAGCGGGTGGACTCAGTGTGCTTTGAAAGCCGGCGAGGCCTGCGCTACGACCTCGGTTCGGAAGCGGGCCCACACGGTCCCGCCGGAGAATGGCGTTCCTAGTTTGATGGGTTATCGATGCGAAGTTTGGCGCCCTGGAGGCGCGCGTCTCCTAAGCGCTGTACTGGCTTTTGCGGCTCTTGTGGGCGGTGTTCCGGGGCGCGCGGCGGCAGACGGCGACACAGATCGGATCTATTTCGTAGCAGTCGCCCTTGAACCAGAGCTCGAGGCGACGGCGGGCCGTATCGGCGCCGCAGCTCGATCATCGCTGCGTGATCTCGCGGGGATAGAATGGCGTCGCGCCGACGAGCGCTATCTTGGATACCCGACAAGCGCAATCGACCGCCTCGCTCGCGGAAAACGGCGACTGGAGGACGGGCGCCGTGCGTATCTAGAGCTGGAGTTCGAGAAGGCCATCGAGCTCTTGAAGCAAGCGGCACAAGATTTTGACGCTGCCGTAGCGGCGATGGAAGACCCCACCAGTCTCGGCGAGGCGCTGCTATTTTTGGGTGCGTCTCAGGTCGCCGCCGGAGACACGGCGGAGGCGCGGAAGGTGTTTTATCGACTGCAAAGCCAGCTTCCGCATATCGAGCCAGACCCGACGGTGTTCAATCCCGACGTGGTCGAAGAATACCGAAAAGCCAAACCGAAAGCCGCGCCGCGATCGATTCGCGTAGAAAGCGAGCCGGCAGGGGCATTGGTGTACGTCGACTTCGTCGCTCGGGGAAAGACACCCCTGGTGGTCGACGGCCTCCTGGGTGCGACGCACCGAATCCGGGTGGCGCGTCCGGGAGCGGCGCCCTACCTGCAAACCGTGCGCCTTCGCGGACGCAGGCGCCTTTTGACGGTGAAGGCCGAGCTCAACGATTTGGTGCCGGCGGCAGAGCTCTCCGCTTCGGTGGACGAGCTCGCCGCGGGTTCGTTTCGGCGTGGGGTTCCCGTCGCAGTTCGCCGCGTCGCGGAACATCTGGAGCTCGACAAGCTGGGTGTGATTCGTGTGTCTTATGGTGACGATCCGGATCACGTTCGGGTGCAGCTGGTGATGTTCGACATGCGGTCGGGCCGTCCTGTGTTGCGCGCTGAAGGCGCAACTCCGCGCGCTGCGGGAATTTTGGAGGGGTCGGTTCAGAGTCTGGTTGCGAGCGTACTAGAACCTTCTCATGCTACTGATCCACCGCGGGATTTTCGTTTATCGACCATTGCGCCATCTTCGGGTGATGGAGTGAGTTTTGAGCAAGATGAACCCGAGGACTCCAAATCTGTATGGAAGACATGGTGGCTTTGGACTCTGGTCGGCGCTGCAGTTGCAGGCGGTGTGGTTGCGGCAGTGCTGTTGACGCGGGACAGCGGTTCCGGCGGTGACCGCAGCGGACGGGTAGTGCTCGAGTTTTGATCTGTCGGGGGTTTGGCGTTCCGCGAAGCGCCGCGTTGTTCTTGCCGATTGCGGGATTGACGGTCGCGTCGTGCGGCTCCGAGGAGTCGGTCGCGACGACCCACGTTCGCGCGCGATCCGACGTCATCAAGCCGTCCCGGAGACAATCACCAGTTTATTTGCCTTTCGACGAGCGCGCAGATGCTGCGAAGCGACGGGTAGCGCGCGTGCTGCCTGCGGCGAGTGTGGACCACGGTTATGATGGCGAAGACCAGATCGATGCGTGGCGCGTCGTCTATCGGGTGTCCCTGTTGCTCGGTGGCGCGTCGCCCCATGCTCCGCCAGCCCCCGCGGCAGAGCTCTACGTTGATCTTTCTCGCGATCGGCTTCGCGCTAGATTTGTCGGGGCTGGCTGGCCTGGTGTGGAGGGCGCTGAAGTTCGTATGCGCGCGGACCAAAGCGGCGCCTATGTATTCGACCGGCGAGGAGGTCGGCCCTTGGGTCCGGGGCAGCTTGGGAGCTGGTTCATGGGAGGCCGCCTGCGCAAACCACCCACCTATCGAGTTTGGAGCACCCGTGCGAACAGCCGCGTGCCGGGAATTCTGCTTTGTCGATTTATCGCGGAGTGGGTTCAGACGACGCCCGAGGGGGTAGAGCGGCGGTGTGAGCATGGAGGAGCTCCTCCCAAGTTTCGCGTCGGTTTATGGCGCGCGGAGCGAACCGCGGAAGTTTCTGTTTCGCTTCCAAGGTCTGGTCTGCGGGCCGACCATCGCAGAGGTCCGAAATCGGTATCCGATGTTCGCTCAGGGACGTTTTATTCGCGCGACGTGATTGGCCGGCTCACCGGAAAGCCGGTTGGTGAAGAGCCGTTGACGCTAACCAACCGCACCGGTGCGCGGCTCGTGGTGATGCTGGAACGCACCCCGCTTGGTTGGGTGGATGATGCGGAGCGGCTTGTGGTGAGCGGCTTGCCTCATGGGCATCACCGGGTTGCCGGTTTGCGCGCGTTCGGTCAGCGGTTTTCCTGGGCTCGCCGGGTCGTCGTTCCTGGCTCGGTGATTGCCGAATAGGGTTTTCAGGAGAGAAGCTGGGGGCCCCCGAGACGTAGATAGGCCTGTTCGATCACTTCGTGGCGCACCGTGAACCGATAGTAATCTTGCTCAGAGACGCGACCGAAGACGTGGATTGCGTCGGCGAGGGCCTTTTGGTGATGCTTCGGTGCCTGCAAGTGTGCACCCCAGCCATCTGCGGGCTCTTCGGTGATGACTTCGAGCGCCATGCCCACGGGGTTGAACTGGAGCTCGGAGCCCAAAAACTGCAGCCTCCATGCTGCGAGATCGTCGCTCGGCGCAGACCAGCGCGCGTCTCCGATAGTCCGCCGAACAACTTCGCCGAAATAAGCGCCGCATAGCGGGCCCAACAGCTCCAGAATTTCTGCTTGTGGTACGCCTGAGTGGCGCGCGTAGTGGTCCAGTACGGGCAGCGTTTCGGCGCTGAAATCGAGCTCAATCTGAGTCGTGTGGCGCACCGCTCGGATGCACGCTTCACAAAGGTCGACGATGTCTGTCTCAGCGCTCATTAGTTCCGCACTCATGGTTTTCCGCGATAGAACCCCAAGAAGCAAACGAACGCGCTATGATAGCCATCATGGGCCTTGGAGAACAGGCACCCTATACCGGCGCCATTGGGCAAACGACCGTGGTGCGCGTGCATGTGCCCACCGATCAAGGAATGGAGACGGTTCACCTCTATCGATCCATCAACACACAGACTCATCCAGAGCTCGCTGTCGCGGCTGTTTCTGGTGAGCTTCATCGAGTAGACACCGGCCAAGAGTTGGCCGCTGTATTCGTGGTTCACGATCCGGTGATGCGACGTTTTGCGCTGGTGATTCCGGACGTGCTTCGGCACCACACGTTGAGAGAGCAAGCAAAACTCATCGAGGACCTCGCGACCGACGTAGAACATCCGGTGCCGCGCTACGTCGAGGAGTTCGATGTAGTCTTCGGGCCCGAACAGCTTGCCGCATATCTCGATGTGGCTGACAACGACGCAGAGCTTGACCAAGACGTGGTGCTTATTCGGTCCAGGTCAGATGCTCCCCCGGATGGTGAAGACGATCATGGTACGCACGCGTCTATAGATAGCGATCCTCTTTCCGACGAAGATTCTCACGACGTAGCCGAGTACGTCGACGATGCCGAGGTCGAGGAAATCAGCGTAGCCGAGTAGTTGCGCTGTGTTTCTTGAGGGTTTGGCCGTCTGTTTTTTTAGGGTCTCCTAACTAACCCCCGATTCGGTTTGTGGGATGGGTAAGAGTTTGAACCCGAACACCTTAGCTTTTCTCTCGAGATTACGAATCACG
>JANQQS010000124.1 GCA_028284955.1 Myxococcota bacterium | reverse complement strand
CTGGCGGGGGAGCTTGGGTGAATCGGCGGGGTCGTACCCCGACGAGAGGGTTTGGGTGCCAACCCCTCAAACAACAATGTGCCAAACCCAAAAACACAGCCGCGGCTGTCTAGAACGACTCAGCCGCACTCGCCTCCCAGGAGGCCACGCTTCAGACCCTTGTTGGGTGGCTTGGGCCCGAGCCAAATGCGGAATAGCAGGCGGGCGAAGTCGGCACCCGGAATCACTCCGCGCACCCGTCGGCCGACTTTGACCTCCACTCCGCGCCCTGGAACGTAGGTAAACGTGAGTATTGAACCTTTCTTGAGATTCGGCATCCAGCTCGCGAACTGGCGAATACGAGGTTTCATCGCTGCCGTCGCTCCACCGTTCTCGAAGCCTTTCTCGAGCGCATCATTCATATCTTCGCGATCGACTTTGCGGACAAACTTCAAGATCAGTTGCTTGTGCTGATTCGAGGCTACGATTTGCCGAGGGTTCGAGGAACGTTGTTCCAAGTACAGGCCCGCCACGTAGACGTTCACGTTGAACAACGTGGCTTCGCGCACTCCCAAACCGTTCAGCATCAAGGGTTGTCCAGCGACCGTGACTCGATCCGGCAGTCTCACCCCTTCGCATTCGGCAGCCGACGCGGTCTGCGGGCTAGCCAAGACCCATACGGTAGCCGCGGTCACCGACACTGACGCGATGGGCCTCCACACCGCTCGATTTTGCGCTGTCGCGCTCATGTTGACCTCCCAGTTCCTTGTCGGATGTATCACATGCCGCGAGCGGCATCACCGTTCGACGAGGCCAGCCACCGCGTTATTCACGCAGGTCTTGTATCACCCGAGCGCGGCAACCGCGGATAACGCTCGAGAAAGTAGCTTATGGCGCTGCGCCCGAGCGCTGTTGTACCCGCTCCCGCGACGCCTGCCGACACTACACTCCCCGCCCCTGGCACCAGCTTCGCGAGCTGTTGCGCGGTCCACCTGAGTCCGAAGCCCGCCCCACTGACCACGCCAATACTCGTGAGCCACTCGCCAACGCTTCGATATTCCCACGCCCGCCCGCTCAGATAGGCCACACTGGTCACCATCACGACTTGAAGCGGAGCAATCACCGCCATGTCGGAAAAGGGCACCGGACTCAGCGCGACAGTGATCGCCAAAGCGGAACAACTTCGAACCAACGAACTCGCAATGCGATGACGGGCGCGAGAGGCTAACCTGAACACACGTCCCCCCTCCAGTCGCGCAGCTTCGGGAAGCGCGGTCGCAATCGCTTCGGAGAGATCTTTGAGGCCGAACGCAGTCTGCGCGTCCCCTTGGCGCGCGGAGGTTTCGTAGATCTCTGCGCTCTCGATTCCTCCTTCGGCAAGCTGGGATGAAAAGCGCTGCCGTACAAGGTCGATGCGCTGCCGCTTTTCCGCGGAAAACGGCGGCTCCCGATCATCCTCGGGCGCTACGCGGTCAGATTGTGTGAGTACCGCAATGATCGAAGCATGGCGGCTAATCTTGCGGACGTCATTGAGCAGGGCGATGAGATCTGAAACACCTTCTTCCACGTGAGCGGGAGATGCGACGAGAAGAACCAAATCTGGCTCGACGCCCTCGAACGAACGCCGAATGGCGAAAGCGTCCGCGCCAGAGTCGATCTCGGCCCACCGAATGTGTCGCCCCGGAGCTCCCATGTGCCCCCACTCGGGAGAAGTCGAGCTCGCACGTGAAACGCGTTCGTCTCGCGAAGCTGGTTCATCCATCAGCGCGCGAATCAGCGAGGTTCTACCACTGGCAACTCGACCCAGCGCGGCGATCCGTGGCGCACGTCGATCGTAAATGACCCGCCGGAGAGTGCCCACGTCGCGTTTGATTCCGGAAACAAACGGGACCTTCTCGAGAACTCGGAGAATCTCGTCAAGACTTCCGTCTGCATCTTCGTGGTCGCTGTGCTCGCGTGGATCGTGGGAGGTCGGCATCTCTTCATCCGAGAAGCCAGTAGGCCGCAGCCATGCCCACCAAAAATAGCGCACCTACGCCCAACCCGAGCACGACCCCGGTCCCCATCCCCGTGCGAGGCGGTTTGGACGAATCTCGCGCACCCGAATGCCCACGAGGGCCCGTCGATGAACTGCTCGAAGATGGCTGCGCTTTCCGACCCGCAGACGCACCACTGGATCCTGCAGAACTGGGCACTATCGAATTGGGTCTCGCCAACGCGGGCGTGGCGTGGGCGACGGCCGATTCGATCTCCGTTGACGATGTCTTCGCCCAGCGGACTGGATCGGCATCCAAGCCGAGCGCTTCCAAAGTGGCCGCGGCAAGCTCTTTGGTTCCTCCGAAACGCTGCAGTTTGTCTTTGCGAATCCCTTTCGCAATCACGGCATCGAACGACGGTGGATACGCCGCGTTCACCGAGCTCACGGGCACGGGCTCTTCGTGTACGATCTTCATGAGAATCTCGGCGATATTCTGACCCTCGAACGCCACTTTGCCCGTTGCGATCTCGTATGCGATCGCTGCCATCGCGAACACATCGGTACGTTGGTCGACATCAAGCTTGCCCATCGCCTGTTCCGGCGACATGTAGTAAGGCGAGCCCAGCGTGGTGCCGAACGCCGTCAACTTCGGCCCCGTTTCCATCTGCAGCTTAACTGAACCGAAGTCCAAGATCTTAACTACGTCGCCGTCCTCAGACTCACAGAGAAATAGATTGTCGGGCTTGAGGTCCCGATGAATGACGCCGAACGAATGGGCTTCCGCCAGGGCCGTCGCAGCCTGTGCGAGAATCCGCACCAGCCGCGCCGCCGGCTGAGCACCCTCGCGAGCGATCAACCGGCTCAGCTCTTCTCCCTGGAGGTACTCCATCGTCATGAAGTAGGAACCGTCCTCGGTTTGCCCAAACTCGAGAACCTTGACGATGTTTTCGTGTTCGAGCTCCTCGGCGGTCTCAAACTCTCGCTTAAATCTCTCCACCGCGACATGATCGGTGGCGACGTCCGGGTGAAGCACTTTGATGGCGACGCGCTGCTTCGTTTCCGGATGCCGCCCTTCGTATACTCGGCCCATCGCACCGTCCGCGACCCGCGCCGCCACGATGTATTGACCAAGCTGGTTGCCGAGCCGTGGGTCGATATCCTGTGGGTCTTGGACCTCCACCGTGATCGTACCGTCATGCACGCAAAACGAAATATCGTCTGCATACTCGGTATTACACACTGGGCACCGCCGACTCACTGGGGGTTGATGGTACCAAGTTCATGGCCTGGGAGCCAAGGTTCTCGCGCGGAGCGCCGAGGAAAAGGCGTCCACCGCCTGCTTTTCAGTCAGACCAATGCCACCAACGGTCTAAAAGCAAGCTATGCGCCAGAGTCATCTCGGCTCCATCCTCCGTCCGAACTCGGAAGCATTCAAGCGCCCCTCCGACGACTCCCCCAGCCTCCTCCCATCGTCCAAGCACGCACGACACCGCGACATGCCGACCATTTCGAAAAAAGGATGCTGGAGCATAAGCCCAGCCGGTTGCTTTGCGAAGCGTCACCTGCAGCGACCCGGCCCCACCTTCCCATTCTGGGGGAGGGATTTGTGCTTCGTCACGAAACGCCCGAGCCGCAGCATCCATTTCGTCCCGCACCACGTCGTCGAAGGCTCCAGCGCGAAGCACGACAACCAGCGAGTATTCGCTTGCGACTCGACGAATACAGAGTTCTCGATGGTCGCCCCACACGACAACCTCGGAAACCTCTCCGCTCGCGAGCCTCGCCATGGCACGGGAAGTGTTGCGCAGGAACGAAAGCATGGACGCGCCCGCAACCTTTGCGTCGTAGGGCGACACCGAAGAACAGTAGTCCACGGCTTCGCCTTCCTGGTCTACAAAACACACCGCCAAAACCCCAGGACGCACGCCTCGAAGCCGCCGCAGGATTCGCGTGAACGGGTTTTCGCTTTGATCCCGGGGCGCCTCTGATTTCGATCGCGGCTCGGACACGGAACATTCTCGCCTACGTCAGAATTCGGTTTCCACGCCAACCCGC
Source organism: Myxococcota bacterium (assembly GCA_028284955.1). Classification (GTDB taxonomy): domain Bacteria; phylum Myxococcota_A; class Polyangia; order Polyangiales; family Houyiibacteriaceae; genus JANQQS01. The sequence goes on along the minus strand of JANQQS010000124.1, from coordinate 19,539 downwards.
GCTACGGCAGAACGAATCGTCGGCTCGTTTCGAACCGGACGAACGCGCTGACGAAGAGATTGTAAAAGCGCAACCAATCGACGAAACCGTGCCTGGGTAAGCTCATCCTGACTCTCCTCGCTCGATGCTGCAGGCGTGATTTGTTGTTCCACGTCGCGACGCAACAGCTCGTGAACCTGGGCTTGTCGAAACGCGCGAAACACTGAATCCGCGTGGTCGAAGCCCACGTTTGTCGCCTCCGCGACGAGCAGCGCTTCGGACTGCAACTCCTGCAAAGCTTCACGCAAACTCAGCCCTGAAATACGCATGTGCAATTCGAGTTCTTCCGCAGTAATCGCGATGGTGCCGACCCGAGAGACAACCACGCCCCGTCCGCCTCCCTGACCGATCTTTGGCTCATCCAACGCTTGCTCCCGCTCCTTCAAAGAGCATCCAAGGTCTGCCAGGCTCGTCGCCGCCAGGCAGGTCCCCACCAGCGTGACGCTCATCGTTCGGCATACACTTCGACGAAGCGAGGCAGCTCGAAAGAGTTCGGTCTGCACAGACTATTCTCCAGCCCATGGTCGCAGAAGTTCGACCGAAGCGCCCAAGACTGAAATTCCGACCACCACCAACACCACCGCGCCGACGTAGTCGTGTTCGGTCAGCCGCATGATCGCATATGCCAATACAGCCATCGCACTTACGAGCATCGTCGCACCCATCCCTTCTCGGAACGCACGCATCACGTCATTCCGTAGGACTTGAGCTTCTTGTGCAGACCTTCCCGGGTGATCCCAAGCGTTTTTGCGGTCGCACTTTTGTTGTTCTTGTGCTCCGCCAGAGCCTCGCGAAGAATCCACTGTTCCACTTGTTCCATCATTTGCTTCAGCGTCCCCTTCGCGGGACGGGCCTGGCCAAATACTTGTTCCGCTTGCCGAACACGCCCGCTCAGGTTCTCCGGCTGAACAAACCGTTGCTCATCTACTTGAATGACCAGTCGCTGCATCTCGTTCTGCAACTCACGAACATTTCCCGGCCAGCGATACGCTCGGAGAATCTCCATCGTGTGCTGGCTGAACCCTCCAACCTGACGCCCGAACTCTCGGGCGTAGCGCTTGAGAAAGTGGCCGGCGAGCAAAGGAATATCTTCGGGCCGTTCTCGAAGCGGCGGAAGGCGAAGAGGAAACACGCGCAGACGGTAAAACAGATCTTCGCGAAATCTGCCCTCCGCAACTTCTTTCTCCAAGTCGCGATTCGTCGCCGCGACGATGCGCACATCAACCGATCTTGTTTTGTTGGAGCCGACCGGACGAATCTCGCCCTCTTGAAGCACGCGGAGTAGCTTCGCCTGGAGCTGGAGTGGCATCTCCCCTACTTCATCAAGGAAAAGCGTTCCGCCGTCGGTGAGCTCAAACAATCCTTTCTTGTCTTCCGTCGCACCCGTGAACGCACCCTTCCGATGGCCAAAGAGCTCGCTCTCGAGAAGGTTTTCCGGCATCGCGGCGCAGTTTTGCGCGACGAACATGTGGTCGCGGCGCTGAGACCAGTAGTGAACCGCGCTCGCGACAAGCTCCTTACCGGTCCCCGTCTCTCCCTCGATGAGCACCGTTACCCGCGTGTCCACAACTTTCTTGAGCTGCGTGAATAGCTCTTCCATGGCTCGACTTTCACCGATGATGCCGTCGAACCGACGCTGTTCTTCTCGTGCCTTAAGGTATTCGTTTTCCTTACGCAGGCGCTTCTCCGCAACCCGCAAGCGCTGAATGAGCTGGGCGCGCACGAATCCGTGGCTTACGCTTTGAGATAGCACCGCGAGAATATCTAAGTCTTGCTCGCGAAATAGTCCGCTCGCCGCGCGATTGTCGACTTGCAGAATGCCCAGGATCTCGTCGCCATCCCATAGGGGCACCCCAATCGTGCTCAAAATCTGCGCCGCCATCAATGAAGCGGTTTCACCGACGTCGCGTTTCGCGTCCGCCGCAAGCACCGCCGACCGGTCGCGAACAACCTTTCGGAACACGCTGCGCGTAATGGCGATCGGTTCTGTGCCGGAGGTTTCTCCGCGAGCCCGGCTTCCCACCGGTACGTAGCGCGAAGAGCGCCGCGACTTTCCTCGGTCGTCCTGTTCTCGCAGAGCCACCGTGATGTGCGTGGCTCGCGGAAGAAACGCAAACACGTGTTCCGCGACGACGCCGACCACCTCGTCCAAATCTACTGCGTCCGATATGGCTTTTTGCGCTTCATACAACTTCTGCAGCCATTCACGATCCGAACCGACTTTATTCTCGACCGCCCCAATATCGGCGACCTCACGCACACTCACGATTCGCGTACTGTCCTCTTCCTCAGCAAGATGAACCGATACCCGAACAACTGCATCGCCTTCGCCGAGAAGCACCTCATCGCCTGCTTCCAGCGGAGTTTCGCGCCCAGGTTGCTCGCTTAGGTCGATCGAAGCGCCCGCGCGCCGAACTCGTGTCCCGTTTGTGCTGTGGTGGTCGCGCAGTACATACGCCTCGCCGGTATACACAATCGATGCATGTTCGGCAGACACGTGTTCGTCCGGAAGACACACATCGCTTGCGTCCGCGCGACCGATCCGAACCAGATCATCGTGAGACTCAAACACTTCGCCTGGACGCAAGCCGTCTACTACTTCCAATCGGATCATCGTGGCCCGCGTCCTCTGCGTAGCACGCGATTCACCCCGCAGTGCGCGCACGAAGCCGCGCTTGAATGGGGAGCGCTTCTCGACTGAACTGGGTCCAAATCGCGCGGCCGTCTTCGGTGGTGCGAAGTTCTTCGATTTTGTCGATCCCGGCTTGGCTTCCCTTCACCGCTACATGATCAAGCGCCGCCACCACCGCGAGACGCACCTCGATTTTGCCGTGGTCTAATTTGCCCACCAGGGCATCGATAACCTTTGCGTTGCCCAAACCGAAACGACCCAACATGTACGCCGCTTTTCGCACGACCATGGCCTCGTTGGCGTTGAGTTTCCCGAGCCAGCATTGGACGTCCGAGTTGCACTCCACGGCCGCGGCCAGCGCGCGCTCGTTCTTGGCAAAGTTTTCCCGATACCCACCGTCGGTGGACGCCGGCTCTCTGGCGGTCGCCTGACGGAGTTCCTTTGCCTCAGACTTGTTCGCCAACATTGCATACGACGTCGCCGCCTCGATCCGAACCTGCGGATGTTGTTCTCGGTCAGCCATCTGTTTCAAAATGAACGGCAGCATGCCGGGATCGTACATGTGGCGAATCGCCGAAATGAGCTGAGCTCGAGCCGCTGCACCCTCTAGATTCGACGGTGTTTCTTCGAACACTTTTGTGATCACGCCGCGCACCCTCGGGATGTCGGACTTACGCAAACCAAGCCGAACGAGCGCGATCACGGCGTTGGTCGCACGCGCTCGGTCGCCGCCTTCCGTTTCTTTGATCAGCGGTGCGAGGGCGTCACGGAAACCAAGCGCGCCAAGCGCGAACGTGGCTTCTGAACTGGTGACCGCACGAACACTCATCTGGCCTGCGGCGCGCGCGTCCCTCTGCCGGATCGCATCGATATAAGTCTTGGCGATCGCGTTTGCTGCTTCGTGCTCACCGCGCAGTACTTTGAGAAGCGGAGCGAGAGAAGGCCGACCGATGCGCACCAACGCTTCTGCTGCAACATCGTTCATACGCATTCGCGGCTGACTCGGTGCGAATAGGAATAGACCCTTGATCATCGCGGGCACCGCCGCGGGATCGCCGAGGCGACCGAGTTGCTGGGCCGCCAAGCGATTGATCAAGAAGTTCTGGTTCTCGCTTTGGGTAGTCGCAACTTTGGTGAGCACGCTGGTCGCGGAGCGATCGTGGAGCGCTCCGAGCGCGCGAATCATTTCGATGCGCATGCGGTTGTCGACGCCGCGAGATTGGGTCACCTTCGACAAGGCGCCGCTGATCGCAGAGACCACCTGTTTGGATTTGCCGTCCGGCAAATCCATAAACTGGAACGTCTGCGCGGCACGAATGGCGTGCTCCTCTGAAACTTCCGGCCTCCAGTCCAGCGCTTTGAGCAGCGCGGGGAGCGTGCGCGGGTCGCGCATTTCCTTCAGCAGCTCAAGAATGTCGAGCCCGTTCTGAGTGTCTTCGGGATGGTCGATATACGTTTGGGTAAGTTTGTCGGCTGCTGCATCGGCAATGGCTCTGACTTCTGCCGAGCTTCGATCCCCATCGCGATCCGCCAGTGCTTTGGTATAGAGGCGATGTAGATTGACGATCGCGTTCTGTCGCCGAACGGGATCGCTGAGTTCGCGGGCTTGTCCCGCCGCGTCATCCGGATCCGCGTGACATCCGGCCACAACAAGCAGCAGCGCCACCAGACCAGCCCCAAGACACCGCGTGCCGCCATGCCAGCGCCTCGCGTGCGCAGCGTAGACTTGCTCGAGAGTATTCTCCACGCATTCCTCCCCCGCGCGGTGAGAGCGCCGCCCGTTCACTCCAACCTCTGGGCCCCTCAGTCGCACATCAATTCCCTTTGTTTTCAAAGGCTTACGATTTCTGAAAAATACTATCCGGCTTGATGCACGAGTGTCAACGAGGTTTCGCGCGTCTGTGCGCGTCCCTCGATTGGCGCAGCTCGAGAAAACTCCCATTTGAGGTCTACCGTGCCGCGTGCGCCGGTGAACCTCAGAATCATAAACCGAGCGTCCGGACGAATGGTCGGTTTTCCGCTTTTTTTCTTGCTCGGGAAGACCATGCGAAACGCATGGCGATGTACCGAGACGCTGGGAAAATAAGTCTGATCCGCCGCGCTCGGGCGAGACACTCGCTCGATTTCGAGCGGAGTGGTCTGCTTTCCACGTTCATCGACAAGCAGCACACGCCAGGCGGAGTGGCGCCCGGTGATGTCCGACTCGCGAAAATCGGCTCCCGCAAGGGTGATGAAGAAGCGGTGATGCTCCCGCGCATCGTCGAGCGTCGCCCGCAACATCGACGCTCGCGCTTCAGTATCGAGCGCGTGGTCGTGGCTATATCGAACCACATAGGCCCAGCGAAACTCCCATGACTCAAACGTCGCCGTCACGTGCATGACGCTCGCCAAGTTGCCCCACGCAAATTGTTCCTCTTCGCGCGTCCACGCTTTGTAGACTTCGGAATAGTCGTTCTCGGTAAACGATCTAGGCCCGCTTCGAATCGAAATAGGCTGCGCGCCGCATCCCGCGGCGGCTACCCCTAACCCACAGAGCCACAGGCCACCCAGAACAAACCGGAGCACAACCGGCACCGATGTGAGCGACCACCTAAGAACGCTATCGCCCCGCCTGTCCTCGCGCACGCACGGCCTCCGAAGTTGACGAAAAACGACCGAAATCCAACTATGAGGGAATGAAGTCGGCTCGAGTATAGAGCGCCTCAAAAGCAACGCCAGCATCACGAATGGCGGCCGCCCCACCCTCAAGTCGATCCACCACCGCAATGACTCGATCGACCTGCAAGCCCGCGTCACGGATCCAATCGATTGCGCGCAGCGTCGACCCACCCGTGGTCACCGTATCCTCCAGCACCGCGACGCGCGCACCAGATTCCAGATGCGACGCGCCTTCGATCTGTTCGCGTGTGCCGTGGTCTTTGGTCGCTTTACGCACCAGCAGAGCGTCGACAGGGTCGCCATGAATCTGCGACGCGTAGGCGACCGCCGAAGCGAGCGGACATCCACCAAGCACGACACCTGCGACGGCCCTCGTTTCCGGCGGCAACCGACGTCGTAGAGCTTCGCCTACGAGCACGTGTCCTTCGGCGAGCAAAACGGTGCGTTTGCAATCGATAAAGAAGTCGCTTTCCTTGCCAGAGGCGAGGGTAAACCTTCCTTCCCGATAGCTGTGCTTCCGGAGCAGTTCGAGTAGTCGATCCACCTGCTGCTACCGCCGCATCGTCCCTGTGCGCCTCGTCCACCGAGGCATACGCAACACGACTGCGTCTTGAGCGAGCGGAGGCTCGGGCACACTCGGCCCAGGCACTACGTCAACTTGTTCGATTCCTGCCACGGACAGAACAGCACCCACCGGACGCCGAGCTCCTGGAGCCCGGACCTCGGTATGACTCGCTGCCGCGTCCTCGACTTCGAGGTTTGGTCTCTCTTCCTTTCGCGCGACACGGACTTCGGTCGCCCCTGCCTCCGACGAATCCACCGCGGGTGCCCCAAGACCGGGCGCTCCAAGCAGCTCGGTGCCTGTGAGCAGACCATCACGCTGGTCGAACGCACGCTGATCGAAATCAAGAGGAAGAGGCTCGATTTCCGCCATGCGCACCTGCCCACGAAACCCGGCTCCCGGCAATACAGTGATTCGAGGCGAACACAAGTCACCCACCAGACGAGCGTCGGCCTCTACGCGAACCGATTCACGACCCCAAGCGTCGCCCTCGAGCGCTCCGCGAACGGTCACGCGACGCGCGTACACGTCACCCACGACGGCGCCAGATTCTTCGATCACCAATACTCCGGTCGTGCGAATCGTTCCTTCCACGCGCCCGAACACGATCAGGTCGTCACTGCCTTCGATTTCGCCGCAGAGCGTCATTTCCCCAGGGATTACGGACGGCCGACTCATCGCTCAACCTCTTCGTCCAGGCCTTCATCCGCACCGAGATCACTTTTGATGCCGTCTCGTTTTTGATCCGTGGTCGCGACCGCCATGCGAATCGTGCCTTCCAAACCACCACCATCTTCGAGCGAGAACCGGACCGTGCTCACATCACCACGCACCCGGCCAGCTTCGCCGATCGTCATCTGTTGCGCGCACACGTCGCCTTCCAGCCGGCCGGCAACCTGGACGTGGCTCGCCGTCAGGGGACCGCGCACCACCCCGCTCTCCAAAACGTCCACTCGTCCTTCGTCCAACACGATATCTCCTTCAAACTGCCCGGCGATTTCCATCTCGCCCGCTCCCGTCAATCGACCTCGAATTACGAGACCAGATCCGATGTAACCGCTGTGCGATCGTCGTGTCACGTTTTCCGCTCCTCTTCCGGCAATACAACGCGAATCTGTCGTCTTTTCAAGGTTCAAGCGCGCTTGGGAGTCCCCATAGTCCGCGAGAGCGCATCTCCGAGAGTCATGGTATGTTCCTTCGCGCTGCGATTCTTGGAGCGTCCTCTGGCCACGCCACCCTCACCAACCCCCATTCGGTCGTACGACGACTTGCTCCGGCCGTTTTTCGAAGCAGAAAAACCCCGAGCTCGCTGGCGCGTCGGCACCGAGGCGGAAAAATTCGGTGTCTTTCCCGATACTGGGCGTCCCGTGCCCTTCGTGGGAGACCACTCGGTCCAGAATCTACTGAGCCGACTCGCCCGCGAACACTCGTGGTCTGAGCAGCGCGAATACGAGGGCGGCGAAGTCATCTCGCTGCGTCGAGAGGGCGCCTCCATCACGCTGGAACCGGGCGCTCAGCTCGAGTTGTCCGGCGCGCCGCACGAAAGCATCCACCAAGCATGCGCGGAGATTCACGCGCACCACACCGAGCTTCGAAAAATCACCGACGGGAACATCGTCTGGCTGGGGCTCGGTTTTCATCCCTTCGCCCGCCCGGACGATCTTCCTTGGGTGCCGAAGCTTCGGTACCGCATCATGAAAAACTACCTTCCCACGCGGGGTCGGTATGCGCTCGACATGATGCGACGAACCGCGACCGTGCAAGCCAACTTCGACTACTCGAGCGAAGAAGATGCCGTACGAAAACTTCGGCTCGGCGTACGGCTGCAGCCCATCGTCACCGCGATGTTCGCGAACAGCCCGTGGGCCGAGGATGGCGAGACGGGGCTGCTCAGTCGCCGTGCCGCGACGTGGCTATCGGTAGACCCCGACCGCTCGGGGCTCCTCCCCTTTGCATGGGAACGAGGGTTTCAGTCGTACACGCAGTACGTAGAATGGGCCCTCGACGTCCCGATGTTTTTGATCGTTCGCGAAAGCAAGATTCTCAAGAATACCGGGCAAACGTTTCGTTCATTTATGAAGGACGGCTTCGAAGGACATCGCGCTACCGAAGGGGATTGGCTTTCGCATGTCAACACGCTGTTCCCTGAAGTCCGCCTCAAAAACACCATCGAAGTTCGCGGAGCAGACAGCCAGCGGACCGACTTGGTGTGCGCGGTACCGGCCTTGTGGAAAGGGGTTCTCTATGATGCGCAGAGCACCGCGGAGGCGGAGGCGCTCACGGAGACGCTCACCTACGAAGAAGTAGAGCGCACGCGCCCGGCCATCGCGCGGGACGCGATACGCGCCGAGCTTGCGGGGAAACCGATTCGACAATGGGCCGAAGCGCTGCTCGACATCGCGGACGGCGGTTTGAGTCGACTTTCTCACCTGAACGCACGAGGAGAAAACGAAGCGATTCATCTGCGCGGGATCCGCGAACTCGTCGGCGCGGGTCGTTGCCCCGCGGACGTGCTCCTAGCGAAGGTGCGCACTGGCGAATCGTTCCGCGCCGATGTGATTTCTTCGTCAGAGATTTGAACCGTTCGACGACGATTCATTCGACGATGACACGTTATTCGACAATGATTTCTGCCCACGCACGCTTGCCCGCCTTGACCACGTAGCGGCCTTTGGTGAGTTGCGCGGCCACATCGGTCACTCGAGTACCATCGACATCGACGGCTCCCTGCTGCACTCGTCGCCGCCCATCGCTCGAACTGCGCACCAATCCAGCGAGCGCCAAGGCCTTGGGAAGCCAAATCGCGTCTCCGTCCGCGATGACGGTCTTTTCAGGGAGGTCGGCAGGCACCTCGCGCTTCGAAAATTGCGCCTCCCACGCCTCCTCCGCGCGCGATGCTTCCTCCGCGCTGTGGTACCGACCGACGATTTCTTTGGCCAGCGCGACCTTGGCAGACTTGGGATTCTGCGCTCCTTCCGCACATCGAGCGCGGAGTTCCGAGACTTCGACGGCTGACCGCGACGACAGCAGCTCGTAGTAGCGCCACATCAGATCGTCGGAAATGCTCATCAGCTTCCCGAACTGTTCTTTGGCCGGTTCCGCGACCGCCACGTAGTTGTCGAGCGACTTGCTCATTTTCTCGCCCACAATCACGCCGCCTTCAGTGCGCGCGTTGAGGCCTTCTAAGATCGGCGTCGTCATCACAATCTGTGGCCGCTTGCCGTACTCCTTCATGATTTCCCGGCCCACCATGAGGTTAAACAGCTGGTCGGTTCCGCCGAGCTCCACATCGCACTCGAGCTCGACCGAATCGTATGCCTGTGCGAGCGGGTAGAGCAGCTCGTGCAGCGAAATGCTCACTTGGTCGGCCCATCGCCGACGAAAGTCTTCGCGCTCCATCATCCGCGCCAGCCGATACTTGCCGGCGAGCCGAATCACATCGTCGAACTTCATCTGCCCGAGCCACTTGCTGTTGTAGGCGATGCGCGTGCGCTGCGGGTCGAGAATTTTAAACGCCTGCTCCGCGTACGTCGCCGCGCCCTGCGCAATCTCTTCCGGCGTCGGAACAGGTCGCGTGGTGTTGCGGCCCGAGGGGTCTCCAATCTGCGCGGTGAAATCGCCCACCACAAACACCACTTCGTGGCCGAAATGTTGAAACCGGCGCATCGCGCCAAGCAATACGGTATGCCCAAGGTGGAGATCTGGCCGAGTCGGGTCGAACCCTGCTTTCACCAGAAGCGGGCGACCGGTCTTAAGACGCTCCAACAAATCGGCCTCGACGTGTAGATCGACGGTGCCGCGTTTGAGTTCGCTGAGCTGTTCTTCGGGGGACATCGAATCTCAGAAGATATCGAAGCGCCGCGCGCGTGCTGCGACGTCAGCGAGGTTCGGATTCTCCACCCGACGACCCGGCTGACCCCGTACCGGCGCCTGGGAACCCGCCGCCGAGCGGTGATTCGTGTGCAGCGCCCGATCGCGAAACATCCTGCTCACCTCCGGGAGTCGACTGGGCCCCGGGAACTGACTGGGCTCCGAACGACTGCGCTCCGGGAGATGGAGCTGCGTGTGCAGGCGCATCTTGGTTCGCCGGCAGATTGACAAGCTCCTTGAGCTCTTTCCCTACTTTGAAAAAAGGCAGCCGTTTTTCTGCTACTGAGACGGGCTTGCCGGTACGCGGGTTGCGCCCATTGTAGGGCTTGTACTCTCGCACCGTGAAACTCCCGAACCCACGTATCTCGATGCCTTCGCCTCGTTCCAGAGCCGCCACCATCGAGTCAAAAATGCAGTTCACGATCTGCTCTGCGCGACTCTTCGTGGTGTTGGTTCGCTGCGCGACAGCGTCGATAAGCTCCGACTTGGTCATCGAATCTTCTCTCTGGTACCCATTCTGAACACCCGCTCCAGAATCGATCGCCGCCGAGAACAGACTTCAAGAAACGAGGCCGTCTGAAGCAGCGCAGTCTCCGAGTATAGTCGTAGCGATGTTGAGGTCAATAGCGATTCCGGGTAGTTGCCCGCGTTACACGTCGGACTCGCCGAACACGTCGCTCGCATCGACATAGCCTTTCAGTTGCGAACAGACGCCATGGTTCCGTCTCGATCGCTCTCGCGAAGCCAATCGAATATATCGTCGGGAATGGGAATCCCGTTCTCCGAGCGGTCTCTCATGGCCTCTTCTTCTAGATCCCCAGGGCAGCGAACCGAACATTCTGACGCTGCCGGTTGATTGCGTACGTGGTTCATCAACTCCGTCACACGACCGCACACGTGATTCGGATGACCAAACGCACGCGGGTCAAGCCCAAGGAAGAAATGGGAGATCTTTCGTGGAGCGTCGTATGGTGGTTCATAGAGCGTCGTCAGATCCCAATCGAACGGCGCATTCCCGAGAAGCGCACACAGCACGCTGACCATCATCGCAAGGCCGTGTCCTTTGTAACCGCCGAGCGGCGCGAGCGCGCTGATATCTCCGGCCTCGATGATTCCTTCAAGCGTGTGCCCGGTTTGGCCGTAGACCCAGCCGCGGGGAACGTTCGCCTGATCGCGAACCGCCAAGCGCACTTTGGTGTAGGACGTCTGGCTTGTGGCCATGTCCAAACACGCGATTTCTCCGTGTGCTCCGGGTGCCGCAATACTCAGCGGATTGGTTCCCCACAGCGGCTTGGTTCCGCCGAACGGCGCGACAAGTGCGTCGCTGTTGCTCATCGCGATTCCCACCAAGCCGCGTTCTGCCAATGTCCGAGCGTAGTACCCAGCCGCGCCGAAGTGGTTCGAGTTTGTCACGCTCACTGCGCCTACACCGCAGCGTTGGGCCAGTTCTTCGGTCGCTCGCACCGCTACACGCCCCGCGACCATGCCCAATGCAGCTCCCGCATCCAGACATCGAACCCCCGGCGTCCGTTCCGTCCAGCTCAAGGTCGGGCAAGCGACCGCGCGGCCGCCGTCAATCTCGCGCAAATACGTCGGCCCGAGCCGAATGCCGTGGCTGTCGATTCCCCGCATGGACGCGTACAGAAGCCCTTCGACAACAAAAGGCACATGTTCGTCGCGGACCCCTGCATCGCGAAACGCCTGCGACACAATTGTTTCAACGACCTTTTGAGACAATCGAATCATGAGCGTGAAGCCGCTGCGCTTCGATCATGGACGAACTGCGCCAACCGAGCCACACCAGGCACGATATCCGATTCCTCGAGATTGCTAAACGCGAGTCGGATTTGATGGCTGCGATCCGAGCGCAAAGAAAACATCTCCATCGGGCTCACAATCACACCAAAATCTCGGGCGCACGCTTCGACTTCCGATGAGCCAAATAAAAACGGTACGTCAATCCGGACAAAAAACCCGCCTGCAGGCGCATTCCACGAAACTCCTGAGCCCTTGGCGAAGTTACGGCGAAGCTCGAGGAGCAATCGATCCCGATTGCTTCGGTACGCTGCCGCAATCGGCTTCGCAATCGAAGCGAGTGAACAATCGTTCGCGTGAAGCACGTTGCCGACCAACGCTTCCATCAGTGGACTGGTGTTGACCGACAACAAACTTTTCACCTTCGCCAATTCGGAAGCCATCCAGGCTCCTCGAGTCGTTCGCTGATCTGCAATGAGAAAACCGATTCGGGCGCCAGGAAATAGCGTTTTCGCGAACGTCCCCAGATAGATCACCGAGTCGCCGTCGGGGAGCGCTTTCAGCGCCGGCGGAGGCTTGCTTTCGTAGGCAAACGCGGAATACGCGGCATCTTCGAACACGAGCAGGTGCTCGGCGTTGGCGACGGCGAGAATCTCGTGACGAGCCTGTACTGGAACGGTTGTGCCGAGTGGATTGTTGTACGTCGGGACGTCGTAGATCGCGCGCGGAACCTTTCCTCGAGCGCGCACGCTCCGGATAGCGTACTGCACACTGGCGGCCTCGAGCCCGCTCGGCCCCTGAGGAACGGGCTCGATGTCCACCCCGATCATGGCCGCGAGACCCGTGATGCCGATATAGGCCGGGTCGCTTACAAGCAGCACGTCCTGGCCAGGTTCGAATAGACCCAACATCAAGACCGCCATCGCTTCTTGAGTTCCGTGGGTCATCAAGATCGCATCAGGCACAGTCTCAATCCCCCAATCGTTTCCGGCGTACTGAGCGACGAGCGTACGAATCCGGCCTTGAGTACACCCGTATTGCCCCAGGTCGTTCAATACCTCGGCGGGTGATCGTCCGGAATCCTGCGCAAGATGTAGGGCGTAGTCATCGATGCCGCGAAGCCGCTCGTGCACTTGGAAAAATCGCTCGCTCGGTCGCCCTGGGCCAAACGAAACTGCATTGGGATATCGTTCGATGACTTCGTTCAAAAACCTCATCCCGTCGAGCGAGGGTTCGCGCAAGCTCGCACGGGTTGTGAAGCGTCCCCTCGCGCTCGCTCCGTCAAGAAGCCCGTCGACCGACTCAGAACGCATTCGCTTGCTCGAGCTGCATGAACAGCTCGGTCACGTTCGCGTCGCTAAACCGACCATCAACGCATTGACGCTCAATCATCTCTACCATCACATGAGACTCTGGATCACGCTTGGTGAATATCTGCCGAATCCCTGACCCTTCGATCATCCTCGTCGCGAACTCCACGCCGGCTTCCTGAACCAGATGCATCGCGCGCGGCAGGTGTCGCACGCGGAGCGCGATATGGTGAACGCCGGGTCCCACATGATCGATAAACCGCGAAACTTGAGATGTAGGAGCACTCCCTTGAAGGAGCACCAAGGTGGCACCCTTCGACCGCAGCACCGCCGACACCATACCGCTGCTTCGTCCCATGGTTTCCCGTCGCTCGTGCAGCGCGAACACGCCCGAGGAAAGAAACTCGTCTTGCGCAGCCTCAAGGTCACGCACTGCGAGCGCGACGTGGTCCACCTCGGCTCCGTTGTCCGCCGCGCCTCCGTCGTCTGCCGCGCCAGCCGCGCTCAATAGTGTCGCTATTTCCGCGAACTTCACGACTGCTCCTCGAGCGGGAGTACTACGGTAATCTGCGTTTCGCAAGCCATAGACGTACGGGCAATCGACCAGCTCGTGTATTGCCAATTCCGCCGTTTTCAAGCACCGTCCAGCGGCATGGCCAAGGCCGCCTCACAACCACGCCCGCTTCGGTTCATCGCAAGCGTCGACGAGGGGCGCATGCGGGTTCTTCGTCGGGCCGCATCGATTTCGATAGCCACTGGCGCGTACGGCGTCGCGTTCGGCGTGTTCGCCATCGACTCCGGGTTGTCTTGGCTCGAGGCGCTCGCGTTTAGCGCCGTGGTATTCACCGGAAGCGCTCAGTTCGCCGCCGCAGGGGTGCTCGGGTCGGGGGGCACGGTGAGCGCGGCCATCCTCGCGGGCGCGCTGCTCAACGTGCGATCGCTCGCGTTTGGAGTGGCGATGGCGCCTCGAATGCCCCGAGGATGGATGAAACGTGCGCTTTGGTCGCACCTGATGATCGACGAATCTGTCGCAGTGGCGACCGCCGAGCAGGAACTTCACCTGCAGCGCTTTGGTTACCTCGCAGGTGGCTTGGGCGTATTCGCGCTCTGGAATCTCGCAACGATGCTCGGCGCGACGATCGCGATCGACACATCCGATTTCGTTTCCCAGATCGGGCTCGACGCCACGATCCCGGCCGCATTCTTGGCGCTCCTCTGGCCGAGGCTTCAGTCCGGACAGCATCGTATCGCCGCAGCGGGCGCGCTGATCGCCGTCGCCGCCGTTACCTGGACTCCAGCCGGCATGCCCATCCTCCTCGCCGCGTTCGGAGTGGTGGTCGGGTCTGCCCCGGCATGGCGCAGGAGCGCATCGTGACCGCGGCTGCGTGGACCGTGCTCGGACTTGGCGTGAGTACCTACTTGCTCAAAGCGGCGGGTCCCATCTTGCTTGGAGGTCGGTCGCTTCCGCCACGGTTGCTCTCCGTCGCCGAACGCCTGCCGGCTGCGCTGCTGGCTGCACTGGTGGTGGTCACTTCAATGTCTGAAGGTTCAACACTCGTGCTGGACGCTCGCGCGGTAGGCCTGGCCGCAGCTGCCGTTGCGTTGATCCTCCGTGCTCCGTTTTTGGCCGTGGTGTTCGCGGCGGCTCTGACGGCCGCGGTCGTACGGCACCTCGCGTAGTCGGGCACCTCGCGTCGTCGGGCACCTCGCGTCGTTCGGGCACCTCGCGTCGTCGGGCTCGGCGGCCCCCTCCGCGCTCAGCTTAGCTCATCAGATCGCGCCGCTCATCGCATCGCGCCGTGGTGTAGGCTGGACCACCGAGGTCATGAGGTCCCAGCTGAACCCGTGATGGGGTCGAACGACCTGAGAGTGGGGAAAAAACGTCGGCAAAACGGTCATCTCTTGTGGCACGAGGAATGCACCAAATATTGCGATGATGCAGCCCTGCCATATCCGCCCTACGAACCACCTCAAATCGTTACCGTCCCAAATCGTGGCTATCCTCCTTGGAAGCATGGCGGCGATGGCATGTGGCACCGACCCGTCGCCAACGAACCGAAGCGACGCCGACGGTTCCGACACAGGAGCGAGCGGACTCGGCGGAAGCGGAGCGGGCGGCAACGAAACAACCTGCCAAGATGATTCCGACGGCGCCTTGTGCCAGGTCAACGTCGGCGTGGGAACACCCAACGTCTTCGACCCGAACGCCGACAACTCAAACGGCGTAACAACTCAGGACGGCGCAGTCGTGCTGACGTCGCGTTCCCTCGCGTCGCATTTCATCTGGATTGCCAATACCGGGGAAGGCAGCGTGTCAAAGTTCGACACGCGAACCTTCGAAGAGCTTGGTCGGTACATGACCGGTCCGGCAGGCACAGGAAACGACCCCTCGCGCACATCGGTCAACTCGTTCGGAGACGTCTACGTCGGCAACCGAAACGGCGCATCGGTCACGCGCATCTCCGTGCTCGGCGAGATGTGCGAGGACCACAACCAGGACGGCGCTTCCACCACATCGGACGGCACCTCCATGCTTCCTTGGGGTGAGGACGACTGCGTGATGTGGCACACGAATCTCGGCACCCGGACGGCGGGCCGAGGTCGCGTAGTGCGCGCAGTGGCCGCGCAGGATGTGGAGCAAGCAGACGGTACGGTGGACCAGTTTGTGTGGGTCGGCGCGCACGAAGACCGCAGAGTGTTCAAGCTGAACGGCCTCACTGGCGAAGTACTCTTTCACGTCGACGTGCCCATCCGCCCCTACGGATTTGCCCTCGATGGCAAAGGACAACTTTGGATCGCCTCACAAGACAGGGCACAAATCGCGAGCATCGACACCAACAACTGCTCCGCGGGAGCTTGCTCCGCCCAGGTCGTTCGTTTGCCAAGCCGTGGCTACGGAATCACCGTCGACACGAAACAGCGGATCTGGATCGGGGGACCGTTTATCACTCGGTACACCCCTGAAACAGGGGAAATCGTCCAGGAGCCCGCAGCGACCGGGGCAATGGCAGAAATCGGCGGAATGGCGCACGGAATCGCGGCCGACGCAAACGGTTGGATCTGGGCAGCCGGATTTCAGATGGGCGTTATCCGACTCAATGCCGACAATCCTTCCGAACGCACCACCGTCCGAGACACGTCCGGTTACGAAAACAAAGGCGTTGCCGTCGATACGGACGGTAAAATCTGGTCGATTGCGCGAACCCAAAGCCGCGCCATCGTGATGACGCCGGGGCCAGGCCTGAACGACGTCACCGTCAACCCAGACGTGGCGACTTCCATCAAGTTTCCCTACACCTATTCCGACATGACCGGTGTGCAGCTCATGCTCGCCACCGGGGCACGTACACTGGTCGTGCCGCTAGGAAGTTACCGGCGCGTGCTTCAAGGGTGCGACGCTCAAGATCCAACGGATTGGCGAGAGCTCGAGTGGGACGCGGAAACCCCAACCGGCACGTCGATTTCGTTCCGATTCCGAATCGCGGCAACCGAAGCCGATCTAGTGCAAGCGGAATGGCTGCCGCTTGCGACCGTGCCACCGGACTCCCCGCCCGTGTCCATTCAACGCGCGATTGAGAACGCGAACCAAAGCGGCGATTTTCTCGAACTCGAAGCCTCCCTCCGGAGCATGCGGGAGGGCCCGTCCAACCTGAGCCCGCGGCTCAACTCTTTTGGGGTATCGTACGCGTGTCCACGAACGCTCAACTAGTCATCTAGCCGGTTCCCTACCGCGCGCTTCGGACACAGCGCGTGTCCCGACAGGGCGAGTCCTGAAATCAGCCAGCGAAGATGCCGTCCGAGAGCCTGGAGAACACGAACTCTGGTGTTCGAGCGCCCCGGTTTATCCCTTAGTTGTGTCCGGGCGAACCATGAAAGCTGGGGACGTTGGTATTGCACAGGAATTTCCGAATCGGTTATTGTGGGTGCTACGGGCACATCCGCCCATCCACCGACAGCACGTCGGCACGGCCCCCTACCAGCCCTAGCTCTTACCGGCGAAGAGGAACGAATGTCTGAAATCCCAGAAGCCCCTCCCCCCGCAAGCGACCCCTCCCCCAGCAACGTCGGTTTAGGAAACGTTCCGGACCCCATGCTCGCGGCATCACCAGCCGCCACGGTCCCCTTGGGAAGCGATGACGAAGCGGTCAAGAAGATGAGCAGCCGCACGTCACGCTTCGGGCGCCTGGCGTTTGGAGGCATGGCGATTGGCGCGCTAGCCCTGGTGTATTGGGGTTACCAACGAAACGAAGCGTATACCCACCGCGCGGATCGTCTCGATGAGATCGGCAAGATCGACGACCAGGCACAAATGCTCGCGGCGCTTCGTCAGGAACTGCAAAACAATCCGTACGACGACGTAAAACAACGAATCATCCTCAATCTTGGACACTTCCAAGACGCAGAGGCAGTCCCTCTACTCGCCCGCGAACTCGACCGCCCCGGAGTCGTTCGCCGCTCCGCAGCCCGCGCACTGGCCGAAATTGGGCTCCCGGCGGCAGAGCCTGCGAAAACAAAACTACTCGCAGTGCTGCCGAAAACCGACGAGCGAGATCATGCACAAGTAGTCTGGGCGCTCGCGGTGCTAAGGGAGCAGAACGCATCCGAGCAGATTCTCAAGGCGTTTTCCGACGGCTTGCTGCAAGGCCTGGATGGTTTCGAAGCCCGCGTGATCACTGAAGCGCTGGGGCCTTCGCGACTGGGCTCCGACGTATTGATCAACCACGAGGAAGAATCCGTACGCGTACTCACGGCGCACGCGCTCGCCGAAGCGAGCAGCGCCGAAGTGGTCGATCCACTTTCGAAGCTGCTCACTCAAGAACTCGCACGATCATCGGATACGCGCAGTACCGAGGTGATTCGGGCGTCTGCGGCCGGGCTCGGCCGAACTGGGGATGCGCGCGCCGTACCCCCACTCTTCACGGCATTGGGCAAGGAGCCAAGTCTTCGCTCCACCATCGTCGATGCGCTCAAGCGCTCGGTCGCTGCCCCGGGCATCGAACAGCTGGTGAAGAGCGCAGCAGACGTCTCTCTCAAGCGAGATCTCGTCGGTCTGCTCGCCGCCACCCACGACGACCGTGCCGCCGACGCACTGGTTGAATTGCTCGACCACACCGAACTCGACATTCGTGCGACGGCGGCACTTGCGCTCGCCGAGCTCGGAGACGAACGAGCCGCGCCGGCGTTGATTGCACTCGCTCGGACCACCGAAGAAAGCAACGACGACACCATGATGGCCAACGCGCTCACCGCCTTGCGACACGTCGCAAACGAAAGCGTAGCGGGTGAACTGCTCGGTCTGCTGCGGGATATCCCGCAACGCAAAGCGCTGATCTTGCGCGCGCTCGGCAACAGCGGCTCGCCTTCGGTGACATCAACGCTGGCTGCGGAGCTAAACGGCGACGATGCGCGTGCGGCGGCGCTTGCGCTCGCGGATCTGGGCGCGACCAACGTCTATCCGCAAATGAAGAAGCTTATCGCGAAGCCGAAGAACGCAGATTTCGCGGCCCGCACAGCCAACGACCGTAAACTCACCAACGAACCGTTACTGATGAAACGAAAGGCGGCGATCGAAGGCGTGGGCCGCTTCGGGCGATCGGACGCATTCGACGCGCTGATGACCGTCGCGTCAGATCCCGCCGACGATTACGAACTACGCTCCCTCGCCGCAGCAGCCATTGGTCTCACCGCCACCGACGAGCAAATCGAAGCGGTTATGCAGCGCCTCACCAGCCCCGAAACCGACGACGAAGCCCGCGGCTACCTGATGCAAGCTCTTTGGCAGAAGAGCCGCCCTGCCCTCGGTGAACGATTGCTGGAGCTTATGAAGAGCGAAACCGCGCCAGGGGTGCAACGGGCCGCGGCGATCGCTCTGGGTTATTCCGCCCCCGGGCAACACCAGGAAACCCTCATCGCAATGCTTGACAACGAGGACACGCGGCGCGCCGCTGCGTTTGCGATCACGCTCGGCGGCACCCAACCGGCAATCGCGAAACTGTCTGAAATGTTGGCGAAGGACAACGACCTGCGAGACATCTGGCAGACCACGCTGCTCAACCAAGAAAACAACTGGTTCAACCTGCTGAACAAAGACATGTTTGCTTCGGGAGCCATCTGGCAACGAATGAGCGCGGCGCTTCAACTGCGAGAAGGAACTGGCGAACGCAGCTATGGCCAGGCATGGGAAAAAGCGATCGCTGTCTTGCGAAGCGGCTGGTCTGGCGCGGACGGCGCCGACCCACGCTTCGTACGAACCCAGTTATGGGAAGCCATCGCTGGTGAAGACGAAGCGCGACGCGCAACCGCCGCCGCAGCGCTCGCCGCCATCCCCGAGCTCGGGCTCCTCTTGCGCGCTCGGGACCACGGCGGCGCCACCGCCGAAGCGGCGAGGTCGGTGCTGCGCGACAAAAAGAAAAAGTCATAATCGAACGCCGATCTTTTGGCCTGATTGCGGCTGCCCCTGCCTATCCACTCTGGGAGTCCTTCGGACCCGTACTGCGTCGAGACCTGTGCAGCTCCACGGACTTCGTCCGCTCCGCCTTGCACAGCTCCAGTCGCAACAACCTCCTTGCTCTCTCCCTGCGAGGTACGTTCGTACCTCTCAGTCGTTCGCTGTGTTTTTTAGGGTCTCCTAACTAACCCCCGATTCGGTTTGTGGGATGGGTAAGAGTTTGAACCCGAACACCTTAGCTTTTCTCTCGAGATTACGAATCACG
>JANQQS010000111.1 GCA_028284955.1 Myxococcota bacterium | reverse complement strand
GCCGTCCAGTTCGAGCACGAGACGCAGAACGCCGTGCGCCGCCGGATGCTGCGGGCCGAAATTGATGTTGAAATTGCGGACGTTGTGTTCGGTCATGGGGCGTCGTTCGCTGTTCGTGGGTCGTCGGTCGAAACCAACCTGATCACCTGTCAGTTGCGTTCGAGGCGGCGACCTTCCGGATCAACCCGCCCAACATCTTGCCGATCTCGCCACAAAGGTCGAGCATCCGATCCGCATCGCGCACCGCCAGAAGGCCCACTCTTGCCGCGAGCATCAACAGCGTCTCCAGTTCCTTCAACGAGCCTTGCGCGATTCTCAGGAACTGGGCGAAACTTCCCGGCACCGCGCGACCAAAGCCTTCGGCGATATTGGCCGGCACGGAAACCGACGCCCGCCGCATCTGGCTGGTGAGCCCGAACTGCTCCGCCTTTGGAAACCCAGCACTCGTCTCATAAACATCGGCCGCCAAATCCATAGCCATCTGCCAAACCCTCAAATCCCGGTAGGAGCGAATTGCCCCTTCGTCCTTCACGACCTACGATCGGCGAACAACGACCGACTCATTCGCTCTTCTTCTCATCCCCCGGCAGCACATAGTCCGTGCCCTCCCATGGCGACAGGAAATCAAAGTCGCGGAATTCCTGGCGCAGGCTCACCGGCTCGTTGACGACGCGCTTGGCTTCGTCGTCATAGCGCACCTCGACGAACCCGGTCAGCGGGAAGTCCTTGCGCAGCGGATGGCCCTCAAAGCCATAATCGGTCAGAAGGCGACGCAGGTCCGGATGGCCGGTGAACAGGATACCGTAAAGATCGTAAGCCTCGCGCTCGAACCAGTTGGCGCCCGGATAGACACCGGTCACCGAGGGCACGGGGGTTTCCTCGTCCGTGAGCACCTTGACGCGCAGGCGCTGGTTCAGCGTCGGGCTCAGAAGGTGGTAGACCACATCGAACCGCTTGTCGCGCGCCGGATAGTCGGCCCCCGAAATGTCGATGAACGAGACGAACCCCGTCTGCATCGAATCGCGCAGGCGGGTCAGCGCGGCGACGATGTCCTCGATGGCCACCGTGATCGTCAGTTCGCCGTGCGCCATGACCGGATCATGGCCGATGTCACCCAGCGCATCCGAAACGGCGGTCGCCAGATCGTCGAGATTTTCAAGCGTGGCCAT
>JANQQS010000086.1 GCA_028284955.1 Myxococcota bacterium | reverse complement strand
CGCGTGATTCGTAATCTCGAGAGAAAAGCTAAGGTGTTCGGGTTCAAACTCTTACCCATCCCACAAACCGAATCGGGGGTTAGTTAGGAGACCCTTAGTTAACCTAGTGGCCGAGGAAGCTCGGTGGTCGCTTTTCGAGCAACGCGGACATGCCTTCTTTCGCGTCGGCGGTCTGGAGCGTTTCGGCTTGCAGCTGGGCTTCGCGGCGCGCGGCATCGCGTATCGCGGCGCGGCGACTCGAACTCAGCGTTTGTTTGATCGTGCGCACAGGAATCGGAGCCGCGCTCGCGATCTGGCGAGCGATATTCTCCGCCACGGGCATGACTTCATCCGCGGGCACCGCGTGGTTCAAGATGCCCAGCCGATGCGCGCGTTCGCCATCGATGAGGCCGCCGGTAAGGAGCATTTCGGCCGCCGCCGCAGCCCCTACGAGCAAAGGCAGCGTATGGCTGATGCCCATTCCTGAGTGAATTCCAAGCCGCACGAAATTCGCTCCGTATTTGGCTGACACGTTTCCTACGCGAATATCGGCCAGCAGAGCCAAGCCAAAGCCGCCGCCCACGGCGTGGCCGTTGATCGCCGCAACCACTGGCACCGAAACGTCGAGCACCGAAAGAAAGGGCTCGTACATCAGCATCGATCGTTCGTGGGGCAGCAGATCGTCGCTGCCGGCTTGCAGCGACTCCCGTACGTCTGCGCCAGCACAAAAACACGAGCCGCGGCCGGTAATCACCAAGCACCGCGGCGACTGTGCGTTCACCTGTTGCAGCACGTTCCGGAATGCGCGCAGCAAATCCTGCGTCATGCTGTTGCGGTTGTCGGGACGGTTGAGCGTAACTACGGCCACCCCGTCCCGAGCTTCATAGACCACCGCGTCCTGAGCCATTGCCTTTTTATGACCGAACGACGGTACCAGGGCTACTGCTCAAAGCAGTAGACCGGCGACGTCCAGGAACACAGCCCGCCAGAGCACCAGCTTGACCACGAAGTCGTCGAGCTCGCGAGTCCCCAAAGACCGCCGCCCGAGGTGCTCGTGAAGCCTCCACACACGTCGCCGCGCTGAGCCGTCCCGTTGCGGTTGGTCGCGCTCCACACCGTCAAGAAACCACCGCCTCCGCAGCTCGTATTTCCTACCGGCGCCGCGCCTCCGAGCTCAGTCAGGTTGAGCAGAGCATCCAGACCCGCACCGGTCAGATCAGCGTAGTCGTCTGCGATGACCGTCCCGTCAACCAGCACGTAGGGAACCGAGGACCGCGTGAACCGCGTCGACGGTGAGCCTGCCGCGGTGCTTAGCCATGCCCGATACGTGCCGTTGAATCCGGCCGCATCGGCATGCATTTGACAGAACGCGTCGCCACCGTCGAGCCCGCCGATGTCGCCATTGGTCATCGTGCTTGTGACAAACGACACCTTGAGACATTCGCCGCCCCGGCACATGCCGCTATCGCATACTCGATTGCATGCGCCGCAGTTGTTGGGATCCGAATCAAGCCCGGTCTGCTCGCAGCCGTTGCTGGGGTCGCTGTCGCAGTCGCCGAAGCCGCTTTCACACGAGGCCACGAAACAGTTGCCGGAAAAACAGCCCGCATTCGCCGTGTTGGGAAGCGAACATACGGTGCCGCAACCTCCGCAGTGGCTCGGGTTGAGGTCGGTGTTCACGCACATGTTGTTGCACTCTTCAAGCGGAGCAGCACAGGACGGGCCGCACGTGCCATCCGAACATACCTCGCCCGCTGCGCAGGCCGTACCGCACCTGCCGCAGTTGCTGCGGTCAGTATCGGTGTCGACGCAGCTGTCCCCGCAGAGCGTCGGCGTGTCGCCGCCGCATGAAAGACCGCACGTGCCATCCGAACATATCTCGCCCGCTGCGCACGTGTTGCTTCCCGCGCCATCGTCGCAGCCACCGCAATGGCTTCGATCCGTGTCGGTGTCGACGCAAGCGTCGCCACAGAGCGTGGGGGTGTCGCCGCCGCACGAAAGACCGCATGTGCCATCCGAACATACTTCGCCCGCTGCACAGGTGTTGCTTCCCGCCCCGTCGTCACAGCCGCCGCAGTGGTTTCGATCGGTATCGGTATCGACGCAGGCATCATCGCACAGCGTCGGCGTGCTGCCTCCGCACGACAGGCCACACGTGCCATCCGAACATACTTCGCCCGCCGCACAGGTGTTGCTTCCTGCGCCATCGTCGCAGCCGCCGCAGTTGTTGCGATCGGTATCGGCGTCTACGCACGCGTCGCCGCACAGCGTCGGCGTGCTGCCCCCACATGACAGGCCGCAGGTTCCACCCGAACATACTTCGCCCGACTCGCAGACCGTTCCGCACCCGCCGCAGTGGTTGCGGTCGGTGTCGGTGCTGACGCAGAGATCGCCGCAAAGGGTTTGCGCGCCGCAACGTGGACCCGCATCGATGTCCGAGGCGTCCGCGCCCCCGCCATCGATTCGGCCCCCATCGATGATGCCGCCCGCGTCTGATCCGGTAGACGAATCTGTGTCGTCTCCGCAGCCCCCGAGCGCTATCGCCCCAATCACGGCCAACAACAAAGAAAACGTCCAATTTTGTATGCTCATAGTTCAGAAATATCCTCGAACCAAAACCGCAATACAAGATTGAATTGAGCGAAGTCGTATTTTTTCGACATTGGTATTCAGCCCTAGGGCTGAAATACAAACGACACCCCCGTTTCGGCATGAATCACCGCGGTATCGAACAAGCAAGCCGATCTTTTTCATCACCGCCATCTCTCCATCTTCAAAGCACCCGCTATCAAAGCCCGGTCTTCCGAATTCGCAAAGAGTTAGTCTGGCCGAGCGATGCGAGCCATCGTGTCGACGCATCGATCGACATCGGCAACCGTCGTGGCCCACGAACTCACGCTGATGCGCATCGCCACCTGTCCCTGCCACACCGTGCCACCGCACCAGCACACGCCATCGGACTGCAACGCTTCAATGACGCGATGGGTCTGTTCGGCCGAACCAAACGTAACCAGCACCTGATTCAGGACAACGTCATTGAGCACGGAATAACCCAAAGCGCCGAGTCGTTCGGCAAAGCGTTTCGCGAGGTCGCAGCAGCGATCCACCAAATCTGCGATGCCCTGGCGTCCGAGGGTGCGAAGCGCCATCCAGACATCGATTCCGCGCGCGCGCCGCGACAGTTCGAGCGTGTAGTCCTTGGGATCGCTTCGTTCGTCGGTAAGATATGCCGCGCTCATGGAAAGCGCGTGTTTCACCGCAGCCCCTTCTCGAACAATCGCGATGCCCGAATCGTAGGGAACGTTGAGCCATTTGTGGCCATCGGTCGCCCATGAATCAGCATGTTCGATGCCTTTCGTAAAATGCCGCCGGCGGGGAGACGCGTTCGCCCAGAGCCCAAACGCTCCGTCCACGTGCAACCATGCGCCCGGCGCGGCGTCGCGAATCGCGGCGATCGGATCGCTCGCTCCCGTGTTCACATTGCCAACCTGCGCGCACACGATGGTCGGGTGTTCGCCAAACTCGGATATGGCTTCAGGAAGCATGCGCCCCTGATCGTCGACGCGCACCGACGTGACCTGCCGCGCGCCAAAACCGACCACCCCGAGCGCGCGCATCAGGCTCGGATGGGCCTCACCCCCGACCACGATATGAATCGAGGGAGCACCCGACAAACCGTCCGCGCGCACATCCCAGCCCACGCGACGAAGCACCGCGTTTCGCGCAGCCACCAGCGCGGTCATATGGGCCGTCGTGGTGCCGGTTTGAAACGAACAGTGCGCGTCTTTCGGCAGCCCCAACACATCGAGCAACCAGCGGGCCGCCACCTTTTCGATCGCGCACGCCGCCGGAGACAAGCTCACCATCGACGCGTTTTGATCCCAGGCCGTCGTCAGCCAGTTTGCCGCTACGCATGCGTCGAGCGACCCACCCACGACGTAGCCGAAATAACGCGAACCCGCCGTGGCCACGGTGGCTGGCGAGCCCATCTCGTCCAGGAGCTTGAGCGCTTCGTGGGGATCGGAGGGACGTTCGGGCAGCGGGGTATCTAGCGCTCGGAGCGCGTCGCGAGCCGATGCATCCGGAAATACGCGCCGCTCGCGGAGCTCTTCGAGATAGCGGATCGATCGAGCGCAGGCTTCGCGCAGAAGTTGTGAATTCGCCATGAGCGATCCATATAGCGTTTTGTACTACGTTCAATGTATTTATTGTACCAGTGACAAAACTCTCTCCGCGCCACAAACTCTATCAAGCCATCGCGAAGCGATTTGAGGCGAACATCGCGAGCGGCAAGCTGCATTCTGGAGCGCGCCTTCCTCCGCAGCGCGAGCTCGCGGACCAACTCGGCGTGTCTCTCGGAACAGTGACCCGCGCCTACGCCGAACTCGAAAAGAAAGGGCTCATCTCGGGGCACGGTCGTCGAGGCACGTTTGTGGGAAGCGACGATGGAGACACATCGCTTTCGTCGCTGGTGTCTCCCGATGCGACGGGACACACCGAAATCGATCTCGGAGGCAACTACCCTCCCACCGCGCTCGACCCCCCGCTCGCTCCGGCACTCCAATCAATCGCAAACCAGCCGAGCGGCCAACATGAAATTCAGAAGCTTCTCCACTACGCGCCCACCGCCGGTTGGCCGGAGCACCGATCCGTAGGTGCAGCATGGATCGAGGCGCAAGGAGTCAACGTTGACCGCGACGACGTGATCGTCACGGCCGGCGCGCAGCATGGAATCGCCACCGTTCTATCGAGCATGCTGTCGTCAGGCGACACTCTATTCGTCGGCGAGCTTACGTATCCGGGCGTGCTCGCCGTGGCGGCTATGCTCGGCATCACCGTTCAATCGATTCCCATGGACGAAGAAGGGATTGACCCGGATGCGCTCGCCGCGCGCTGCCGCAAACATCGCCCTCGCGCGCTCTACTGCGTACCCACGCTGCAAAACCCCACCACCGTGACCATGCCCGCGAGCCGTAAACGACGCATTGCGGAACTCGCGATGGACCATGATTTTTGGATCCTCGAAGACGAAATCCACCGCCTGCTCGTACCGCGCCCGCCCCCTGCGTTCTACACGCTCTGCCCCAGCCACTCGTTTTTCATCAGCTCGGTATCCAAAGTGGTCGCCGGAGGGCTGCGGCTCGGCTTTCTCGCCGGCCCCGAACACGCGCGGCTTCTCACTGGTTTGAACGCCACCATGTTTTCTACCTCAGCGCTAAATGCCGAAATCTTTGCGCGCTGGTGGGAACGCGGCGTAGCGATGAATACCGTGCGCGCAAAGCGAAACGAGGCCAAAGCCCGCCATCGCATCGCGCGCCGCATTCTCGGAACGCTGCCGGGAACCCTGCGCGGCTCATGCAGCTATCATCTATGGCTCGAGCTTCCGCCGTCTATCTCTGCGCATCGCCTCATCGCACGATCCGCCGAACGCGGCGTGCGACTCCTGCCTCCCGAAACCTTCGCCGCGGACCACAAAACCGCCCCCAACGCCCTGAGACTTTGCCTCGGCGCAGTTCGAACCCGAGCCGAGCTCGAACGCGGACTCGAGATCATCGCGTCAGAGCTCTCGAAACCAGCAGGCTTGATTTCACTTTGAGAACCAACTGACTCTGCGCCACGACCATCAACGAGATCTCTATATTCCTTGGGTCGAAAAAGTCTCAGACGAGGTCGTTGGTTGGAGAAGAGCATCTGCAGGGTACTTCGGGATCCCGTACTGGTACTCGTGAGGAAAGAAGCGGAGTTCGAGTTTTTGCAGTTTGATCTCGCATAGAGAACGTGACCAAAGAACAAGAGGATTGCCGGGGCCCGGAGGTTGGTTCCACGTTCGAGCTCGTTCAAATGACACGAGCACCTCGTTCTCGGTCGCAGTGATGTTGAAGTAGAAGCGGTGAACGGGGGAGTCCGAGTGCGCCGTCACATCGAATTCAAATACATACGGTTCGTCGTCCTTAAGCCTCGCGTGAGCATAGAATGGAGTGAAATTGACCGTCCGGAGCGTATTGGTTGCGTTCGCTTCAGGGATGTCTCGGTTGAAAAGAACCGAGCCGGTAAACGAGCCGCCGGTCAGGCTGAGCCGTGTATCTCCCGGCCCACAGTCGATCACGTGCTGAACTGTGCTTTTTTTAGCTCCGAGTTGCTCCGATTCAGTCGGGTCGACTTCAGCAACGCACGCCGGAGCACCCGACAAAGAACACACCATAGCGAATACGTATGGAACGCGAAATTGCCAGCGATTATGCATCCCTCCCTGATGAGCAAAAATCAGGCCACTTTCAAATCGCTATATACACATGCCGACCCGCCGACCTCCAAGGACGACGTTTCCCGACGGTAGGCATCGCTGCCCTGCGCATAGCGCGTCGCGATCCGGCGCATTGTAGTCGCACCAACGTCGACAAGCGCCTTTTTGCTCGCCCGCAGGGACCGCGCAGGTCGCTCCTGAAACGCATTCGTAGCGCGAAGAGCACGGCTGTCCTATCGCCACGGTTCCGGTTTGCATGCATGTCGTCGTCCAGTCGGCGTATCCTCGAAAACGAACCGCTTCACAATCGGTGCCCGAGG
The DNA here is from genome assembly GCA_028284955.1 of Myxococcota bacterium. GTDB lineage: Bacteria > Myxococcota_A > Polyangia > Polyangiales > Houyiibacteriaceae > JANQQS01. Next base: position 36,861 of record JANQQS010000086.1, on the reverse strand, counting down.
GACACATCACGACTCCGCTCACCGACGATGCGCCTCTCACAAAATCACACGCTGTGGTGCACACGCCGATTTCTGCGTCCACCATGTCGCTCGGGTCGGTCGAATCTGGCTTCGGAATTCGATAAGGAAAGCACAGAGCCGTTGCGCCCGGACACGGGTTCGCTTCGTCACAATACTTCGCGCACACGCGAACGTCGGGTCCCGCGGGCACACACGTAAAGCCCGCCGCGCACTCTGCATCGGTGGTGCACCGCGCGGCTTGGGTGCCGGTCTCGTTCGCCGCCGAACAAAGGCGCACCAGGTTGTTCTCCGCATCGAGTTGCGCGCGGCACGCTTGCCCTGCGCCGCAGGTCTTCGGCTCGAGAAGATCCGTTGGCTCGCATGGGGTCGGCGAAACCGATGCGTCCTCACCCGCTTGAGCATCGACCGATGCATCGGCATCGGCCGCATCCATCGTCCCGGGCGCCACGGCGGAGATGTCGGCGTCGAGCCCGGCGTCGAACTGAGGCCCCATGGCCGGAGAACTGGAGTCTCCACACCCAACCACAAACATCACGCCGGCGCACAACAAACCAGCCCATGCACTCCAGTATTTCATCATATTACGGACACTTGCCTTCCCGTATCGCTGCCCTGCGCAGACACCAGCTGGGGCCCAGAGTCAGTCAACACCGGGCGCTATGGTTAAGAAGCTGCAGATTTCACGCCAGGCAAAGAGCTCGCATGGTTGGAGACGGTTGGTTCGTTTGATGACCAAACTCAATCACGCTAGGAAACTGTGCCTCCATTGGCATCTCAGATACCCGACTTTAGCCAACAGGATCGCCTTATGAATCCGCTCGCCCTACGCCACCTCGCACCGCTCGCCTTCGTCGTTGGCGCCACAGCCTGCACCGCAACAATGGATGAAGAGCTGGAGCCTACTGAGCACATCGAAAAAAGTACTCACGCGAAGCTTCTTGTCGAATGTACCGACGCTCGAATATGGCTGCTCGGACTGTCGGTAGTAGGGCAATACCGGCACCGGGATACTTCAACCCGCAAAGTGTTCGACATCAACGGTGTTCCTCAGGGCGCGTGCTGGCGTCGTGTGAACGACGGCGGTGCAAACTGGCTTGAGGACGAATACCGACTGTCCTACGTGCAAACCGGCGCAGCGCCAATCGAACGAATCGTTTTGCGCAAGGCGACTCTGAGCAGCAGTTCATATCCGACACCAGACGGCTCCAGCGAAATCAGACTCATCAGTACGGCGAACGGAACCGACGGAAAACCGCGGACGGTGCTGCGCCAAGGCTGCAAATACATCAACATGGCTCTCTTGTTCAACGCAGTGCGCGACTCGTCTGGCCAACTCGGCTTTCGCGCCGTTCCGTGCTCCAAGGGCCAAGTAAGATGAGCCCCGATACGATAGGCTCAGCACGATAGGCTAGGTACGATAGGCCCAGCGCGACAAAACACTCAACGACCAGACGCGTTCGCTTGACGCGCCACTCCGACAAGATCATCCGGGTTGCAGGTCGTTAGCGCATCCCACTGCGCCCTTGCTTTCCACTGGTCTCGTACCGCGTCGACTTCGGCGACTTCCGCTTCGGCGAGAGATTGCTCGCGTAGATTGACGACGAAGAGAGTCGTCACGCCGGCTTCGAAGCGGCGACGTTCGGCATCGGCGAGGTCGCGCGTGTTGCGAATCATGTCCGTCGCGAGGCGGCGACGCGAATCTGCGGCGGTGAATGCGGAGGCGGCGTCATCCAGTTGCATGCGCAGCTGATCTTCACGAAAGCGAAGCGACTGCCGGGTCGCTTCCACATTCGCGTTCGCGGCTCGCAGGTCGCCGCGCGCTTTGCGCATCGGCAAAGGCAGAGAAAATACGAGACCCGCTTCGAACACCGTGCCGGGCAGGGTCACGTCACCTTCACCAAAGTCTCGCGATACTTGCCCCTGCACGTCGACTTGCGGCGCCCTTCTTGCGCGGGCGAGATCTTGGTCGACTTCCGAGGCGGCCAATGCTGCGCGCTGCTCGACGAGCAGGGGATGGCAATCGACGACCTGGCGAAAGGCTTTTTCCGGAGTCTCTTTGGGCGCCGCGGGAAAAGACAGCTTCTCCGGAAGCGCCGCCGCCCCCAGCGTCGAGGGAACCCCGCGTTCGTCGCGATAGAATAGCGACAAGACATAGCTCGTGGCTTCGGTTCCGCGCCGGGCCGATACGAGCGTGAGTTTTCGTTTGAGTACCGAGCGCTCGACTTCGAGCGATTCCACGCGCGCAATCGCACCCGCCTTCACGCGAGCATCGACCCACGCCTGCCGGTCTTCCGCCAACTTGAGCAGCTCTTCCGCCACGGCCAGCCGCCGGCCCGCCGCCACCCAAGCGAGATACGCATCGGTGGCCTTGCGCTGCAGTTCGAGCACGGTCGCCTCGCGCGCTTCGGTCGCCGCCGTCACGAAATGACCGTTCCGCGTTCGCGCCGCCCGGCGCTCATCCTGAGGCCCGTCGCGCCAGAGCGGCACCCGGAGCCCCGCGTTCACCTCACCGGTATCGAGGGTTTCATCTTCATAGTAGGTAGGAAATCGCTGCTCGTCGTCGATGCCCTGGCCAAAACGGTACCCCGCCCAAACCTCTGCGCCCCACAGCGGCGTCGGCTGACGCAACTCCACCGTCGCCCGGCGCAGCTCGTAGTACCCTCCCGTGCGGAGCGCGCCGTACGCACTGAGTTTGGGATCGAAGCCACCTCGCGCGGCGAACAGCTTGGCGTGCGCCATATCCTCTTTGGCAAGAGCGGCGGAAATCTTGGGATGATGCCGCTCTACCGAGGCCAAAACGTCGCGAAGGGATATCGATTGCGCGCGGCCGATCGCGGTCCACGAACACAAAAGCGCAGCCGCAACGAACATGGGAGACGCTGCGCGCCTCATTTGACCGCACCATCTTTTCCAGACTCTTCCTCGGCTTTCGACTCCTCGAACTTCGCTCCAGTGCCGTCGTCTTTTTGGGTTGGTGCGCTGCGGAACGATGGCGGGAACCCGTTGAGTTGTCGCCAAATCTCAAAACCAACCCGAACCTCATCGAGCAGCACCCATCCCTTGGCGCGCGTGCCCTGACGGAGAAAACGGGTGTCGGGCCATTCTTCGTCATCGCGGTCGGGCAGGATCACGATACGGAAATCGCCTCGTCCGTCGTCGCTAGGGTCGACGAACGCGACCGTACCCCCAAAGGTTCCCACCGCGACGCTCGGCCAACCCGAAAACTGCAGCGCGGGCCATCCTTCGAACTGCAGGCGCACATGACGTCCAGGGGTGATCAGCGCCGCATCGTTGCCGTCGACGTAGACTTCCACCGCGCGTGATTCGGTGTTGGGCACGAGGTAGGCAAGCGTCTGACCGCGCGAAACCTGCACTCCTCCCTGCTGAACCATAATGCGCTGCACCATGCCGTCTCGCGGCGCCCGGACGACCTGGGCCTTTTGCTGGGCGAGCCGAGACTCGGTGTCCGCCAGCGCGGCCTGGGCGCTCGCGACTTGGGTTTCTGCCGAACGGAGCGAGGCGGTCGCCGAACGGAGATCTGCTTCGGTCGACGCGCGTACTCGCTCTAGCGCCGCGCGTTTGGTCTGAAGCGAGCTCTCGGCCCCCCGAACCCCAGCCTTGGCCGACGCGAGGCTCGCGGTCGAACTGGTTGCGCTCAGCAGCGCCAATTCCTGGTCGCGCTGGGAAGCCAAGCCGTCTTTGGTGAGCCCTTCGATTCGTTCTTGTTGGATGCGCGCAGTCGCCATTTTGGCATCGGCTGCGATGAGGAGTTCGCGCTTCGCCTGCAGCGACTCTCGAGCTACCCGAACCTCCGCCTCTTGAGCACTGATCTGCGCGCCCTGCGAGCGCTGCAGCGCCGCCAAGCGCTCTTCGTAGGCGATGACTTGCGACTGGTAGGCTTCAAGCCGGGCGCGAGTCGCATCCCGCTGCTGCGTCATTCGCTCCAGGCGATCGGGGTCATTGTCCGTCAGATCGACGAGGACATCGCCCTCCGACACCCGAGCGCCCTCCACGATATGCCAGCGCACCACGCGACCGGAAATGGTCGCCTGCAACGCCTGAGGCCGGTCGTTGGGCGCAAACGCTATCACTCGGCCGCTGCCGGCGATGTTCTGCTGCCACGGCGCGAGCGCGGCGACGGCCACAAACGCGACGACCGAAATCGCGAGCCACCGAGCCACGCGCTGCGAGCGAACCGGCTCGGGCACGAGTCGAGACGCGGGCAGCAGACTTCGCCCCTCCGCCCAGCTCTGCGAACGAAACCCTGCGAGCGTGCTCAAAATCTTCATGATGTGACCTCCTCAGGACTCGTCGGAGGCGAGGTCCGCGTATCGTTGGGCTCGAGTTCGATGCACGAACCGCAGTCGTTGACCACGGCCTGCTCGTGGGTCAGGACCACCAAGGTTCGGTTGCGGTTGATCGTCTCCAGAAGAGGCCCGCGCTCTTCCTCGGGCAACGCATCGATCACGCCATCGAGCACCAGCAATGCCGGACGAGCCGCAATGGCGCGCGCCAAAGTCAGGCGCAATGCGTCCAACCGGTCAAGCGGGGCGCCTGACGGCATCAGCTCCGTTTGCAGCCCTCGGGGAAGATTGCGCACCGCGCCAGCGAGGCGCGCTTGGGCAAGCGTCTCCCATATTTCGGAAGCAGGCACGTGTCGCCCCACCGAGCGAATATTGTCCGCCACCGTGCCTGGTAAGACTTCGCGCTCGCGCACGACGGCGATACGCGAACGCAGTGCATCGAGGCGCACGTCGCGCAGGTCCTGACCGTCGATCATCACCGCTCCGCGTTTCGGCAGCCGCAAGCCAAACAGCAGGTCGACAAGGGCTGTCGATGCGTGGCGGTCCCCGTGGATCGCGACCCGGGCCCCCGCCTCGATCACCAAATCAAAATCTTTCAACTCACCACCCGCTGAGCTCACCTCTCGGAGCTCCACGCGAGCTGCGCGGCCGCCACAAATCGGGTCGTCTCCCCCCTGCTGCTCCAAAGGCAAGCCGAGCAATACCCCGAGCTTGTCGGCCGCGGCCACCAGGTCGTACACCGACTCCAACTTGCCGCCGAGCTTGCTCAGAGACGCAACCACCGCGGTTACGATCAGCTCTGCGGCCACCAGTTGGCCGATCGTGAGCTCTCGCTCAACCACCAACCAGCCGCCCAAGCCAAGGAGCGTGGCGTGGGCGATCACCTGCAGCGCCAGCGCACCCATGAACTGGCGGTAGTAGACGCGAAAATGAGCCGACCGGGTATCGAGCCACTGGGTCGCCAGCGCGTCGAGACGACGTCGCGCATAGTCTCCGCCGCCCGCCATCTTGAGCGCGAAAAGATGGCGCGCCATCTCTTCGAGCCAGCCCGCCACCGCATACTTCGCTTTCGATTCGGCGATCGTTGTGCTGGTGGCTCCTCGTCCGAGGGTGACGAACACCACCAACGCGCTCGCTGTCAGTACTAGTCCGAAACCAAACAACGCCGGGTGATAGAAGGCGAGCACGACCAAGCCGACCAGCGCCGTCAGCAGCGCCTCGATTCCTCCGAGGAGGAGCTGTGCAACCGTTTTTTGCGCGGTGAACACGTCGAAAAATCGGTTCACGAGTTCGGGCCCCTGGCCTTTTTCGAACGCTTCGACGTGGGCGCGCGGCAAACGGTCCGCGAGTTCAGAAACCAACTTCACAAACAGACGGCGCTGCACGATTTCGACCATCCATGCCTGAATGGCGCGGAGCGTGGCGGCAAAAATCAACCCGCCGGCGAGCAACACAGTAAGGACGAGTATGGGCTGGATGAGCTGGCCAAACGCCACCGTGTTGACGAGCATCTGCACGGCGAGCGGGAGCGCAAGCGACAGCAAACCCACGCCAATCGCGTAGATCACGATCGAGCCGAGGTTGCTACCCTCGCTGCGAATCAGCGCGATGGCGTTCTGCCACGGCGTCGAATCGTCGGTAAGCGGTACGCTAAGCGACGCAGGCGAATCGAGCGCGAGCCACGTGTGCTCCACCCCGCCATGCGCGAGTCCCAATCGCTCCACCACCATCGCCACCGTCAGCCAGGAGCGAGCTCCCGCGCCGTCCTCGACACAAAACCGTCCGCCGCGCTCCTCAAGCAGCAACAGCGGGAAGCCATGCTCATCCAACGTGACCACGGGTCGCCGCGGGGAAAGCGACTGGAGCACCGCAAGCGGAGGCGCGGCAAAACGGTTGGTGCGCAATCCTCCCTCTCGAGCTACCGCGGCAATCGTCTCGAGATCCGGTTTTTCTGGCTCGCCCGACCGCGGCGGGCGCCACGACATGGGTACCCCGAGCAGCTCGTGGGCGCGTTCAAGAATGCCCTGGGGGCCAGTATCTTCAGCGATTTCAGCGGTCATACGATTTGAGCATGCTTTCTCAGGGGAATCGATTCATGCAATCTTATTCATGATATATTATTGACGTTTGTCAATACCTGAACTATGTTTATACAAAGTTGATACATGAGTGAGCCTTCAAGCGAGAACATCTCGGATGCCGAAACGGCCGCGCACCGCTGGACGTTTCTCAGCAACCACGCCCACGTTCTTCTCTGCATCGTGCGCGACCCCGACGCTCGGGTGCGCGACATTGCGGCGAAGGTGGGCATTACTCAGCGCGCGGTGCAGCGCATTCTCAGCGAACTCGAAGAAGTCGAGATACTGACTCGGGAACGCCACGGAAGACGCAACCGCTACCTCGTGAACGTGTGCCAACCCTTACGCCATCCCCTAGAGCGTCACTGCACGATTGGACAACTCATGTCCGCCCTAGGCGGTACGATGGAAGAGTTGTCCGAATAGGTCAACATCCATGCCTCGCAAAATCCTCTTCGTGGTCATCGCCGTGATGTTCCTCTCCGGCGGGTTTATTCTCCTTACTTACCTCCTGCCGGAGGATTTCCAGGCGCCGAACCGGGACCGACTGGAGCAGCGCTTGCGACGTCCATCCGTGCGTTTCCACGTCGCGCTCCGCGAACGCCTCGCCCGAGAAGGCCGCAAGTTCGGACGTCGCGTGGAAGCATCGATCGATAGCGCTGCTGAGGCCCAACGTTTGGCCAACGAACTGCTTGAGGTGAAATCCCCTTCCGATCCATCAAAGGCCGTGCTGCCGGCGCTCGGCGCGGCGGATATCGACGCGGTTCACGATCGATTTTTCACCACGCTGGCCATGGTCGCGCAAAGCTCAAACCCAGGCCATAGCCTGCCCGAGTACGTGCTGATGTACGAAGCCGAGCGTCTATCCATCGAGCGCGTCAACCGCCGGCTACGCGGGCTGGTCGTGGCCACCCGGGCGTACGCCTACTCGCTCGGTGGCTACTGCGAACTCATCGAAGAAGACTTGCGTCGATTCAAGCCCTTGCCCGCCGTCGATACCGATAGCTTTGCGCGCTTCATTCAGGACCCCATTCCCGAAGAGCAGCGCGAGACGATTGGTCACACACTCACCGCCGTTCAACTACTCCTCATCGACGGTGCGCGAGCCTGTTGCGCAGTTCGTCAAGAGCGACCCAAAGAAGCCGCGGACCACCTCGCCGCGAGTGTGCGGAACCTCGCCCAGTTGGATGTCGCGAAACATCGCCGGCAAGTGCTCAAAGCATGGCAGGCGTTGCTCAGCGGAGACCGGGAACGCGCGCGCCGCGAGCTCGACTCAGTCGAATGGGAAAAACTGAGCGCCGTGGACCAAAAACGAAAAAGCGTCGTACGAGACGCGATTGCCACCCCAGGACCTGGCGGCGCCAACGAAGCTCTATGGCGCTCCGTCGACCGCAAGTGGCTGTCCCAAATGATTCTGGAAGGAGCTTTCGAAGCCCTCGCGAAAGCAGGAATCGACGGCCTCGTCGCGTGGGACCCCACCGCAACCGCAGCGCGCAAACTCGTCGACGCCGAACACAAACTCATGGAAGCGGCGAGACTTCATCATCCTCTCTTCGATCATTCAACGAGTCGTTAGCGAAATCGACAGCGCCCCCACCTTTGCGCTTCCGGGCCTTGCATGGCAACGTCCAGCGTTGCTCTGGAAAAGCATGCATGGCCGCGATTACGCTCACGTCCCTCACCAAGCGTTACGAGAATCGTTCGGAATTCGCTCTCGCGGGTCTGAGCCTCGAAATCCGAGACGGTGAGTTTGTGGCGTTGCTGGGTCCGTCTGGATGCGGCAAAAGCACTACGCTGCGATTGATTGCCGGGCTCGAACACGCGACCGAGGGAACGATCCACATTGGCGACCGCGAAATGAACGACGTGGCGCCCAAGGATCGAGACGTCGCGATGGTGTTTCAGAACTACGCCCTCTATCCGCACATGAGCGTGTTCGACAATATGGCCTTCGCCCTCAGGTTGCGATGCCATCGCATAGAAGACATCGCGACGAGAATCACCAACGTGGCGAGTTCACTTGGCATCGCCCATTTGCTGCAACGTTACCCTCGGGAGCTCTCGGGGGGCGAGCAGCAACGCGTCGCCCTCGGTCGCGCCATGGTGCGCGCGCCTTCGGTATTTCTTTTCGACGAACCGTTGTCGAACCTCGATCCAGCACGCCGGAAAAGTGCCCGCATCGAGCTTCGACGTGTGCAGCGCCGCCTTGGCGTGACCAGTGTCATCGTGACCCACGACCAAGAAGAAGCCATGACTATGGGCGACCGCGTCGCCGTGTTGTCGCAAGGCGTGCTGATGCAATTTGCCGCTCCGATGGAGCTCTACCACAACCCTGCCAACCGCTTTGTGGCATCCTTTCTGGGAACACCAGCCATGAACTTGATCGAAGGTCGGCTCATCGAAAAAGCTGGCCAACTGTATCTAGTTCGCCCCGGATTCGAGCTACGCCTTCCACAACAAGACCACCCTGTGCTTCAGGCTAGGCGCGACACCGAATTGGTGGTGGGTGTTCGAGCAGAAACAGTGACGACAATAGCGGATGACCTAGACAAACAAGCTGCAGACCATCGTGCGTATGAGTCTGCGTCGGTCTCGTTCACGTTAGATGTTTGTGAACCCTTGGGCAGCCACGTTGACCTATGTGGTCATGTCGGGGACGACATACCGTTCATCGCCCGACTACCACAATCCCTAACGCCAAGAACGCAGCAAAACGAAATCCTGCTCACCATCGACACAACGCAGCTGCACTACTTCGAACGGGGCGAGTATGGACGCAACCTGCGACACCTCGATCAGTAGCGGGAGAGTTGATTAAGGAAGAACGAACATGACGCGATGGTCCGGCCTCCCGCATCGATCGACGCCGATGTGGATGCACGCGCTGCCGCCGGCCGGGTGGTTGCTGGTGCTCTGCGCGGCGGGGTCCAGCGCCGCGATCTACACACACACGTCGGCTCGGACCTCCTCATCCGTAGAGCTATGGACCTTCGCCCGTACACACAAAAACGTCCACGACGAACTCGTTCGACAAGATGCACCAGGTTCGCTGGCCATCCGACTCTTCGCCTACGAGGCCCTGCAGCAACGTATCCACTCCGGACTCAGGGCCAATACGGTCCTACCTGATTTGTTCGAAATGCCCATGCCTTCTGCGGGGCACGCCCTATCCGGACCACCCTCGTCTATCGGCTTGCTTGACCTGCGCGAACGTCTGGAACGCGAAGGGTGGATGAACCGCATTCATCAAGCGTCACTCGACGCCTACACGCGTGGCTCCGGAGTGTATGCCCTTCCCCACGACGCCCATCCAGTACTGCTCGCCTACCGCCACGATATCTTCCAGAAACATCGCGTCGACATCAACAAGATCCACACGTGGGATGACTTTGCCGCGCTCCGCAAACGGCTTATGGGCGCCCCTACGGATCAAGGCAACTATCCCCGCTACTTGATGAAGCTGGATTTACGAGGGAGCGCAGAGGAAGTTCATTCGTTGATCCAGCAGGCCGGTGGAGGCGCTTTTGACTCTGACGGCACACTCCGCGTGGACCGCGAGATCAATGCAGAGGTGCTCACCAAGCTGACATGCTGGACCGCCAGCAACGAACGCTTCATCACGTCGATCGGCTCTGACAGCGGACCTGCCGCACGCCTCTTCGAACGCGGTGTAGTCTTGGCAGCGCTGATGCCGGATTGGATGACCGGCGTCTGGAAACTCAATATGCCCCAGCTACGAGGCAAGTTCCGTCTGATGCCGCTGCCCGCATGGCGACGCGGAGGCCTGCGCACAAGCACCTGGGGATCTACCGCGATGGCCATCAGCAAGAAAACGCAGCGGCCGGACGCCGCGTGGGAAACTTCGAAGCGCCTCTATCTATCCAAAACCGGCGCCCGGCGCACCTACGCTCTGAGCGGCATCATCAGCCCGGTCCGCGACTACTGGCGCGAAGCGTTCTATCACCAGCCCGACGCCTACTTTTCTGGCCAAGCGATCGGCACAGCGTTTATCGACGTGATGAACCAGGTCCCACGCCGTGTATTGTCGCCGTTGCGCTCCCTCGCTGTGCAAGAGCTGCTCAACACGCTGATGAAGCTTCGTGCGATGCAGCCCACGGAGGAACGCTGCATGACGTCAGTATTGAGGAACAAAGCGACGCGCCTCCTAGCCGCAGCACAAGCGCGTCTCGCCGAAATCGAAAGGCGCCAAGCGTGGCGTACCGAGCGGCAACCATGAACAACAAGCAGATGAAGTGGTCGCGAGCCCCATGGCTCTTGTGGCGCACACCGAGCGCAATGCTGCTGATGCCCTTTCTGATGCTCTTTGTTCTCTTCACCGTCATCCCGCTGCTCTACTCTTTTTGGCTCGCGCTGCACCGCAGCTGGGGCCCTGAGCAACAATACTTCGTCGGGTTCGACAACTTCGTTAGTCTTCTCCGAGACCCGGTGTTTTGGCTTAGCGCCCGCAACACGCTCTCGTTCACAGGGCTGGCCTTACTGCAGGTGCCGCTCGCTCTATGGCTCGCATACCTCGCCGACCAGCCAAGCATCCGAGGGCGCACTCTGTGGAAGCTGATGATCTTCTCACCTACCCTGGTGGGCTCTGCGTTTGTCGCGGTGATCTTCGGAACAATCTTCGAGCCTCATGCGGGTCTGCTCAATGTCTCGTTGCACCACCTGTGGGGTTTCAATCTCGAATTCCCGTGGCTCGAGCGCTATGTGATGACCACACTGATCGCTGCTCACTTTTGGATGAACACTGGCTTCTTCTTTGTTTTCCTACTCGCAGCTCTGCAATCCCGCCGGCGCGACCTTGAAGACGCGGCAGCCCTCGACGGCGCTGGCGCTTGGCAGCGTTTTCGACATGTCACGTGGCCAGCCATCGACCGCGTAGCGGTTTTTCTGACCATCATCTCGCTCACCCACGCGCTGCAAATCTTCGACCTCGCCTACATCATGCATCCGGGCGGGGGCTCTGAGCAGCGCGCGCTTACCTTGGTGTACTACCTGTACCAGCTCGGGTTCGAGACGGGCGACTTGGGCTACGCGGGCGCTTTGGGCTGGATCGTCGCCGGGATTGTGGCCGCCACAATTGCCGCCATCCGCCTGTCGCTCAACGTCAGTAGAATAAGCCACCGACGCACGACCTCGATCCGCCCAGTCCGGGCGGTAGGGTCCATGGACGCCTCTTCATGAAATCGCGCGCGCGTTGGCTTTCGCATGGGGTGTTGATCACCGCGTCGCTTGTTTCCATGGTCCCGCTACTATACCTATTTGCCGCTGCGTTGCGACGAAGAGAGGACACCTACGCTGTCCTGTTCTTGCCTCGCGGCGACGGTTTTCTGGGGATCGCTTGGCAGCGCCTTACGCTCGACCACTTCCAAAGCACACTGTTCGAACACGGCTTCCTTTGGCATTTGCTCAACTCGGTTTTTCTTGCGTCGTCGGCCAGCACAGCCTCCACTGTGGTCTGCGCGGCCGCGGGGTATGTACTTGCAAAGCAGAACATGCGCGGCCGAAGAATGATCGATGCTGCGCTCTGGACTGCGCTCTTCGTTCCCGCTTCACTCACCTTGGCGCCAAGCTACTTGCTTCTCTACCATCTCCATCTTCTAGACAGCTTCGCCGGCATCATTCTGCCGGCCATTGCGTCGGCTTTTGGTGTCTACCTTTTTCGGAGCTCGATGCTCTCGTCGGTCCCGGAGGAGCTCTTGCAGCAAGCTCGGCTCGACGGTTGTAGCGAAGTGCGGTGTTTTTTCGCCATCGCCCTCCCCGTACTGCGTCCGACAGTCGGCGCCTACCTCATGGTAAGCTATCTCAGCGTCTGGAATAGCTTCGTCTTTCCGCAAGTCGTCCTTCAAGATCCCCAGAAAACCCCGCTCTCCGTAGCGATCAGCCACTTTCGTGGCCTCTACCATCACGACTACGCTCTCGTCATGGCAGGAACAACCATCGGAGTCCTCCCCGTGTTGCTCCTCTTCCTCTTCTTCCAACGCGACTTCATTGCTGGATTTACGAGCGGAGCTCTTAAGGGCTAGGCAACCGACGGAGGACAACGACCGTCGTCGCATCCATGCATCACCTCGAGCAGACTTGCCACATCCATCGCAAGATCAACGGATAGAATATCGAGGCCTCCCGTCTCTTCCGCTGCCTTAACTCCATCCTGCGGGCTCGGTCCCGCGCTCGCCGCACAACCCACGTGCACCATCAGGGCAAGCACCCCGGCCGCGAGACGCAGAAACCTGTGGCGAATGTTTAGTCGCTCGAATCGTGACATCGCCCGAACTCCGTAGCGAACCCTCCGCGACACAATTAAGGAACGCAAGGCGCTGCCAGCTTGGCTAAAAACCCCTGTCTCCTTATAATGGAATAATGCGCCACAGGTGGATCTTCGCGATAAGACTTTGCGGCGTCGTTCTGATGCTCGGCGGCTGCCGAACGGGGTTCGAGACTATCGAAACCGGGGATATCATCGTCGTCAATGATGGGGGATCCCGTCGAGACGTGGATGGCGCGCCAGCCCCCGATGCATCGGGCAACGAGGGCCAACCCCCGCGAATGCTTTTGAACGAAGTGGACTTGGGGCGAGTGGTGGGCGCGAACGCTCTGTACCTCTTCAATGAGGGAGCGGGCAACTACATCTACGACCACTCGCAAGTCGGAGAATTTCTTGATCTCTCCATCTTGGACCCCGCGATCGAACCCGAGTTCGTTTGGCGACCTGGTGCACTGGATCTCTCCACGGCACTGGACTTGATCATTCGCTCTGACGAAATGCCGAGCAAACTGGTCGACCCGTGCGTCGCCAACCAAGCGTTTACGGTGGAAGCCTGGGTCCACCCAGCAACTGAACAAGACGGACCAGCTCGCATCGTCACGGTTTCTGCTGGCTCCGAGGTGCGCAACTTCACGCTGGGCCAAGGTGGCCAAAGTGGCGATCGGACGAGCTACTCCGCGCGGATTCGCACCCGGCGAACGGACCCAAACGGGACGCCCGACATCATCACGAACGCCGACACCGCGATTCGCGAACTCAGGCACGTTGTGCTTCGAGGCGCCGTAGTGGGAGAAGACTTGGGCTATGAGCTTTTCGTCGATGGGGCTGACGCCGGGAGTGGTTTGCGCGAGGGCGGTCTCGACCCCTGGAGCGCAACCCCAAACCGTCTCGCGCTGGCCAACGAGCACGACGCGGACCGCCGCTGGCGCGGCACTTTCCATCTCGTCGCCATCTACTGCCGCGCGCTGGACAACACCGAAGTCACGCAAAACTTCAATGCTGGCGCCGACCCAGAACTGAATCTCTAGGGGCCGTATCTCCAAGATTTTCTCGTGAGCTCTATGCGGCCCCTCACGAACGACGCCGCCCGGGCCCACAATCCTATGCCGCAAAACGTTCGCGATAGAAAAAGAATGCGTAGGACTTTGGTGGTCGCCGGCGTTGTCGTTGTAAACACTGAAGTTCGCGGGGCGGAGAGATATAGGGCGGAGAGATATGGACCAGAGAAACCGATTTCGACCTGCGGGCTGGATCCTAGTCGGCGTCATCTTCGGAGGCGGCTGTGGCGACGACGCCATGCCCGCGATGGATCCCGAAACCGCGGACAGCGGAGCAGATTCTGGTGGCGCGACCGATGCTTCGACAAACGATGCCGACCTAGACGGCGGCGACCGCGGATTTGTGACGGGAACGCGGTCGGCGGATACGGTGCTCATCGATTCTTCTCGCGAAAACCGAGAAGTGGGGCTCCGCGTGCACTATCCCTTGGGAACGCGCGGGTCGCATTTCGTGGTGCTGATCAGCCACGGCGGCCTGGGATGGGCGGCGGGAGAAACCAGATTTGACCATCTGGGATTGCCCATCGCGCAGCGCGGAGGAATCGCCGTTCAGCTTGGGCATCGCCCCTCCACCGATACCGAAACCCATCGACTCGATCGTCCGCTCGATGTGAGTTTCGTGATCGACGCATTCGCCGCGGACGAGATTGAGCTGCCTGAGTTCGGCGGAACGCTCGACACCGAGCGAGTGGGCCACGTCGGTCATTCGGCAGGTGCCTACACCTCGCATGCAGTGGCCAACGGGCAATATCTCTACGACCCCAAAGCCGATGCACGAATCGCCGCGATCGCCCCCATTTCCCCACAGGGCGAAGGCGATTTCTTCGAAGCATACGACAACGGCCCGCAGGACAACACGTGGAACACGGTGCGCGTTCCACTGTTGACGATGATTGGCGGCGCGGAGATCAATAGCGCAGGAGACGGGATGTTCATCGCCGTAGGCTGGCGCCTCGAGCCGTGGGACCACTACCCCGAAGGTTTCGATCGCATGCGCATCATCATCCCCGAACAAACGCACGCGCAAATGGGCGGACTCGGAGCACCCAGCGTGCAGCGCTACATTGGAAACACAGTAGCTACGTTCTTCGCCGCGTATCTGGCCGACGACCAGCAAGCCGCGTGCGAGCTCGGCACCGAGCCTCGGCCGGACGATATACAACCGAGAATCGAGCAAGTTGCATCGGTCAACGGTCTGCTACAAGGATGCTCCTAGTGCTCGGTCATTGGATGCTTGTCATCCGCCGCTAAGCGGCATGCGGTTCGATGGCGTCGAGAGCGGAGCCGAGGGCGCGGCGCTGCTGCATGAGATCATAGTCGGTCTGCAAACCAAGAAAGAAGCCTTCCGACATACGGAAGTAGCGTGCGAGGCGCAGATCGGTGTCGGCCGTGATGGCGCGTTTACCGAGCACGATTTCATTGATGCGCCGGGGTGGCACCCGAATGGCTCGCGCTAAGGCGCTTTGGCTTAGACCCATAGGCTTGATGAACTCGAGCATGAGAATCTCACCTGGATGTGGGTTTTTGAGCAGTTCGGCAGATGCGTTCCTGCGTCTAGTGGTCGTCGGCGATTTCGACATCGTATGCGTTTCCCTGTCGCGCCCTATCATGTCATATACGACATCGTTCGGGAAAGAGCGGTCACGATGCCAAGAAATACCAGGAAAGGCTTGTCCAAAACGCGATCGAAAAAGCCAAGCGCGCGTGACTATCAAGTCGTCGTGAGATGGTCGGAAGAAGACCAGTGTTTCGTGGCCAGTGCTCCCGCGCTCGATGGTTGCATCACGCACGGAGAAAGCTCGGAAGAAGCTTTGGGCAATGCTTTCGAAGCGGCCCAGCTTTGGCTCGATTCGGCGCACAAACATGGGCACCCGATCCCCAAACCGATCAACAATGAGCTTTGGGACGAAATTCATGACCCTGATTGAACAACTTGCTCGCGCGGTGCTCGACAGAGAATCGCTGAAAGCGCGAGCTATCTCCCAAGAAATCATGCGCTCGGGAACGATCTCTCATTTGAAGCGGCCGGCAACTAGTTCTAACGAGATTTTGGTGGTTGCTGCGGCTCTAGCCGAGCTGCTCGCATCGTACGCCGAAGTCGAGCCGCCGACCTGGACATCACATATCGACCGGTCGACCGACACCATCTACCTATGCCGTCCCGCCAAAAGCGCAGAGCTACTGAAGATTATCAAAGACTCCACTCCTGAACCGCTGCGCAAACGCAACCTCGTCGCGCCGGAAGGATTTCTGAAAGCAGTTTAGCTGCTCGCATCGGGACAAGGTTCGGCGGCAATGAATGCTCCGCTCGCGAAGCTTAGCGGGGCGGCGAGAGTTTTTGCGCGGCGCGCGAGACACGTGCGGACGGCTCGCGTGCAGCCCACGCGCGGTCTCACGATTCAAAACAAAAGACTTCCGAAATCAAACGCGATTTCCATTGGTACGACCGTTGCTCAGTTCGGTATGGGAGGATGCCATGGATCTCATTTCATCTTTGCGAGTCGCGCGCCCAGGCACGCCACCGGCATTTGCGTGGACCTGCGCCACTGCAAGCGTGGCGCTGCTCTCTTGTGTCGATACCGAGCCAGTCTTGTTCGAGATCCCTGCGCCGGACCGCGAACAACTGAGCGTGGGCGCGACGATCGTGTCTGCCGATCCTCTCCGACCGAATCCTGCGAGTCCCAATCCTGGTTCTGTGCCACCGATCGATCCATCGTCGATGCTGACGGCCCCGGGCAATATTCGAATCGTCGCACGGAGCTCGGACAGTGCGACGCTCAGTTGGTATGACCGGACGGATGTCGAAGATCGCTACGAGTTGCTTCGGAGTGTTTCTGGCGGAGCTCCTCAGGTGATTCGCAACTATGGCTCGCTCAGCGGGGAACACTCTTTCCAAGACAACAATCTGAGCGCCGATACGCTCTATTGCTACCGGCTTGTAGTCTACCGAGGCAGCGCATCCAAGCACTCTCAAACTCAATGCGTGTATACCCGCGACGAGCCGCGAAGAGAGGTGATTCGTGCGCAAATTGAAATCACAGTCGCCGATATTCCGCACGCCGGAACGGATGATCCGATCAATGTGCGTCTGAACTCGCCAGCCTCTGCGCCCTATGTGCCCGCGGGCAACAGCACTTGGGTCGACTACGGACGAGATGATTTTGAGCGCGGCTCGACCTTTACCTACGATCTGCAGACCGTCGACGATCTCTCCGACATCACCCTACTGACCATCGAAAAGCATGGCACCGACGAAACGTGCCTCGAGAGCGTGCGGCTGATGCTCAACACGACAGATTCCGGGGAGGGAGTGACCGTCTTCGAGCACGTGTTTGGATCCACGTGGGCCAACTGCCATTGGATCAATGGAAACAGTGGACATTCACCGATGGTGACTTTCTTTCACGACGATTTGCGCGCGCACCCCGCGTGGCCTGAGCCATCGAGCGATTGGTGCGGGGATTCGAGTGACGCCTGCGGGCTCCGGGCATTTCCGATGAGTTTGAGTACGCTCAAAAGTCGCTTTGAGGCGGTGGCTGGCCATCTGCTTCATTTCCAGGGCAACACGGAGTGGAGGGGAAACAATGCCTTCGAGCTTGAATTGATCGACTACCGAACGCTCTTTGTGCAGCTTCATCTCAAGGCAGATATTCCTATCTTGTCCAATCCAGATGTGGACCTATGGGGGTACGCGAAGTTGAAACCTCGCTTCGACAACGATGTCGCCATCTCGACTCTTGAGCTCAACGGGGTGGATTCCAATGTGGACTTCAATCTACTCATGGACGCTTTGGGCACAGCGGTTGGGCTCGCGACCGGAGCGCAGGGAAGTTGTGTCAACCTCATCGATTGCTTCGAGCTCTACCTCGAAGGAAAAGCCGAAGACGAGTTCTCCCCGATCTCGGAAGAGTTCCGTATTCCTGCGCTCAACAATGGGGATAACTGCAGGATTCTGAACCTCGACGAGGGCAGCGAGAATCTTGAATTGATTGGCCGTCCATGTCTCGATTTCGACGGAGATGGGATGCCCAACGATTGGGAAGAGGAACACAACCTCGACCCCAATGACCTCACCGACGCGGACCTGGATGCAGATGGTGACGGGGCGACCAATCTCGAAGAATATGAGCGCGGAACCAACCCGCTCTGCCAGTGGCCCGACAATCACGAACACTACTGTCGCGATTGCGGCCCCTGCGAGGAAGGCATGGCGGATTGCGACAACGACGGGGAATGCATTCGCGGGCGTGTTTGCCGTCACAACGTCGGCGATCGGTATGGCCTCCCGAGTTATTTTGATGTCTGCGAATGCCCATGGGCTGAAAATCACCCGAACTATTGTCGCGACTGCGGCCCATGTCCGATTGGTGTCGGGGATTGCGATCGCGACAATGAGTGCGTAGAAAATAGCGTCTGCGCAGACAATGTCGGCGCGCAATACGGGCTTCCCGAGCACTACGACGTGTGCGTGTGTCGCGTCGACCCCGGTCACCCTTTGTATTGCTCTTGGTGCGGACCGTGCGATCAAGGTGAAGCGGATTGCGATTTGGATAGCGAATGCGCGGGGTCGTTGATTTGCGCCGAGGATGTGGGCGCGTCCTATGGCTTTCCCGAGAATCGAGACGTCTGTGTTTGCCCGCCGCCTTTTGTTTGCGGGACGTCCCCGCAGTCGAGGTAGACCCCGAGCCCTGCTCTGTGGCCGTGGTCCAAGCTCACGAATTCCCAAGCTCAGAGAACGGACAAGACAGCGGCTGAGGCAGCGTTCAATCCGCCTCAGCCGCTTTTCCTTCTTGTATTCTGCCGGTTATCGATTGCGGGTCCGTTACTTGGTCAAAATCCCGCCGGGTTGTTGGATGTAGGCAGCGTTCCAGGCGTCCTGAAGGGTGTCTTGCATGGTTTGGGGGGTTACATCGCCGGAGTTGGTTACCGCGACCGCATAGTAGCCGTGTGGCAGTATGACGATCTGGGCGCGGTAGCTCTGAACCGCGCCGTTCTTCAGGTACGCCGTGCCTCCGGTGTACTGTGTTGAACTGTTGTCGTAGGCGAGATACGGCCGACCCACACCTGCAGCATCGACGAAGTTGGCTTCCATGCGAGCCACCGAAGCTGGCGTCAGAACGTTCCAGTTGGTACGAATGGCGTAGAGGACGTTGGCCATCTCTCTTGCGGAGATGGCTAAGCCACCGGTATGGCACGCGCGGGTCCCATCTACCCCCATGAGACCCGTGGTATCTCCGTCTGATGAGTAGTAGAGCGCGTAGGGGAGGTTGTTGTCGAGCGCGTCTTCGAGTCGGCAACTCGCGTTGGGTGCGCCAGCCGGCAAGAAGATCTTTTGGCGAATATACTTGCCGTAGGCTTCCATCGACCGGGCGCGAAAATCGTCCTCATAGGCGTCGTCGGTCGTGACGAAGTTCACGCGCTCGAACTCTGCCATGCCTTCCGGATCAATTCTCGAGAACAGCAAAAGCCCGGCTGCTCCAAGGGCATTGGAGTAATTCCAAACGCCGCGTGGAGGATCTGTGTTTGGATCCCAAATCGACAGACGCTCGCGTAGCGGAACACCGGTGTTTTTGCGCCAACCCGCGCGGTGGCCCAAAATTTCGGACCAGCGCAAGGCCGGGAAGTCGGGCAGCAGCGTCCAGCGTGCTGGCAATGCCGGCCACACCGTCTCTTCGATGTCATCGATGGTGCCTTGGTTGGGCCCCAGCAGTCCCTCTTCGGCTGCCTTGAGGGTGGCAACCGCGGTGATGACCTTGGACACGCTGCCCACCTTGGTTTGAGTGTTGACCTTGAACGCGGTCGGGACCTTGGCGTCGCAGGGGGATACCGCCCAGCCGGTTTCCGCGACCACCACGTCTTCACCTTGATTGCCCTTGAGTATCATGGCGTGGCCCATACCGCGGTCGTCCATGACGTTGCGCCAGGTCTCGGCGAATACGCTGGCATCGATGATCGGGTCGTTGCGCTTCGTCGTGGTGGTTCGCTGTTTGGGCCAATCCCAACAGTGTTTTGGTCCACCACCCGGGCTGTCGATAACGGTGACGAGGGCGGACGTCCCAGAGCTTGTTGTATCGCCGGAGTCGACAGCTGTGCAGGCAGAAGCAAGCAAGGCCAGGGCTGAGCCAACAAGCCCTGGCAAGCCTGCTCGCGGCAGCCGCGCAGCGCGGTCGCGCTGCCTATTGAGTGAGTGTTCGTTGTTCATTGAAGCCTCCATTGGGCTCGCGTTACGGCACCTGCGCCGTGAGCCACAGCACTCCTAGTGCAGGCTGCGCGCAAAAGGTTCGGTGCCACTTGCGGATACTGCATTGCGGTTGGCCAGAGTATTCCGCACGACGCCACAGTTTTGGATGGGACTGCGGGCGAGAGTGGATCTATGGGATGCAGTTCAACGCGAACGAGGCGCCGCGTAGCGAAGTCGCCTCGTCACGTCACGCGAAGGTTCGGGGGAAGGACGGATCGAGGTTCGCGGCTGATCGCATCGGGATGACGGTTTGTGATCGAAGCCCTTCGCCGGCCGGCGTCACGCGACGCCGACCTGTTTCGGCCACTCTTTGCACTGGATAAACGAGCTTCGCGGTTCGGACGCGGCGCCGATTTCGGCGGTCGCGGCCATCCTATGTTCGACCTGTTGTCCCCGGCCGTTCTTCGCGGCATACATTCGCGTGTCGGCGGCTGCGATGATGTCTTCGATCGCTTCGCCGCTTCGAATCTTGACCGCGCCCATGGAGCATGTCGTTGCGAAAAATGAGGATTGAACCGCGGCGAGTGCGCGAGCCACGATTCCAAGACCCTCTTGTTCGTTTCTGGCTCGCAAGAGCACCGCGAACTCATCGCCTCCGAGGCGGTAGCTCGTGTCTCCTTCCCGCAGACGGTCGGTAAGCGCGCGACCGATCTGGCGAAGCAGTTCGTCGCCCGCCAAGTGACCGCATCGATCGTTGAGCTCTTTGAAGCCATCCAAATCGAGATAGACCAGAATCGTTGGTCCCTTCGTGCGTATTCGACGCTTGATCGCGTGCAGGTCTGCCTCGAAACATGACCGGTTCCGCAGCCCCGTGAGGGCGTCGGTCGAAGCGAGCTGACGAAGTCGATCGGATTGGCGAATCAGCACGTGAACTCCGGCGAAGATCAGAAGTCCAGTAAGCAGTTCAGTCGTCCATTCTTGAATCTGGTGCGGGAAGTGACCCGTATCGATCCAGTCCGTCAGTACTGGCATCAGTGCGAGTAGGTAGAGGCTTCGATGAGAATGGAATCGCCGAGGGATAGGATTCGTATCAGCGGCTGCGTTGAATCTCTGCCTCATGGGGAGCCGCTGTCTCGTGGGGAGCCGCTGTCTCGTGGGGAGCCGCTGTCTTGCTGAGAGCCCCTGTCTCATGCGGACATGGTTCATGACGGCGCCCCATCGTCATCGGAAGGACCTGAGTTTTCATTCGTGTTCCAT
Source organism: Myxococcota bacterium (assembly GCA_028284955.1). GTDB lineage: Bacteria > Myxococcota_A > Polyangia > Polyangiales > Houyiibacteriaceae > JANQQS01. Next base: position 15,682 of record JANQQS010000086.1, on the reverse strand, counting down.
TGCGCGACCTTCCGCGATGCGGCATCCAAAATCGCCTCTAGTTCTTGAAGCTCTGGCGTCTGCTGCGTGCTTCGCCGAGCTGCGCGAACGAACTGATGAAGGTGCCGCGCAAGCCATGGGTCGAGACCAAGACTGGCCCGCAGCTGGCACAGTAGATCGATTTCTTCGGGCGATTCGTCGTGGTCGACGTTCGCGACCCAGGCCGCGAGAACGAAGAGTCGGTAGCGGTCGCGCTTCGTCCACGGCGGGCTTTGCTTCTTCAGCTGCTCGCGCCAGTCTCTCGATGCCAACCCTGCCCCGTAGAGCTCGCGGATCACCTCGAGAGCGCGTTGCTCGGAGGAAGTTACCTTGGCGTCGGCTCGAATCATCGCCCAGGCGACGGCCAGGTGTAGCGCTGGTGACTGGGTTGCGGCGACGGCTCTCATAACTATTCCCGAAGTAGAATATAGGGCCTTTGCGGATGTAGAGAATGCACCAAAAATCGACAACCAGTGTCGCTTTTCTCTACACAAGGGAAATGGAGTGCTCTACACAACAAAAATGGAGTGGCTCAACTATCATCATCTTTTCTACTTCTGGATGGCGGTGCGCGAGGGTGGCATTCAGCCGGCTGCGAGAGCGCTTCGGCTCACGCACCCTACGGTAAGCGCGCAGATCAAGCAGCTTGAAGAGTCTTTGGGGCAACCTTTATTCGATCGAACCGGTCGCCGGCTGAAGCTCACCGAGATGGGCAAGACGGCGCATCAGTACGCGGAAGAAATCTTCTCGCTCGGTCAGGAATTTCTCGACGTAGCAAAAGGTCGCAGCGTCTCGAGAAATCCATCTTTTGTCGTGGGAATCACCGACGTCATGCCCAAACTGGTGGTTCGCGAGCTGCTCGAACCCGCGCTTCAGTTGGAGGAACCGGTTCGCCTTGTTTGTCAGCACGACCGCCACGATCGACTCATCGCAGAGCTTGCCCTTCACAATGTGGACGTTGTTCTTGCCGACGCCCCCGTGCCCCCAAGCAGCGGAATTCGGGCGTTTAACCATCAGCTCGGCCGCTGCGGGCTCACATTTTTCGCGACTCCTTCGCTGAAAAAGACGCTATCCGGTCGCTTTCCGCAATGCCTTCATGGTCAACCCTTTCTTTCTCCGGTGGGCACCACAACGCTCGGGCGCAATTTGCGTTTGTGGTTCGATGAGCAGGGGTTGAGCCCTCAGGTGGTGGCGGAGTTTGAAGACAGCGCGTTGATGAAAGCGTTCGGAGAGGATGGCATCGGCATTTTTTGTACGCCTTCCATCATCAAGAAATCCGTGAAGAAGCAATATGGCGTCGTCGTGGTTGGGGAAACATCGACTCCCGAAGAACACTTCTACGCAATTTCGATGGAACGTCGGGTTCGCAACGCAGCGGTTGAAGCAGTCTGTCGCTCGGCGCGAGAGCATCTCTTCGACACAAAATAGCTATCTACGTAGACAGAACCTATATCGATGAAGACTTTTCATGCGTGGCGCACCAGATAGATCGGCCCAGAGTGATCTACACATCCCCTCATTCGATGATAGGAGACGCCATGAAAGTAGATGTTCGATTCGTCGGCTTGGATGCATCCGAATCACTGCGCGACTACACGGTTCGATTGGTCGAGCGAAAATTGAATAGGCTCGCGTCGTACGTACACAGCGTGTCCGTGCGGATCCACGACATCAACGGACCCCGCGGCGGCCTCGACAAACAGTGCAGCGTCACTCTACGCGGCCGCAGCTTTGAGCCTCTGTCCGTGCGGTCCATCGACTCAGACGCATACGCTGCAGTAGGCGCCGCGACACATCGGCTTGCCCACACTCTTCGGCGCCGGGTTGACGAACGTCAAACCCGTCGACTCAGCGCATAGCGCTCAGACCGAAACGAAAAACGGCATAAAAAGAGAATGCGCCGCGCGTATGGGATGCGCGGCGCATTCCTCTTTCGATTCGAATGAAGAACAAAGAGCAGGTCTCACGCCACGGAAGCGTGAAACCTGCGAACGCAGTTCTACTGCTCGACTAATACGCCGTTGATCACGTAGAAGCTTCCGTTGGTGGCGCTTCCACGATCGGTGATTCGAAGCCCGTTGACGAAGCGGCCTCTTCGCACATCAAGCTCCAAGCCTCCCAGAGTGGTCAACGGCTCGCCGCGGCGGCTGGCACGATTGAGGTCATCGAGGCTCACGTCGTCCGCCACCACGTGATCCAAGAGCACGGCGGTCAGCGTGTCGATGTCCACCTCTTCAGGGTCGATCCCAAACGCAGCGAACGCGGCGTTGTCTGGCGCGAATACGGTGAACGGGCCTTCGCCGGCCAGAGTTTCCGCAAGCTCAGCCCGAACGACGGCGGAAACCAACGTCGAGAGATCGCGCCGGTTGATGGCTTGCGCCACCAGCGTATTTCCTCCGTCCAAGAGGACGCCATCGATGACGTGAATGATGCCGTTGCTCGCCCGCCGATTTCCGAAGCGAACGGGGATGTCGTTCACCCGCAAAGGTTTCCTCTGAGGGCTCAGCGTCAAACCACCAAGGCTTTCGATACTTGCGTCGCGAAACGCGGCAGCGCGGAGTCGACCGGCGCCGACTCGACCAGGAATCACATGGTCGAGCAAAACCGCGGAAAGCGTGTCCGCGTCGGTGGCTTCAACGTCGATCCCGGCGGCGGCGAACGCTCCGTTGGTCGGCGCAAAGATCGTCAGAGGGGTGTTCGGATCGCTGATCGCGTCGACCAACCCTGCTTTGACGACGGCGGCCACGAGCGTGGACAGTTCCGGCGATGCGATGGCAACCTCGGCCAGGTTGCCGCGCGCCGCACGCGAACCGGGGCCATGTAGTTCCGCCTCGACGCTGTCGATGGAGTTCGCGTCGATGGCGTCGGTGTCAGAGGCACAACCGGCGACCATTGCGGCAGCGAGGAAGGGAAGATAGGCCGCCCAGCGGCGAGTATGGGAACGTGAAAGACTCATTGAGGTCACTCCTAGTTGCGGTCCCGCAGGACCAGTTCGTGAGCTCACTGTATCGACCGTTTCCCGAAAAACGCCAGGCGAATGGAGTCAGATCCGTATACAGAAATCACCATTTGGAGCCCATAAGAACGACAATACATGCTTTTTACAGGCACTTCGTGATACGATTTCAGTATACACTTTCAGCTCCCGTGACCACGCGCACGGAGCGATGATTCTATCGCTCCGCAGACAACGGCCGCGTGGACAGCGGCGACCACAGCTTTGCAACGCCAAGCGAGCAAGACGCAGACGATGACGCGCTTCGCTTGACGCGGTATTTATTTGTCGCGCACGCGGCCCGCTAGTCGCTCGCCGCTCCCGCGGCGATGTTCGCGAGCGCTCCCGCAATCGTGTCGAGCCGCTGCCTTTGTCCACGAACGCGATGGCGCTGGGCAAGGAATCTGGGGTCGTTGTAGGCAATCCAGACGCTGCCGCGCTCGTCTTCCAAGACCAAGAATTTCTGGGGTAGATCGATGCCGATCGAGCGGGCGGACTGCATGAGCGGGGTTCCGAGCGCGGGATTGCCGAACACGAGAAGCTTGGTGGGGCGCAGTTCGAGCCCGACCGAGGCGGCATTCCTGTCGTGTTCCAGCGCGAAAAGCTCGCTGAGCGGAGGCGCCGCGTCCACCGCTGCGCGCAGTCGCTGAAAGGTTTCGTCTGCGTCGTTTTCGCTGCGAACGAATCGCAGGCCGGGTCTGCGGCGAACGCTGCTCAAACGAAGACGACGAATGTATCCGCGACTAGGTTTGACGCGCCTACCCGTCGCGGTTTCGACAAGGCCCTTGAGCGCTCCGGCAATGGTTTCGAGCGGTGCGGAGGCGCCGCGAATGCGGTGGCGCGCTTGAAGGTATGCGGGATCGTTGTACGCAACCTTGACGGTGCCGCGGTGCGTTTCCCATACCAAGATCTTTTGCGGAAGATCGATCCCCGCTGTTTGAGACGCCTGCATGAGCGGAGTGCCGAGGTTTGGATTGCCGAAAAAGATCTCTCGCGTGGGGGGAAGGTCCAGCCCCACTCGAGCGGCGTTGGCTTGGTGGTCGAGCGTCGCCACGATTCGAATCGCAGGGTTCGCATCGAGCGCGGAAACAAGCGCAGAATAAGTGTCCTCGAAGTCACGTTTGCTGCGCGTAGTCACAAGCCCTGGTCGTCGAAACAACGCATAGACCCATTTGCGCACAAACTCGTCGCCGTACCCATCGGCACCGTGTTTGTCGGCAACTTTGCTTTCGTCGGCATCCTCGCGTTCATCGGTACCCTGAATCAGGGCACTGGCGACAAAGCCTTCGTCACGTTCATTGGCGTTCGCTGCGCATCCGACGCCCGCAAGGATCATGAATGCGGTGAATAGTCTCATTGACTTCATTGAACTTCCCCCGTTTGAATGGCCCCCGTTTGAATGGCCCCGTTTGAATGGCCCCCGTTCGAATGGCGCTATTCTGCGCGCCTCGAAGAGAATCGCAAGGCGCTAGCGTTGAAGATGAGGGTTTGCGCGTAGTGCGGCTGCGGTCATCTCAGCAAACATGCGCACCTTGGCAGACGCTTCGCGCCCCTCCGCATGCACAAGATGGATAGGAAGCGGCTCTGGCTCGTATTCACTCAGTACCGTCTTGAGTCGACTCTCTCCAAGCTCAGGGCCGACCTGATAAGAGAGGACCCGCGTAAGTCCCCAGCCTGAGGTCGCGGCAGCGATCGCAGCAGGAACCGAAGAGAAGGATAGGCGCGGTTGGATGCGCACGGAGATGCCCCGCCCGAACCGCCAGCGATCGGTGCGGGTGGAGGATCGCGCGACGATGACCTGATGCTTTGTAAGGTCGCCGGGTTCTTGAGGGAGCCCAAATCGTTCAAAATACGACGCGCAGCCACAAACTACGCGCCGAACTTCTCCCACCCGAATCGCGATGAGATTGGAATCGGGAAGCGGCCCGATGCGAACCGCAAGGTCGAACCCTTCCTCCACCAGGTTGACCACGCGATCGACGAACACTGCATCGACGCTCATTTGGGGATAGCGCTCCAAGAAATCGAGCACGATCGGCGACACGTAGTGCTGACCGAACAAGACAGAAGCCGTAATCCGCAACAAGCCCTTCGGCTCCAGCTGCGCGCCCCGCACCGCATCGCGCGCATCCTGGTAGTCATGAATGAGTCGCCGTGCGCTCTCGAGAAAGCAACGCCCGGGTTCGGTCAGGGTCACCGCCCGGGTGGTTCGATGAAACAGCAAGACGCCTAGGTCGTCTTCGAGCTCGCCCACGATTCGAGTGACCGTGGGTGGACTGAGCAAGAGGGCGCGCGCCGCTCCGGCGAGGCTTCCCTGCTCCGCCACCGCGGCGAACACTTCCAGTGCGCGCATTCGATCCACACACCCAGATTATTCCGTATTTCGGAATTGTTAAGTTCGATAAGCATATATTCTTTTATTTTTCTGAGGATCTATCTTCATCCACGTGACCGCCAGGCACTCCCGCCACGGCACCAAGAACGGAGAAAGACCATGTCTCGTATCCCCACCCCAGCCACCATCGATGACACCCCCAACGCCTCCCGGCCACTGCTGAACAACGTCCAGAAGATGCTCGGCAGCGTGCCCAATCTGTTTCGGATTGTGGCGACCAGCCCGGCCGCGCTCGAGGGCTACCTCAGCCTCAACGGCGCGCTTAGCAAAGGCAAACTCAATGCCGCAACCCGGGAGCGAATCGCCTTGGCGGTGGGCGAGCTCAACCAATGCGGTTATTGCCTCGCCGCGCATACCTACCTTGGCACGAACGTCGCTAAGCTGACGGGAGCCGAAATTGAAGCCAACCGTCGTGGCGCTTCAACAGACGCAAAAGCTGAAGTCGCGGTGCGCTTCGCGGTCGACATTGTACAAAAGCGCGGGCACGTCGGAGCGCAAGCCGTCGAAGAGGTTCGCCAAGCCGGCTACAGCGACGCGGAGATCGTGGAAATCGTGACCCATGTCGCGCTCAACACACTCACCAACTATGTCAACTCCGTGCTCGACACGACAATCGACTTTCCCGAGGTCAACAAGCTTGCCGCGTAACCTTCTCGCTCGTGACGCCTTCCCATCCACGTTCGCAGGAAGGCGTCACGAGCACGGAGCATCGACCATGAAGCATGCACAACAAATTCGATATGGCGTCGAGAAAGTAGGTTCGCTCGACGTGTTCTTTCGCGAAGCCGGAGATCCCGAACACCCGACCCTGGTCCTTCTCCATGGCTTTCCGACATCCTCGCATATGTACGAAAAGCTGATGCGCGAACTCGCCAGCGACGTCCACCTCGTCGCGCCGGACTACCCGGGGTTTGGAGACAGCTCAGCGCCATCTTCCGCGGAGTTTGAGTACACCTTCGACGCGCTCGCCGATGTTATCGATCGTTTCCTCGCGCAACGCGCGCTCACGCGATACGCGCTGTACATCCAGGATTTCGGCGCCCCGGTAGGCTTTCGCATCGCCACCCGACATCCGGAACGAATCAACGGCTTTATCGTGCAGAATGGCAACGCCTACGAGGAAGGTCTTGGCCGTGAAGGCTGGGCAGACGTACGGAAGTACTGGGAAGACCGATCAGATGAACACGCCAACGCTCTGGATGGCGTGTTCACGCTCGAAGGTCTGCGGTGGCAGTACACCCACGGAACCCGCGATCCGGACGGCATCAACCCCGACAACTGGAACTTGGACTTCATGAAGATGTCTCGTCCGGGCACCAAAGAGAACATGTTGAACCTGATCTACGACTACCGACACAACTTGGCGCGGTATCCACAATGGCAGCGATATTTGCGGGAGCACCAACCCCCTACGTTGATTACCTGGGGAAAACACGATGCGTTCTTTCCGGAGCCCGGGGCCAAAGCCTACCAGCGCGATCTCGACCACGTTGATTACTACGTTCTCGATACTGGACATTTTGCTTTGGAAGAAGAACTCGCATTCATCGCCGGCAAAGCGCGCTCCTTTCTCAAGAGGATTTCGACAGCCGACGCGTCCAGTTCCTAACTAACGTTCCTAACTACGTCGAGCGAACCTAGAAAATGGCGCGCGAATGATCATTCGCCACCTTCTTCGGAAAGATCCTGCGCGAGCATCAGTTGGTTGCCATCCGGATCGAAGAACGTCGCCAGCGAGACCATGCCTGGAATGGTCTGAATCTCACCGTCGAATCTCACATCCTTCGCCTCGAGCAGAGACCGCGCGGCCGCGACATCCTTCACGCCGAAGGTGAGTGTGGCGCCTCCCCCTTGTTTGGTCTCTTCGCGTACGGACAGACCAACGTTCACACCCTTGGTCTCCGTCTTGAATTCACACCACCCCATGTCGTCGAGGCGATAGATAAGTTCGAAGCCGAGGACGTCCCGATACCAGGCAATGCTCTTGTCGAGATCTGAGACATTGAGCGCAGCGGTGATGATGCCGTCGTAGCGTAGCGGAGATGCCATGACTCTTCCCTTTCTGTGTGTTTTAAGATTTTTATACTTGATATATTTCTGAGTCAACCCAAAATCTCGGTGTGAGCTTGGCCGTTTCTTACTCCGCGCCACGAGCCCTCGCCCGCCTGCTCCACTGCCGTTGGGCCCTACCCGTCACGGCCCAAGTGGCCAACGAACGCGGCTGCAAGTTCATCACCCTCTACAAGCGATTGGGCATTGCTCCCGAGAGCCTCAAACGCACGCTGAGCCAGCTTGAGACGCTTGATCTCGTCGTGCCAAACCCGAACTACGGTCACCCCTTGCGACCCGAGTACGTGCTCGGCGAACTTGGGCACGAAGTCGCCGAACCTGCCCAGGCGCTCTGGCACTGGATACACCGCTGTGCGGTCGAGCGGTCGATGCTAAAGAAGTGGTCGCTGCCGACCTTGGCAGCCGTCGGCCTTGGCGCACAACGCTTCAACGAGATTCTGAAAATGCTTGCTGAAGCAACCCCGCGGGCGACCACGCTGGCCCTCAAAGACCTCGTTGCCCTCGACCTAGCCACTCGCCATATCGACGATGGCTATCCTCCGACTCCGCTCTACACGCCAGCTCGCCGGACGCGCACGGTGCTTCATCATGTCTACGATCTCGGCGACCCTCTGGCCCGGGCCATCGCCGCTTAAGTAGGCACGCCGTCATGGTACGACGAAGACAGGTCAGGCTGACGCCAGCCCCAAGAGCACCATGGCGGCGGCTGATTCCTCTTCCACGCTCGACAGACGCTCGACCAGCGACGGCGTCACGCTTGGAAACCACGGAGGCCGAACTCGTTCCAATCGCGCCACGGCCTCTTCAGGCGTCGCATCCCAAAGGGACGGCATACCCGACTTGACCGAGCCAAACATAGCTACGTCGGACATGCGCACCAGCTCGGCAGTTTTCCGCGCCTTTTCCCCCAGATTGCCAATGCGGCTTGGGGAATGGTGACAGAGAATCGAATCGCAAATGACCGCTGGCAGAGACCACTTGCTGGCCGCTTTGTGGCCAAGCTCGGTGTGATCCAATCCCACGAGCTCTCGTTCAGCCTGGACCATTTCCGTAGGACTAGCCCAGTCGGCTTCGTCCACGTGACGAAGCTTGTCGCGGGCGACGTCGAACAGCAGGAATCTGCCCACGTCATGGAGCAATCCAGCAAGATACACTTGTTCCGGATCAACCGCCTGGTCTCGACTCACGACCGCGAGTTGCTTTGCGCCAAGCGCCACCTGAACCGCATGCCGCCAAAGCGATGACTCCCACTCGTTGGTGGGAGCGAACACCTTGACGACCGACATACCGATGACCAACGACGAGACTTTTCGCGCACCGATTCTCACTACCGCATCTTGGATGCTTTTGATTTCGGTGACCCCGCGATGCTCCACGGTGTTTGCGCTTGCGATCAGTCGTGCTGCGTAAACCGGCTCGAGCTGAACAAGTTCGATGACGCGATCGAAGTAATCGTCCGCACTTCGGTCGAGGCTCATGAGCCGAGCCACAACCATCGGCAGCACGGGTAGCTCCTCGAGTCGTTGCCGAACGGCGGCGGGAAGAGGATCTGTCACGCTGCTTTCTTCGTATGACTATCTCCACTCGTCAACATCCACGAACGGAGAGATACCGACTGAGAGGCGCAATATTTGCGCGTCGCTAGATGGTCCCCATGGGTGTTTTATGCAACCGCGAAAGAAACCCTTTGGAGGAGGCATTCGGTCGATTTCAAGACCTAAAAGACGGTACCGCAAGGCAAGACCACATTCGCCGCCAAGTTGAGGTTCAGCTCGAAAAACGCACAAATCGTGGCGACGCCCGATTCCGCGACGGACCCGGTGAGAGACACGGGAGGCAGCGACGTCGATCCTCCGAACGGAGAGTTCGCCCCCTAGAGGGAACGGCTGCGAGTAGGGGAAGTAGCTTACGCTATTCTCCGGCGATCGTCTTTGGGCATTCCGGAAACTCTTCCGGTGCTTCTCCAACAATAGTCTTTCGGAGTGTCTTCTCTTTGTCGGCGTTAAAAAATATTCCTTTGTCTCTAAGGTACGTGAACACCGAGGTCAGCTTCTCATTCGAAACCATTTGCTCGGTAATCCTTGGCATGTCCTGTGCTTCTTCAGGTTCGTCGCAACGGATCTTAATCCATGCGTCTTTCCATTCGAGTTGCTTAAGATTGACGTCGGCGCTGACGGCACGTGCCGACATAATCTCTTCAAACGCGTCGTACGTGGGATGACAACCAGCGCACGAACTCATGAAGATAACCTCGCCGGGATGTGGTGGTTTCTTTGGTTCTCCTCGCTCATCAGAAGTCTGTTTCTGCGAAAAATCCTCAGCCGACCCTTCAACCTCTGTTTCTGCCTGCGCCGCGCAGGCGGCCAACGTCACCATGGCGCAGACCCACAACGCGCATATTCGTAGCTGTCTAGCTATTTCTGCGGACACCTAGCCCTCCCTTTCTGGCGTTTTCTCGGCCGCGGTTTCGGCGGCGGCGGTTTCGTCGGCAGCGGGTGTGAAGCTCTGCTTCTGCAGATCGTGCTTCACGCGCTACTTCGGACTAAAAACATCCGCCCGTAACGAAAATAAAAGGGAGAAAAACGACCCCGAACAACCGACTTACACTGGCGTACAAAAATCGAAACATCGTTGCACCTCCCGCACGCATCGAAGCTTTTTCTTCAGCCGGAGAATACCCTTCAATACGGAAAATCAAAACATCAAACGAAGAAATGAAAATAATGAAATCGAATGAGACGACGCAAAAGAAAGATAAATTGTGACTATTTTCAATATTGCACCAATGAAGCGACCCGTACGCCGAGACGCATCCGGCACTTGTCTGCGACAGAATCAGCCACCAGTTCACCAGCTTTGCGCATCTTTCAACGACTAAACCGCGTTTGTGTTTCGCAAATATTTCAAACACTTTGCCGCGGAGCGCCCTTGATCAACACAAAGCCTGTTACAAAACTCGGCAACATCGCGGCACCGGATCGGTGTGGACGCAGTCGAATGATCACCAGCTCTTCGGTCGCGCTAGTAGCGGCGGCGGCGGCCTGCAGCCCCGTGGGCGCAAAGCATGACACCACGGAGAAGTACACGGGCGAAAGCTCCGGCCCAGAGGGTCAGTTTCCTTTTGCGGGAGAGCTCGATGCAATCGCCACGCGGCGGGCAATCCACAAGGTCTTCACCGTTGGCTCTTCCATCTTGATCGCCCCAAATCTCTCTCTTTAATGCGCACCACATGCTCAGCCCGCCGTTGTTCAGTTTGTGGGCGAGTTTGACGAAGAGCAGCAGATCTTTTGGTCACGCATGGGCACTCGCGACGCCTATGCGCCACGGCCCAGCCAAGCGCGATCGTCGGGACTGGAAGCTGAAGTCGATCATTTTAGTTTGGGTTTTGTCGGCCGCGAGCTCTCAACCGGGGGAGCGGATAACCCCCGAGATCCCACCCGCCTTCCCGACGCGGGCGGCGTGGATTCCGGGATGGTAGATTGCACCTACTTTTTTGGCGCAGTTTCCGAGCCGGACTGCTGCGGTGCCTACTCAAACGACTTCCGAGACTCGGACGGGGACGCTGTCATCGACGAAGACTGGGCCATATTGGTGTGCGCAGCCTCATATCGCTGCGAGCCTGGCGAAGTGTGCAGCCAAGGAACGTGCATGTCATGCGAGCTTCCGTAACGAAAACCTGACCCAGGGGCTTGGCGAAGTCGTCAACCGTTGCCGGTCGAATGCGGATCATGTCTACTTGCGCGTTCGGTTGGCCCGGCTTTGCTTCTGAGATTGGGGCAAGCTGGCGCGCGCTTGGTGCGTAAGCTTCTGTCTTGCGATCTTGGCAATGAACGATCGCAACCACAACTGTGCGGCGTCGGCTTCGTGCTGTTTGTGCCACATCATGGTGAGTGCGAACGGTGCATGGAGCACGGGTGGCCTCATGAGACGCAGGGGGAGCAGTCGCCAAATCGGCATCGCCGGCACGACGAGCATCGTCGCCACGGACGACGGGGACTGAGCGACGAATATCGGCGCAGAGATGAAGTTCGAGACTCGGAACGCGACGTGTCTTTGCACGCCCTGCTTTTGAAGCGCGATGTCCACGAGGCTGAGCGCTTCGTCTTTGGTGCCAACGATGATGTGGTCAAGCTTCAAGTACTGCGCCATCGAAAGCTTTTTGCCACGGTAGCGACAGTCTCGGTGCACGACGCACTGATAGTTCGCGAGCCCGAGGTCTGCGGAGTCAACCCACGCATGCTTCGGCTTGGGCCCTGCGCCGAGTTGTAGATCGACCCGACCGTTTTCGAGCGCGTCGAGATCGTTGCTCCACGGCAGAAAATCAAAACGAACCTTGGGCGCCTCGGTCGCGGCCAAAGACAACATCTCCGGCCCCAACATGAGCTCGGCCACGTCGGGCATTCGAAGAGCGAAGCTCCGCGTGGACATGCCCGGTTCGAACTCCCCCGGAGGCGCAAAGAGCCTTCGCACTTCGCAAAGCGCGTGCCGCAAGGGCGCTTCGAGACGACTCGCTCGAGGAGTCAGCAGGAGCAAGTTTCCGGCGCCGGGGACCAGCAGGGGATCTTCAAAAAGTTCGCGCAGTCGGCGCAACCGATGGCTCATCGCGGATTGCGAAAGGCCCAGCAGTTTGCCGGCTTGGGTGACATTTCGTTCCGCGAGGAGAACGTCGAGTGTAACGAGGAGATTCGTGTCGATTCGATGAAGCGCGAGATCATTATTTTCGTGCATGGTTATATGAATATAATGCGTTTGGTGCATGCTCGCGAGCTGACTAGAGTATTCCCATGTTTCGGAAGAATCGCGGTTTGGTCTCTCCTGCAGCAGGGCTCTCGGTCGGTTTGTGGTGGATGTGCTCGATCGTAAATGCTGACGCTGCGAACGCGCAGACGGGGGACGCCAAGCAGACCGAAGCGTGGTCGCATTCGATGCTCTTCGGTCTTGCTGCGTCGGACAAAGACTACCCGATGGGCGAACTCGACTATTTTGTTCAGCGGCGCGCCTGGTTGCTGGGTATGCAAGCGATGGCCGGGCGACTCGAACATGCAGCGATTCAGGGACGGGCGCGTGAACATGGGCTGCGTTTTCGCGCACGGATTCCAGTGATGGGCCTCCTTACCCAATGGAGACGCGCACGTTTTGACGCCATCGTTGCACCCGGGGTTCGCTTGCTTCGCGCCGGAGGCTTCAGCGCATCCTCCCTCACGCTCGATCTGGGCGTTCAAGCGACGGTGTCGATCGGCGAAGACTGGGCGCTGCATACGGGGGTGTTGTTTCCTTTTGCGATGGACGTGAATGGGGAAAGGGAGCTCGCGCGCTTTCCTGGAGTCACCGTCAGCGCCGGCGCGAGCTACTTGCTTTCCGATCGATGGTCGGCACGGCTGCAGGCTTATCTAAGCGCTCCTGAAGGCTACGACGGGGATGGCGAAAAATCGATCGTCGAAGTCGCGCTCTCGTTTCGATATTGGTTCACCCGCCGACGTCCATATCGCGTCACGCCTCCGCTGAGCGGTTCCATTTGAGCCGGGCTTCGAAAGGATCGATTGTGAAAACACAGAAACGCGCATTGGGTTTGGCGTTTGCGATCGTGTGGACTGGTTCTTCCGCCGGGGCCGCTCAAATGCCGGCTTCGCCGGAGTCATCCCGACCAAGGCATTCTTGGTTTGTCGTACAGTCTGCTCGGGCGTCGGGCCTTTTCGAGCACCTCCACGCGTCCCTTCATAGCGAAGTGGGGGTCCGTATCGCTTGGCTGAAGATCGGCATCGCCGGGGCGTTTCGTCCCGCTCCGTGGACGCGGCACCGGCAGCGCTACGCGTTGCCCATCGACCGGACGTACAAGGGTCAGTCGAGCCTCGACCTCGGGCTTCAATATGGTTGGTTTGGCGTGATGGTTTCGCCCATTGTTCCGCTTGGGAGACAGTCGCATTTTTCGCTCGAGCTCCCGATCACCGTGGGTCCCGGATTCGTCGGCACCCCCCTTCTTGGCGACGATCGCGATACTCCGGATGGCCGTCGCGTGAGCGCATGGGAGAACGAGCTGCTCGACGAACGAGACGTAAGCGTCGGTCTCGTCCTGGATGTCGGTGCGCGAGCGCGTGTCCAGCTGGCTTCCGACCTCGGAGTCTTCCTGGGGCTCGGGCTCCACTATTCAGCCTTCTTCGGCATCACCACATTGGCCGTCGAAGGCACCCGTACGCACGGCCTAAGCGGTTCTTTGGCGTTGATCGTCGAGCCGTAGCGTGGCCGATGCTGGGCATTTCCACGCCAGCGTCGGTTCGCAGAATCGCGGGCGTGACGTACCTAAGCGACGAATCCGTATTCTATTGCTCGATAGCGCCGCCCTCCCCCAAGTAGCTGACTACGACACACCGAGGAGTTCCTGTACGGATGCAAGTGCATCGTGCTGGCTCACCGTGACCTGGAATCTCTTTCACGACGCCTCGAGAATAAAAGGTCGACGTCGTCGTAAGTTGACCCACGCCTTGCTTGCTCTCGTCAATCTTTGTCTCGCGGACGAAGCAAGACGTCTCCTCGGTATTGCTGCACAACGCGTCCTCCACCAGTCCGTCTTCATACTGTTGGAGCTCGCTGCTATCACACCGGCGAGCCCTACCCAATTTGTCCTCACTCTCCGTCTCGCCGCTGGAAGGCGAAGTCTGCGCCACGCAACCGAAGAGCAAGCCGCACAACACGAAATAGGCTATCGAGCTGCGGGCAATCCGCGAACGATCGGTTCGATTGGAGACTGGAGACCTCAGTATTGCAACCACGTCCGACAAGGGAGCAAAATATGATCCACCCGTCGCGGCCAACCTGAGATCCGCGGATATTTTGGAGTAGCGTATTCGCTCAATTCGAATACGAATGGACGCAGTATGGGCACTTCCCGCTTGAACTCTTCAGTAAATTTTCTTCTTTCTGTTTTTTCCAATGATCCAGCTCCCGAGGCTAGCTTCCGGCGCGCCAGCTTTGTAATCGACGCCGAAAATTTCTATTTCTATCGTGAAAACTTGCTCTGTTCAGGGCTCTGTTCACGAACGATCGGAAAACGCGATGATGGACATTGGGCGTCGAAAAAGATTGTGGACCGTTGCGTGGCTACTCACGGGACTTTGTAGCGCGGGCGTTTGCGGCTGCGGCAGCGACGAGCTGGGCGGGAAGATGGACGGTTCGCACGAGGGATCCGGGCGACTCGACGCTGAAATACAGCCCGATAATTTGGAGGACAGCAACGGAGACCAAGACGCCCAAATCGCGGCGATGCCCGATTCGGCGACCAACCCGATGAGAGATGCCGGAGGCGGCAGCGTCGATCCCCCGAACGAGGAGCGCGACGGCGGAAGCGGAGGCGGCGACCCGGTGATGCGCACTCTGAAAGTGAATCCAAACATCATCCGTCGCGATGGCCAGGGCGCCCAAAACTGGGGGGACGGGGTTACCCTGGCCGCGTTTGACCTACGAGGCGGAGCGGCCCGGGTAAGCTACGATGACGAGTTTAAAGACAAAGGCTTCGGTGTCGCCGGGGCACGATGGAAACAGATCGACTACTACGAGCGCGAACGAGGTGGGCCAGCAAGTGAGACCATCGTGATCGATTTCGGCGACTCGGTCACCGACGTCACGCTCATGGTCGGGATGTTGGGCTTCAACGAAGGCGGCCGCGGATTTCACGAAACAGGCCGATGGACTGCACTCGATGCGTCGGGAGCCACTGTGGCGACAGGGCTCATCGGACCGGAACTCAGCACGCTTGGCCCCAACAACAAGGTATCCGGAAGCTACGGCATGTATCCCATCGACATCACAACCCGTCGTCAGTTCCGATCCTTGCGCGTGCAAGCGACGGGCTTCGGCCACGGCGACGGCAGCCCGCACGATCGAAACTACGGAGAAAACAACTCGGACTTCAACATCGTCGAGGTTCGCTACACGCGCAACCCATAGGCACCATGAAGCGACTCAGCGCGTTATAGACCAGTGATAGCGGTGACTTGTTGTGTTGGTCGTGAACCTCTCGCTCGCAGCGGAAACGGGATGAGGCGGAGTGTCGGGATCAGGAGATGCGGCAGGTGTTCTAGAGCAGCGATCAGTTGCCCTGATTTGCCGCTCAAGGAGCATCCCATAGAGCAGTGGAATTTTGGTCTGAGCGCGAGCGCCCCCACAGCGAACGACTGAGGAAGGCTCCGAGCCTTTCGCAGGGAGAGAGC
>JANQQS010000027.1 GCA_028284955.1 Myxococcota bacterium | reverse complement strand
GCTCTCTCCCTGCGAAAGGCTCGGAGCCTTCCTCAGTCGTTCGCTGTGGGGGCGCTCGCGCTCAGACCAAAATTCCACTGCTCTATGGGATGCTCCTTGGCCTTCAATCAACCAACTCGATTGTAGTTGCGTTGGCGTCATGAAGGTTGCGCGTTTGGTTGGGGGTTGCCGTTTGGCTGGGGGTTGCCGTTTGGTTGCGACGAGGTGGGTGGCGGCAGGTTTGGCGGCAGCGGAGTTGGTGGCTGCGGGGTTGTTGGGTGGTTTCGGGGGGTGCTCGGTGGCGCGGGCGGATGTTCGGGTTTGGGAGAGCACGCGCAGTGACGAGGAAGATCCGACGCAGCATCGCTATTTGGATCTATGGGCGCTGGCTCAGCCGGGGTGGGTGGTTCGGTTGGCCGACGACGAAGTCGGTGCGGGAGAAGGCGGCCCGTGGCTTCAACGCGCGCGGCTTGGGCTGCGGGGGCAGATTGCATGGTGGGCGTTGCTTCATACGGAGCTCGAGTTTTTGCCTACGCCGGCTCCCACCGACATCTATCTCGACCTCAAGCCGCATGCGGCAGCGCAGGTTCGGGTGGGCCAGTTTCGGGTTCCGTTTCTGGCGACCGCGCGTTTTCATGAACGCGATATCGGTTTCTTGGATCGGCCGCTCTATGTGCCGCTGCGAAACGAGCGACCCTACCTCGCTCCGTTCTCTCCCGAAGGATCGTCCCGCGGCGTCGAACTGCGCGACATGGGGGTGATGGTGCACGGGCAAATCGGAGACCCGACTCCCGGTCTTCGACTGCCCGTGCTTGAGTACGCGCTTGCCGCGTTCCTTGGGGGAGGCGCGAACCAAGACAACAACGCGGACGACGCGCTCGGATACGCCGCGCGACTTCGACTGCATATTCTTGGCGTGCCGAGCTCCGATCGCTACGAAGGCGAATGGGCGCGAGGCGACCGGGTGCATGTGGCCGTCGGCGGGGGAGTGTTCGCCAACTGCGGGCAGAGCGGTTTTTACGAACGAGGGACTACGTTCGACGCTGAGGTCCGCGCGTTTGGGGTCTACGCATCGGGTTCGCTGTTGTGGGTTCGCAATAGCTTCGCCGACGGTCACGGATTGGCGGACGCGCTTAACTACGACGAAGCGTGCAGCGAGCAAGCCTCCATCGAACGGACGAGCGGCGATGGATCGGCAGCAGACCCGCTTGCCTCGACCGACTTTGTCTCGCGCGGCGCACACTTTCAGGTGCAATACCTCTTGCCGCACATGCTCTTCCCGGTGCCGCGGCAATGGCTTGAAGTGCTGACTCGCTTCGACTGGGTCGACCCGAACTCGCCATTCGATTCTGGGGCGCCCGTCCTGGGCGGAGATTCCACGACGCCCGGCTACATGCGCCCGACGGCGTTCCTAAGCGCACAAAACGCGCCAACCGTATGGCGGCTCACATTCGGCCTAAACTGGTTCCCCACCGCCGAACCCAACCTCCGCCTAGGCATCAACTACCAATTCGCCCGCCAAACCGAATCCATCCTCATCGAAGGCGAACGCCTGTCCAAACTAAGAAACGACAGACTGTGGTTACAGCTCACAGGTTCCTTGTGAGGGGAGCAGACCCTCAGACAGATTTGACAGGGGGGCGATCATCGGGTTGACTTGAGACTTGTCGCTTTCGAGATCATTCTCGCGGCGAACGGCATGGCAACTGCAGTGCAACTGGCGCAAGCGTCCGAAGGAGTGAGGGCGCTCACGATGGAACGGGCCGTCGCTGGCCAGAAGGCGGCGCGTTGGCTCGCGCTTGACCTCTTCCGCTTTCTCGCCGTCGTGCTGATGGTGCAGGGGCATACGTTCTATGTCGTGATTGAGGAAGCGGTCCGAAGCCAGCGTTGGTACGGCTATCACGGATACGTGCATGGGTTTACCGCGCCGATTTTTCTATTTTCGTCCGGCATTGCCTTCGGCATCACGACGTTTCGGCGCTGGGACCAGCACCTGACGTTTGGGCCTGCGGTGCGGCGGCGGTTCGAGCGGTACGCGATCTTGTTGCTGATTGGGTACGCGCTGCAGCTTCCGGTGATTAGCTTCTGGCATTTGATTTCTCTCGACGCGGAGTCGCTTGCGCGGGCGCTCAAAGTAAACGCGCTTCAGCACATCGCAATCACCCTTGCGGTATGTGAGCTTCTCGTGCTTGCGCTGCGCACACGGCTGCGCTTTGTTTTGGTGCTGGTCGCGCTATGCGCCGCCGCGGTCTTTTCTGGCCCATGGATGTGGCGGTTGCCGGTCGACGGGTTGCCAATATGGCTTGCCGCGTACGTGAACGCGTCCACAGGATCGATTTTTCCCTTGGTCCCGTGGTCGGGGTTCATTCTCGCCGGGGTCATCGCGGCCCATTTCTTGTGGACTGAGAACGGTGTGCGCGCGCGTCCGTATGTTCCCCTACTTATCGCCGGGGCGGCGTTTTTGCTGATCGGCGATCAGTTCGCCCACAGCCCGTTTCGAGAAGCCCCATTTGGGGAGCACAACTTCTGGAAAACGAGCCCCTGGTTTTACTTTATTCGGCTGGGCGTCGTGCTGTTGGTGTTTGGCGCGCTGTGCTTGCTCGACGCGCTATGGTCGAGACGCCGTGTGACCCAGGCACCTCTGCTCCAGAAGATTGGCCAAGAAACGCTTGTGATCTACGTCGTTCATCTGGCCGTGTTGTACAGCTTGCCCTGGGGCGGAAGCATTCAGCGTCACTTTGACCACGCGCTCGGAGTGGCCGACGGAGCGATACTATTCGGCGTGTTCTTTGCTGGGTTGGTGGTGTTTTCGCTGGGCTGGCACCATCTCAAGAAGCGCTGGCCGGATCGGTTTGACCGTACCCGCTATGCCCTTACAGCATTGTGCTTGGTGTTGTTTTTCGTGCGAGTTGGTTGATGATCTGCTTGCACGATAGTCGTATGCTCACGGGGCTCGCTGGGGAGACGAAGTCGAGAGACCCGGGGTGGTGCGCCATTTGATTGGTCTCCGCGACGGGGAACGATATCTAGGGAGAGGAAGCGTGGGAGAGAACATGAGAGAGAAGGAGCGGAGCCATTTCTAATTCGAGCAAAGTGTTTGTGGGCAATCTGAACTATCGGACTACCAAAGAGGATTTGGTTGCCCTTCTCTCTGCAGCGGGTGAAATCGTCGACGCATTTTTGCCTACCGACCGTGAGACGGGGCGACCTCGGGGGTTTGCGTTTGTGACGTTTGCCACAGGCGAACAGGCGAAAGCGTGTATCGAGCAGTTCAACGGTCACGACCTCGCGGGACGCGCCCTGCACATCAATCCCGCGGAAGAGCGTCGCAGGCCTGGTGGGCCAGGGGGTGGTGGTCCTCGATCTGGAGGCCCTCGATCCGGTGGCCCTCCTGGAGGTCGTGCTCGAGGAGGCCCTGGCGGCGGTTACGGCGGCGGTGGTGGGTACGGCGGACGACCCGGGGGGCGCCCAGGCGGACGTCCTGGCGGCGGCCGGCCGGACAGTTTTCCGCCGCGCGGCCGCGGACGCCCTGATTCGGTGCCTGTACAGCCGGAGATCGACTATAGCGATCCTACCGTGCTCGATGGAGGCCGCTGGACTCCAGACGACGACGACGATTCGATTCCGTCTTCGGGCGGTGGCGGCGGCGGTGGCGGCGGTGGCGGCTGGGAGCCCAAGAAGAAAAAGCGCGGCAAGGGGAGTCGCCGAGGGCTTCGAGGAAAAAAGCGCTCGCTTTGAACCAAGCCCGTATTGCCGTCCCAAATCCGGATGAGCTCGACGCCGCGGCGCAGTTGCTGCTCGCTGGACACGCGATTGGCATGCCGACCGAAACCGTGTACGGACTGGCTGCGGATGCGACGCAGCCTCGCGCCGTGCAACGCGTCTATGCGCACAAGCGCCGGCCCGCCGAAAATCCTCTGATCGTGCATGTTGCAGAGGGGATGTTTCAGGGCCACGAAAGTTCCAGCGCAGCCCTTGCGGGGCGTGGGATCGTGTCGATCGGAGACGAACAGCTGGCGTCTCGGGTGGACGCCCTGATCGACCGATTTTGGCCGGGGCCTTTGACGCTGGTGCTTCCTCGCGGCACGCGGCTCGGACCAGAACTGAGCGCCGGTCGGGCGACTGTCGCCGTGCGCGCGCCAGCTCATCCAGTTGCTGCGGCGCTGATCGCGCGCGCGGATCGACCTCTTGTCGCCCCGAGCGCCAATCGCTCCGGGCATATCAGCCCGACGACGGCGGAGGCAGTGGTCGAAGAGCTTGGTGATTGCATTCCCCTCGTGCTCGACGGCGGCCCCTGCACGCTGGGCTTAGAGTCGACGGTGATCGAAGTGCAGGCCAGCTCGTGGCGCTTGTTGCGACCGGGCATGGTGGGGCCGGCCGAGTTGTCGAAACAACTCGGGCCACAAGACGAGACGAAGAACACAAACGCGTCCGGTGACGGACTGGTGTCTCCAGGTCTCTTGAGCGCGCACTATGCGCCGAGAACGCCGCTTGTCTTGCTGGAACATCGAATCCCGCTCGCGCGCGAACTTGTTTTTGGAGCAGTATTGCCGGCCGATGGGTCGGTGGGATTGCTCTTGCCGCAGCCGGTCGCGCCGGAGGAGCTATCGGCGATTGAAGACGTGTTGCGCTCCCATCGGTGCTCTCTGCGGTGCGTTCGACACCTTTCGAAAACCGGGTCCGCAAAGGACGCCGCGGCGCGATTGTTCGCGTGTCTTCGCGAGCTCGATGCTTTGAGCGCGGACGTACTACTCGCGGTGTTGTGGCCGGTAGAGGAAGGCGTGGGCGTCGCGATCAACGATCGCATTCGTCGAGCGGCGTACGCTACCTTGGGGCGCTCGTAGGTCGTACCGATCAACCAAAGGAACCGATGCACGCCCATTCGACGCCTACGCGAAAGATGCGAGGGGCGCCATCGCGGGCTGAGGTTTCAAGCTTTAGTTCGACTTCGAGAGCTCCGTTTTCGGGGACGTCGAGGGGAAATGGGGCGTCGTCGGTAGGCAATACGCCGAGCGGGTCGAAGTCGGTTTCGGTGAGCGCATCGGAGTTCGCGGCATGCCTGATCGATATGGTTACGAGGCCTCGCGCCCCAGGATCGAAATCGACATGGATAGACTCCCAGCGGGTGGTTTCGTCTTCGGGGCAGCCGGTGAAGACTTCGCGGGAGAACCCTTCGGGCGCGAAGCCGCCGAGACGTTTGGCGCCCGTGAGATCGCCCTGAGTATGGGGCCCGGCGCCGAGCGGAAGGTGGCCGATGACCTGTTCGCCGGTTTCGCGGATCTGCGTGGCCACCCCCAAGCCATCAGGAGCGCCCTGGCTGCTTGCGACCCATACCGAGCCCAGTGTGTCGACGCCGACGCCGATCGATTCGAGGGGGCTGAATCCTTCGGTAAACAGATCAACGGTGCCCTGTACGGCAAGCGGATTGAGAGAGAGGCGAGAGAGGCGACCGTCGGTGTGGGCCACCCATGCTTCGGTGCCAGATATCGCCGCTCCGCGCGCGCTGGGGAGAGTTTCGAGGCGCTCCCAGCGATCGGCGCGGGGATGATAGGTCATGACTTGGTCGCACGAAAAACCGGTGACGAGGAGCGTTCCTGTTTCGTCGATGGCGAGCCCGTAGAGAAGGAAGCAAGCGAATGGGATGACGTCGATGTCGACACTAGGGGGCGTCGCTCGGCGGTCGATCCGTGCCAGTTGACCATCGCGCGAAATCACCCACAGCATCCCCCAAGGATCGAATGCGGCGGTGTAGGGTTGAAATCCCGGAGTGTCTACGCGGCTTCGTTCTTCCCCCGTTTGGCCGTCGAGCTCGATCACGACTTCTTGGTTGTGCAAACCGACCCACAAGTCTCCCCCAGATGATCCGTCGCCTCCAGGGTCTCCATCGATGGCCAACGCACGCGCGGCTCCGCCGAGTACGCCGATGGGCATCGTTTGACGTACGCATTCGTCATCGTCTCGAATATCACCGGGTCCGGTTGACGTGTCGATCGTCTCGGAAGCGTTGCGATCGACGCACTGCGCGACGACGCCACCGATTTGACGCACGGTTGATTGGCCTGTGAGATCGCGATTCGCAATCCACGCGTTCCCAAGGTAGTCCACAGCGACCCGGCTTGGTTCGGCGCCACCGCTTGGGTACCGCGCGCTTTCGAGAGCGGTCGCAGGATCGATTTTGGACACCGTATCCTCGGCGGTATTCGCGACCCAAACCGACTCAGCGGGAGGCGGTGTGCGCGCTAACGTAAGTGCCTCGCCGATCAATGCGGCACCGTTTGTGGGGGTGAAGGGCCGAACCCGATCGCCCCAGACTGCGCCGTCACAACCGGGCGTGCATCCTCCGCACGGGCTGCCTGCGCCTTCGTCGGTTTGGCCGTCACAGTCTTGGTCTCGTCCGTCGCAAAACTCTGGAGTCGGCGTGACCGCGCCATTGCACGCCTGCCAAACCCCATCGATGCAAAGCGTTGATCCGGCTACACAGAGGCCAACTCCTTCGGTTGCAGGAGGCCCATCGTAGCATTCTCGCTGCGCGCCAGGGAGGCAGGGGCACCCCGCCGAAAACGGCGTCACCGCGCAGTCGACGTTGCCTGCGTCGAGGCAGTTCTGGTTCAGGGCTGGGTCCTGGTCGTCGCAATCTGACCCCGACGAACAGAACATGCCGAAGCCGTCTCCGTCTTCGTCCACGCAGGCGGAGTCTTTGGAACACGACGGGACGGCCCAAGCGACGCACAGAGCCAGTACGCGAGCCGTGGTTGCGCGAGCGCTTTCCGCATGTACGCCGTTCGTGTCGAGGCCCCCCACCAGTGCACAGCATAGCAGGCGTCGGGGGTCTCGGTGGGCTAGGCTCAGTTTCGACGTGCGGATCGTATTGACCGGAGCAACCGGGTTTGTGGGAGGGGCAGTGTTGCGCCGCGCGCTTGCCGACGGGCATCGGGTGCACGCGCTGGTGCGACGATCTCAGGTTTCGAGGTTGGAGGACTGGGGAGCGCTGAAGAAACACGGGGCGACGGTATTCGAGGGGCACGTCGGCGATCCCCGGGCGATCGAGCAGGCTGCACGAGGCTGCGACGTTGCGATTCACGCCGCCGCGGTGGCCTCGCATCGCGCACCATCTCGTGTGCTCGGCTGGGTGAACGTTGCGGGCACATCCAACGTCGCCCGCGCAGTCAAGCGGGCTGGATGCCAGCGCATGATTCACCTTTCGTGCACCGACGTCACGCTATGCAATCAGAAGCGGGTGAACTGGAACGAAGACCGTGATCTGATAGGCGAGCCTCTCGATGCACACGCGCATTCCAAGCGCCAAGCGGAAGAGATCGTGGTCGGTCTGGGCACCACCGAGTTTCAAACCGTCGTGCTTCGTCCGGCGACCGTATGGGGCCCGGGCGATTTGCGCGGGCTGCCAGAGCTTTGCGCGGAGGGGCTCGCGGGCGGAGTGTACGTGCCCGGGCGAGGCGACAATTTAGTTGCGGCCACGTACATTGAGAACTTGGTCGACGCTGTGTTCATGGCGATCGGTGCGCCGGATGCGGGCGGTGCGATCTACCACATCGTTGACAATGAACTCACGCTCGCCGGTGAGTATTATCGCGAGCTGTCGGATGCGCTGGGCCTGCCATCGCCGCGCATCGGTGGAGCCTATTCGATCGCTTACGCGCGCGCTTGGTTGCGTCACCGTCGCGGCCGCCCTGGTCTTTGGCCGACCGACATCGTCAGGCGAGGTCGAAGCGCGAGTTTTGATCAGCAGCGGGCGATTCGGGAGCTCGGCTATTCCTCCGCCCATCGTCGCGCAGAGGGCCTCGAAGCGCTTGGAGCATGGGCACGCGAACTAGGAGGTCCGGAGGGTATTTTTGCGCGGCGTCGCTTGTTGCCGAAGGATTCTGAGGTTGAAGAACAGATACGACTCGCTGACCAAGACTCCGCGGGAGGTGCTTGACGCGCTTGTTTCAAGGCTCGTTGAAGACCCGGCATGGCGTATGAATACCGTGTGACAACGAGCCTCGACGCAGCTAAGCCCACCGGGTCTGCGCATGCTGTTGAGTCAAACGACGAATCCGGAGCCTCGAGACGATTGGATGGCCAGCCCGTGGATGGCCAGCCCGAGGGCGGCATGGCTGATGTTTTTTTTCGTGCTCGGGTATGCCTTTCTGCTCCGCATATTCGACCTCGACGCGCGCTTGAATCCCGATGCCGATTTGTGGCTCACTCGAACGACGCGTTTTTGGGGTGCGCTTGAGCGGCGCGAGTGGTCGAAGATGTGGCAGTCTCCGCATCCTGGAATCACGTACATGTGGCTGTGTGGATTGTTCCAACGAGGGTTTGGGCTCGAACATACGGCTCTTTCTCCAGAGCTACTAAGAGCCGCGAAACTTCCGGTGGTGTTGGTTTCGAGTGTGTCTTGTGCGGCGGTCTTTGCCCTGCTGCGGCGACTGTTTGGTCCGAGGCTTTCCGGATGGGCTCTTTTTGCATCGCTCGTGTTGTCATCAGAGCCATTTGTGGTTGCCCACTCTCGCAGTCTTCATCTGGATATGTTGGTGACAAGCCTTGGGTTTCTCGCGGTGCTTACTCAAATCACGGCGATTCGCGAGTACTCTTACCGATGGAGCGCGATGAGCGGAGCTTTGTGGGCTGCCGCAGTGTTTTCGAAGGCATCAGCGGCGATGGTGGCCGCGGGCGCGATGATTCTCTACATCGCGAATTTTGTTCGCGACCCGCGAGGTGCGCGAAGTCGTCTCGTTGGATGTTTGCTCGTTGCGGTGCTTTGCGCCTTCGTCGTTGCGGGCGCGCTTCTCCCAGAGCTTCTGTTCGATCCGAAAACGGTATTGGAACGGTTTTTTACCGGGGTTACCGGTCTCGCCGAAGGCGGGCATCGCTCGTTCGCGTGGGGCAAATCGTATGCTAAGGACCCCGGGCCTGGGCTTTATGCTGCGGCGGTGCTCCTACGGACCTCTCCGGAGGTCTTGGCGGGAGTGATCACCTTTGTGATTCTGTCGGGCGTCTTCGCGGTTTTCGAAGCGCGCTCCGGCCATTCTCAGCAGAGCTCGCTACCGATGCGTCGAATCGGCTGGTCATGCCTTGTCGCATATTCGATGTGGGGTCTCACGTTGCTGGCCTCGTCCAAAAAAGGTGCTCGTTACTTCGTGACCATGTTGCCGATGTTCTGCGTCGTCGCGACCGCAGGAATCGGGAGCCTCTGGCTAGCGCTTAGGAGCCGTTTGGGCTCTTGCGACTCCATTCGTAGTCGAATCTCCATAGTTGCGTTCGTCGTGGTTTGCTCTTTCTTTTGTTTGCGCACGATTAGAATCGTTGCGTTTCATCCATTGCCGCTGGCGTGGACGGCGCGCCTGCCCGGGTTGTCGCCCGAAGAAACCCTTGTTCTCGGTTGGGGAGAGGGCCTCCGAGAAGCGGCGCTTTGGATCGGAGCAGATGCTCGAAGGTTGGATCCAGAATCAGGTGGCGTAGTGCCCGCGGTCCACTTTCCCGGCTACGGAAAAACTATGCGGCCATGGCTGCATTTTCGAAGCGTGTCGGCGTTGCGCGCGGAATACGTGGTCGATTATCTGTGCAATCGTCAGCGTAGACGTGACCGACATCGACCGCCGGCAGGTGCCTCCGGTACGCCTCTTCATCGAGTGCACCTCAACGCGATCGAGTACGTGACCATTTACCCAGGCCCGGCGTATCGTCGAGCTCGAGCTTCGCGTTGATGGACACGCGAGCCTTTCTGCGTCGAGCGAAAAAAGCGCAAAGCAAGATTGCGGGCGTGTGCGCCGAGATCATTTCCCGGTTGGAGAAGTTTTTGAGCCGGCGTGCCGGAAAAGCCACGATGTACGTGGCAGGACTATGCTTTGTCGCGCTAGTGGTGAACACGCTGTGGATGGACAACTTGATCGAGAACTGGGAGCGGTCGCTCGATCCGGTGATCTACGAAGGAGACGTGACCCAGCAAGTCGTCCCCTTTTTTCTTTGGGACGGTGAACCGCAGTTCGAAGACGACTACGCGGCCACCTACTTCCTCGATTGCCTTCCCATCGGCTTCAAAGGACTGTACGTCGCAGGAGCGCGGCTGTGGCATCCCGAAGATTTGTCAACCCATCTGCCGTACGTGCTGTGGTTGCTTACTGCGATCGGCTTGAGCATCGCCGCATATCGATTTACCGGCTGGGGGGGCGTGCTGTTCGCGCTTTGTTTTTGCGTCGGGGCAGATCTCTTCCTCAGGCGTATGTTGGGAGGATTGCCTCGTGGATTCGCGTTTCCGCTGATCGCGCTCGGTTTGGCAGCGCTCGCGACCGGAAGACCTAGGTTTCTCGCTGCGTTGACGGTGGTCGGAGCGGCGTTCTATCCGGCGGCTGGCGTTACGCTGGGATTTTCCTTGGCGCTTTGGTTGTTTGTCCTTCCAAAAGAAGACGGGCCTGGCTGGTCGCGCACCCGTGGAGCGATATGGGTGGTGGGCACAGCCGTAGCAAGCGCCGTCGTGCTCGCTCCCGCGATGATTGGGTCTGGCCGCTATGGAACGGTGATCACGCGGGATGATGTTGAAGAGTTTCCTGAAGCGGGGCCCGGCGGACGGTATTCGCCCCGTGATCGCGCACCGTTTCTGGGGTTTGTGCCAGAAGCGCTTCGTCTTGCGGAAGAGACCGTGGCGTTTCCGGGAACCACCTTATTCAAGTGGGGCAAATGGCGAAGAATCCGCAAGCAAGATGAAGACAAACGCGAATACGAATATATGCGCTCGGAGGAGTACAAGACAAAGCGGACTCGAAAGCAACGAGATTGGCTAAGCATCGTGTGCCTGCTCGCGGTCGTGGCGTGGCTCCGCCTTTTTGCAACGAACTCCGCTGCGCGACGGGTCGGCGTTGTATTGCTCGCGGGGTGGCTTGTTCATGTTCTCGCGTGTCAGTTCCCGCCGCGCTTATACCTGCCGCCGCGATATGCAACATATCTAATTCCCCCATGGGTCGTTGTGATCATTGCCGCAGCGCCGGCAGGTCTCTACTCCATTCTGATTCCTCGTAGCGCAAGGGTGGTGCGGCGCACCATCGTTGCTGCAGTCGCGCTGCTCGGCATGATTTCGTTTGCCGCAGACGTTTCGGTGGAGGCCGCGGGTAAGGACCGGTTCCCCGATGACCGCGGCGTGTTTCGAATCATCCGGAGACTTCCGCGAGACTCGGTGGTCGCTGGTTTCCCCATCGGGTTGATGGACCACGTTCCATACCGAACGCGACGACGGGCGTTCATCAACGCGGAGACCCACCAGGCATTTCACACCGCGTTCGTTGTCGAGATGCGAAAACGAATGCGGGCGCTAATCGCTGCCTATTTCGCCTCGTCTACGGCTCCGATGATCAAGCTAAAACAGCAACATGGAGTGACTCATCTGCTCGTAGATACCCGGCACCTTGACCATCCCCCCAAGTACTTCAAACCTTTCAACCGTGCCGTGGACTTGGCGTTCAGTCGGAATCGTAAAATTGGATTTGAGGCGCTGAGGCCGGATATGCCAGTCGCAGCGGTGTCCAGGCACTATCGACTCATCGATCTGAGCCAGCTATCTCACCGAGACAAGAAATGAACAA
Source organism: Myxococcota bacterium (assembly GCA_028284955.1). Lineage (GTDB taxonomy): Bacteria > Myxococcota_A > Polyangia > Polyangiales > Houyiibacteriaceae > JANQQS01. Next base: position 3,293 of record JANQQS010000027.1, on the reverse strand, counting down.
ACGCATCGCAATCTTCATTGTCGCCTACAACGCGGCAGGGACTCTACGTCAGGTTCTTGACCGAGTTCCCCGGGAGGTTTGGGAGCAGGTCGAGGAAATCTTTGTGTTCGACGACGGGAGCAAAGACGACACGTATCTCGTCGGCCTTGGATACAAAGAGTTTTTCGGAAAAGCCAAACTGAGCGTGTTTCGAAATGATCGCAATCTGGGGTACGGCGGAAACCAAATCAAAGGCTATCAGTACGCGATCGAGCAAGGATACGACATCGTTGCCTTGCTCCACGGCGACGGCCAGTACGCGCCGGAGCTACTTCCTCAGCTGATTGCACCAGTTGCAAAAGGTGAGGCGGAAGCGGTGTTTGGCTCGAGAATGCTCACCAACGGAACGGCACGAGCCGGAGGCATGCCGCTCTACAAGTTTGTCGGCAACAAGATCTTAACCACCGTTGAAAACGCAATGCTCGGGATGAATCTAAGCGAGTTTCATTCTGGATATCGAGTATACGACTGTCATGCGCTCGCCAAGCTGCCGTTCCACGAGAACAGCAGCGACTTTCATTTCGATACCCAGATCATCATTCAGCTTCACGCTGCGGGGATGCGTATTCGCGAGGTTCCTATTCCTACGTACTACGGCGATGAAATTTGCCACGTCAACGGCCTCAAATATGCGAAGGACGTGGTCAAGTCTGTTTTCGAGTACAAGATTCACGAGCTGGGGATTCACGATTTCGCCGAATATCGTTTGCCGGCGCGCTACAGCATGAAAACCGACCCGCAGTCGTCGCATGGGCAGTTGCAGCGGCTGGTCGGGGTTCGCCCCCAGCGAGTCCTCGATTTGGGTTGCGGCTCGGGCGAACTGGGCGGTCGATTGCGGGAGCGAGGACACTACGTGGTTGGAGTGGATGCGCGTCCCCCGTCGCAGGAGCTCGACCGTTTTGTAAAAGCCGACTTAGCAGAGGGAGTCCCGGATATCTCAGAGCGCAAATTCGACTGTGTGATTCTCGCCGACGTACTCGAGCATCTGTCGTTTCCTGAACAGTTGCTCGAACAGGCGCTTTCCTATGTTCAGCCTGCGGGGCGACTATTGGTTTCGCTTCCCAACGTGGCGCATTGGTCGGTGCGCGCTCAACTCGCAGCTGGGCGATTCGAATATACCAACGCGGGCATTTTGGACCGCACTCATCTGCGCTTCTTTACGCGCTCAAGCGCTCGCCGGTTATTTCGGGGTGCCGGGCTCGAGATTCAATCGGAATGGACGACCCCCGTTCCTTGGGAAAAGGTCGTTTCCGTGACGCCCGTGAGTTCCACACTTTCGCAGATCGACGGTTGGCTCGGTCAAACCTTGCCCCCACTTTTCGCGTACCAATACATATTCGAACTGCGCCCGTCCGGCTGAGTCATCGACTCGTTTACATGCAGGCTGGTGCGGCGGTGCAGGCACCGAACTCGCTGCTACACGCTCGGGTGAGGCAACCGAGGTTGGGGCCGCAGCGAAGAATGTTGGCAATGGCGCAGTTGACGGCCTGGTCGACGAAGAACTGCACGTCGGAGCACGCTCGGGCCAGACAGTTGGCGAGGCAGGTGACTTCGACGTTTGGGATGCCATCCCCGAACTCGAAACATCCAACCACGCAGGTCAGCGTTTCAATGCACGTGACTCCGGGACAGGAGCCGCAATCTTCGGGGCAGTTCAGGCAGCTTTCAAATTCGTCGTCCTCGCACACGCGGTTTCCGCACACGGCACATACGCCGCAGTCTCGCTGACAGCTCGCGCAGGTCTCCGTTCCCCGGCAAAAGCCGTTGCCGCAGCGTTCGCACGCCCCGCAATCGGCCGGGCATGTAAAGCAGTTTTCGGTGCGTGCATCGCACATTCCATCGCCGCACGGTGGGCACTCGTCGCAATCGGGTGCGCAGGTCAGGCAGTTTTCTCCCGATTCGGCGCGACAAAAACCGTCGCCGCAGGGATCGCATACGCCGCAATCACCGGGGCACGAGGTGCAATCTTCGGCATCGCTGCACATTCGGTCCCCGCATCCTTCGCAAAGACCGCAATCGGCAGGGCACGACGCGCACGTCTCGCCCTCGTCACATGAACCGCTGCCGCAGGTGGCGCACTGGCCGCAATCGGTGGGGCACGAAGCGCAAGTTTCCTCCTCCTGGCAGGTTGAGTCACCGCAGGTGCTGCAGAAACCACAATCGACTGAGCACGACGCGCAATCTTCGTTGTCTGCACATGTTTCATCGCCGCATCCTTCGCAGAGCCCACAGTCGGCGGGGCAGGTAAAGCAATCTTCATTGTCGGAACAGGTACCGTCGCCGCACGGGCGCGATCCACCGTCGATGGAGCTGTCTGTTGCGGCATCGGCCGGGGTCGCATCCAAGTTGGCGTCTCGGCCTGCGTCCCTTGATTCCACCACCAAAACCGATCGACCACAGCCCACGACCATGAGTCCCAACACGACTCCGGCGAATACTCTCAAGCCCATCTTTCCCCTCAACCGCGCGTGCGCTCCGCAAATTCGCATCCCGCAAGCTGCTTTCCCTTAGATCATTCTGGCTGAATATCGCTCGTAAATCACGTATTGCGGCGCAATCGAGGGTTCAAGAGTCACTTTGAAGGCACCCTCGCCGCCAAACTGTAGCGCTGTTGACTCATCGACATCCTTTGCTAGTTTCCGCGGCGGAGAGCTGGCCGAGTGGTCGAAGGCGCTTGATTCGAAATCAAGTGTACGGGCAACCGTACCGTGGGTTCGAATCCCACGTTCTCCGCCATTACGCGAACGCGAGCGAGGGTCGATGCGAACGATAGGGTGAGGTGTCGGTCATTGTTTGGAGGTTGTATTCGAGGGAGGGGTGACCGAGTGGTCGAAGGTGCACGATTGGAAATCGTGTGTGCCGGAAACGGTACCGAGGGTTCGAATCCCTCCCTCTCCGCTGAGCCTTTTTGAGGCGCCCGAGAGCGCCAACTTTTTCGACGCCGCAGCGCGTTTCTTGCGGTCTCGCCAACGTCGGCCCGTGAACCCCGCCAGGCCCGGAAGGGAGCAACGGTAGCGGTCACCGACGTGTGGCGGGGCCACCTTGTTTTTTGAGGGTCTGGCACCCAGACCCTCTCGTCGGGGTACGACCCCGCCGATTCACCCGAACTCCCCCGCCAGGAGGCACGTGACCTGCTTGCGTTGGGTTGAACTGCTGGGGCCCCGCCGCGTTGTTGTTTTAGGGTCTGGCACCCAGACCCTCTCGTCGGGGTACGACCCCGCCGATTCACCCGAACTCCCCCGCCAGGATGCACG
>JANQQS010000008.1 GCA_028284955.1 Myxococcota bacterium | reverse complement strand
CACGGCCTGCAGCGATGTCGATGAATGCTCCGGCGGCGCCGTCGCGGCGTGCGGAACCGGGGCCACCATGTGCAGCAACTCCTCCGGGTCTTACTCCTGTACCTGCGGATCCGGATACACAGGAACGGGAACCACGGCCTGCAGCGATGTCGATGAATGCTCCGGCGGCGCCGTCGCGGCGTGTGGAACTGGCGCTACCGGATGCACCAACAACCTAGGTTCGTATTCGTGCACCTGCGGCGCGGGGTATACCGGAACTGGGTCGACCGTATGCGTCGACGTCGACGAATGTTCGAGCGGCGATCCAGAATCGATTTGCGGCGCCGGCGCCACTGCGTGCACCGATGTCAGCGGATCGTTTTCCTGCACCTGTGGTCCCGGGTATGCGGGAACCGGCACCACGGCGTGCACCGACGTCGATGAATGCGACCCGCAACCGGGCCCCTGCGGCGCCGGCGCGGCAGGGAACGGTTGCACCAACTCTGCCGGCTCCTACTCCTGTAGCTGCGCGGCCGGTTACATGTTCGACAACACCACGTGTGCACTGGTGAACGAATGCATGGCGGGGGTGGATTCCTGCCACGAGTACGCCGACTGCAACGACCCGAGCCCCGACCCCTCGGACACCACGTGCACCTGCCGCACGGGCACAGAGGGTAATGGCCAGGCGCCGGACGGTTGCGTGAACATCGATGAATGCGCCGCCGGAACCGACAACTGCGATGCCAACGCCACTTGCATGGACGACGATCCGACCGTCAATGCGGATGTGTTGTTCACGTGTGAATGTGACCCCGGCTTCGTCGGAAACGGCATTGATCCGAATGCCGGCGGTAGCGGCTGTACCGCGATGATGCGCGCCGACGGCGGTCTCCCGGACATGGACGCAGGGGTCGACGCGGGAACAGATGCTGGTGAAGATGCGGGTCCTGACGCGGGTGATGCAGGAGCCGACACGTCGGGCGGAGGCCTTAGCGGAGGAAGCTGCTCGGTTGCCTACGCGGGCGCGAAATCGAGATCGGGAGCCGCGCCCATCTTGCTGCTTGCGATGGGGATTGGCTGGTGGTTCCGGCGACGACGCGCGCAACGAAAGGCGAGGTGCTAGGCATGCGTTGCGTTGTACGGATAGCCCTCGTGGCGCTTTCGATGGGCGGTTGGTTTACGACGGGAGCCGCGCACGCCCAACCCGAATCGGAAGCGCCCGCGCAGTCGGAAACCGACCAGCAAGCGAAAACCCATTTCGCATCCGGCCGCCTGTATTTCGACCGGGGCGACTATGAGGCGGCGCTGCGCGAGTTCGAAGCGGCGTACCATCTCAGCGCGCGTGTGGGCCTCCTCTACAATATCTATCTTACGCTCGAGCGTCTCGGACGACACCAGCATGCCGCCGAACGGCTCGAGCAGTTTCTCGCGCTCAACAAGGACATCGCTGAAGAGAAACGCGCAAACTTAGAAGCCCGGCTCGGAAAACTCCGTGCTCGGGCGCAATCCGATGCGCGCAAAGCAGAACGAGATGCCCAGCGGAATGCGCCCGCATCGCAATCCTCCGCAGCAGTCTCGCAAGACGAGAAGGGGCCGCTGTTTACCCGGCTTGGCATCGCCGGGCTGAGCGTTGGCGCCGCAGGCCTTATCGCGTTTTCAATTGCCGGGGGCCTCGCACTCAGCGAAGACGGTGACCTCGCTGATCGATGCGGTTCGAGCGCTGGTCGGGTGTGCACCAGCGACGACGTGTCACGCCTCAACCGACTGAACCTCACCGCGGATATCAGCTTGTACACCGGGCTTGCGTTTGCGGTAGCCGGCGGCGCGCTGCTCACGATCGCACTCGTGCGACGCAACAAACGCGAGGAGCGCCTCACCCTCACGCCGGCAGTAGGACGATCGGTGGCGGGCATTTCTGTGTCGGGGGAGCTTTGATGAACACGCGCACCTCCAGACGGGACCGCCGCGCGACGCTCGGCCTATCTTTGTTCGGGCTCTCCATGTTGATGTTCGCTGCGAGCTGCTCTCTAATCTTGGATGCAGACGACCATCGCGGAGGCACAGGAACCGCCGATGGTGGAGCAAACACAGGTGATTCTGGAACCTCGAATACTGGCGACGGCAGTGTCACCACGGCGGACAGTAGCGTACCGAAGGTCCCCGAATGTGACACGTCGGCCGACTGCGGCGCGCCGGGTATTGTGGAGTGCTTGGATCAGCGGTGCGTCTTTTGTGCCGACGAGCTTTCCGGCGCACACGAACTACGCAACGAACGGGGCCTTCGCGGACCCATCGCACTGTCGGTCATGCCGAGGCCAACCGAAGGCCCGCTCGCCTTTGTGGCGACCCTCGGCGCCACCGTCAGCACGCCCACGCAGCTGCATTCTTTTGCGCTGGAATCGCCATCCGAGGCGACTGAATTCGCGATCGACGCTGAGCTTCAGACGGCTACGTGCCCCGCCCATACCGCGATCCAATCGATTGGCTTTGGCCTCTATACCGAGACTTTGAACATGATCGTGCTCGCAGAGAACGCAGACGGCGGCATGTTCACCTACCTTTCGCTCTCCACCACCAATATGCAGCTCGGTCCTGCAGGATACACCTGCCGCGTCCGTTCTGATCCGGATGACATCCTCTTCGGCGGCGCGCTTGTGCAAAGAGCTGAAAACGAACTCGAGGGGCTCACCCGAGAGCGAATCGACGACCGAACCATTCTTCGCGTCACCGATGCCACCTACGGAAACGGCAACCTCACGCGAAACCTTCCTTCAGACTTCGACGCGCCAAGTATGGAAATGGTGTCGAACGCGGGTTACGTGCTCCTGCGCAATGATTCCCAAGTTGCGCTGTGGCATGGATTGAGCGTTCCCTCCAATGTGTCGACGATTCCCGCTCCAGGAATCGCGGGCTCGCCTTCGCTGGCGTTCGTAGAAGAAGAAACGTCGACCTCCCGGTATTTGCTGAGCTTCCCGGTAGGCGGCCGAGTACGCTTCATTGAACTGACCTGTGATTCGAGGTGCCGCGCGGTCGGCGAAAGCGTCGATTTCCGGCCCGCCGGATCGTCGGTGGAACAAGCGCGCATGGTGCTCGTCGACGGCCATCCGTTGCTCCTTGGCGTCGAGCGAGATGAACGGGGCGGCCGCACCATTGTCCTGCGTGTACTGCGCGCGTCACGCGGCCCATTTGATGCTCCGGGGGGCGGCGAAGCGCTCGTTCTCGCGACGGTGCCAGACGGCGCGACGGTGCACGACATCCAACTCCAGCTGCTCAGCGGCGCCACCAACCGCTACGTCGCGGCGTGGCACATCGGTACGGACACCACGTCGTCGGTGAGTGTCCAGAGCCACAACGGAACGTGCTCGCCGTAGTCAGCGCGTAGTGCCCTTCCGGTAGCCATTGATGAACTCGAGGGTGTTCCGAGCGCCCAGATACGTAACCATCGCTTCCTTCGCGCAGCTCGCTTGGGCGCTGCCCGATCCTACGGTTCTCCAGCCTGAAATGTGCGACACCATGCCGACGAGTTGGTTTTGCGGAAGCGCATTGAGAAAGACCGCGCTGCCGCTATCGACCGAGCAAATATCGAGCGTAGGCGAGCGTACTTTCGTGGAAAGATAGTCCACGTTGAATCGAGGCCTCTCGTATCCTCTGAGATTGATCACCCTGGTCAAGTCAAGCTTGGCGATTTGACGCGTGCTTGAGTATTCACCCGACTGATCGAATCCGTATACGACCGCTCGGAGCTTGTTTTCTCCTTTTTGAGCGACTGCAACAATGCGCGCGGGCTTGATGCTATGGACTTCGGCGTGCTCGATCACCGCAACGTCGGCCGCGATGGCGTAGTCGTAGAGCTCAGGGTCCAGCGCATACACCCAGTAGTCTGGCATCACGTGCACATCGCGCACGACCACGCGAAAACCATTCGGCAACCGTATGTACTCCGGAACATGACCCACCACGCAATGCGCCGAAGTCACCGAGGCCGTGGGCCAAACCAATGTCACGCCGCATGTCGCGCCCCCGTTGACTTGTTTTTGGTAGGCCAATGCCGAAGGAAACGACCAGTGATCCGACATAAGCGGGACATCATTGCGCCCTTTTGTCGAAATCGAATCGACATCGGTCGACGCCATGCATGCGCTGCTCAGCGAGCAGAGCATGACCACCGTGGATGCTCGAGTCACGCAGCCCTGCCAGCAATACCCGTTCCAATCCGGGCGTGGCGTATTTCGCCTCACCAGCGAGCATGTTTGTTGGTTCGCGGAAGAAATGTGCGGACGGTTGAGCGATTTGCTGTCGACTATGGCCCCTACAACAGGACATCCAGCCCGCGTTCGCAAACCCGCTCCGCTACGGAGCGCTGGGTCGGTTGTCGATCGGATGGTCTAGCCATTCGGCTAGCGCCTTTGGGGTTAACTTTTGCTTCTTGCTCACTGGCTCGAGCGTGGTCTGCGCGATGCGTGTTCCGTCGGGCTCGAGCGCCACCAACGTTGCGATGCGTTTGATGCGGTACTTCGCCAGCAGCGCCTCGTGCCGGTCGAACTTGCCTACGTTGACGAACAACCGTTCGTAGCGCTTTTCGATCGCGCGCTTGGCCGCGCCTTGCTGAGAGACGCGAACCACTTCGCGACAATCGCCGCACCACGGCGCCACGAACTCGAGCAGCACTCGCTTCTCCAAAGTTTTCGCGCGCTGCGAAGCGTCGCGCAGCGCCGATTGAAGTTCCGCCTCGGACCATTCGTGCCACGGGCTACGTTCACTGCGCGGTGGCAATTGTTTCTCGTCGCATCCTCCCAGCACGACGGTCGCCGCCCACCCCAACCAGACGAGCTTCGCGAGCTGCGGTGTCGAGCGCGCGCGATGCATCATAATGCCCACCCTACCCCATCGCGCAGCGCCGTGTACATTGCTCGCCGCTATGCCCAGCCATCAAATCGAACGAACCCAATTCATCAAACGCCCTATCCAGGAAGTGTTTGGCTTTTTCTCGCGACCCGAAAACCTCGAAGCGATCACCCCGCCGTTTCTAAACTTCAACATCGTCACCCCGAGCCCGATCGCCATGGAGGAAGGCGCGCTCATCGACTATCGCCTTCAGCTCTACGGCCTACCGGTACGATGGCAGGCACGTATCGAGCGCTACGAGCCCGAAGTTCGTTTCGTCGACAATCAAATCCGCGGGCCCTACCGACGCTGGTACCATCTTCACGAATTTCGCGGAACAAACACCGGCACCGAGATGCGCGACGTGGTGGACTACGAACTCCCCTTGGGTCCACTGGGATCCGTCGCCCACGGCCTGTTCGTGCGCAACACTCTCGAACGCATTTTCGACTACCGATTCGCCAAAATCGATGAACTGCTGAGTTGAGGTGGGTGGAACTAGACTGGCAACGTCCACCAGCCGAAGATGAGCGCGTCCCACATGAGATGCGTTCCCGAGCAAAACGCGAGGCTGCCGGTGCGCGCGCGGAGCGACGACCAGACGGCACCGCACACCAGCGCAACCACCATCAGCCACGGGGAGCCGCTTGCCGTCTGGGGAATCGCATAGAGGATGGATGTGAGCCCCACCACGCGCACGGACGCGAAACGACCGTCGCGATAGTGCCGCGCCACAGCGTCGAACGCGGCCCCACGCCAGACAACTTCTTCGGCCAGCACGGCAGCTATCAGTACAGGAAATGCCCCGATCGGCCCGGGTGTATCTCCGAGATAGCGGTACAGATCTGCGACATCGGCGCGCACCGAAGGCATCCACGCTTTAACGACCCGAAAGGCGAGATGGGTTACCGCCGCCATCAGTACGCCTCCGAGCGCTCCTGCGCTGAAATGCGCAACGCCTCCGCGAGCCCAGCCGCGAAATGATTCGCGGAACCACATCCACGCGGCCCCCCACGAAAGGGTCGCCACCGCTGCGGTCGATAGCCAAACATTAATGATGCCCCACGTGGTCACCGCCACCATCATCGCCGCGGTTACGCTCGCGACGAACCAAACGGCCGATTTGCGGCTATCCATCACTTCCCTCCGCCGCGCTCGGCGTCGTCCACCAAGACTTCGCCGCGACCCCAATCTTCCGCAGCTCGTCAGTCGTCGCAGGCGAGGGGTTTTCTTCGAATCGCTCGTCGAGGATCGCGCGGCGAGCCGCATCTTCGAGCGATATCGGTTGTCGCTCGCACGCGTTCCAAAACAGAGGGCCCGTCGGTTCGAGGTCGCTCGCGAGGCCGGCCACGAGTTCGCGCGCCAAGGTCCATGAAGCGCGCGTGACCAGACCAATCCAGACACTGGACAGTACGGGAGTCACCAGCGGTACGCCGATCATCAAGGGCTGACGTCCCATGATCGCCGATACGCGTTCGAGCAGCTGCCGGTGAGTGAGCCGCTCGGGACCTGGAAGGTCATAGCAGGCAGACTCCGTGAGCGGCATGTGCAGCGCCGACACCAACGCAAACACCACATCCGTGATGTCGACCGGCCACGACCGGTGTTCCAGCCAGCGGGGGAGCACCATGACCGGCAAACGCTTGGCCAGATCGCGAACGATATTCCAACTCGCACTGCCGCGCCCGACCACCATGGCGCTGCGAAGCTCAACCGTGGGCACCTGGCCTTGCCGGAGGATTTCTCCAGTATGAACGCGGCTCTGCAAATGCTTGGACATCGTTCCCTGCGGCGCGACTCCGCCGAGAAAGACGATCCGTTCAAGCCCGCATGCTGCCGCCGCAGCGCAAAAGTTTTCGGCGTAGACGCGCTCTCGAGCGGCGTAGTCTCCTCGCTCTTGCATGCCGTGAACCAAATAGTAGGCCGCTCGGCAGCCATCCATCGCTTTGGCGATGCTGTCACGGTCGCCAAGGTCGCAACGCACCCAGCGGCGTTCCTCGGCTTCATCCGATGCGTTCCGGCTCGCCAAGCGCACCGCGACCCCGGCTCCTTCAAGCGCGGGAACGAGATGGCGCCCGACAAATCCTCGCGCCCCCGTCACGAGCGCTGCGTTGTTTGGCTCAGGCATTGTCTGGTTTAGGTGCTGTCTAACCTAGGCACAAACGAAGCCAAGGAAGCGACCGGTTCGGCACTGCATCAGATGGCCGCATGCCGACGCGTGTTGCGCCGAGCTTTGCATAGAACGGCTCCGCCTGAACATCGGAAAGAATCCACAGCGTGTCCACTCCACTCTGCCGAAGTTCGCTCCGCAAATCATCCGCCATTAAGCGCCCTACCCCGCGCCGCATGGCCTCCGGAGCCACGAACATGAGCTCCAGCTCTGCCTCCGAGCGCTTCTCGGATTCAACACTGAAAGCATACACGCCAACCAGCGTGCTCGAACCATCTTCCACCACCCGAGCCGTCCACGCGCGCAGTTTCGCCGGGGTCACGCGAAGCGGCTCTCGGCACAGTTCCATGAATGTGGCGTCGTAGCCCCAAGCTGCCTTGGAAGCGAAGCAAAGCGCCGACATACGTTCGCAGTCCGAGTCCAGAGCATCACGAATGTGAAGCGAATCAACAAACGGCATCAAATTATTCTTCCTCTACAACAAATGATACCGACCCGCAGCATCGAATGCGCGACGGGAAAATAGACGCTACACCCCGTCTATGAGTCGCTCTTTACTGATAGTGTTCATGACATCTCTCGTCTCCTGGTCCTGCGCGCGCGATTCCCAACGACCGCCGCAGTATCCTACCGCGCAAGCACGCGCCTACGAGCCACAGATGAGAGAACTCATCGAGCATGCGAAAGAACACAACGCCAAGTACCCGTTCGCTGCGATGGTGGTCGACGAACATGGCCACGAACTCTGTCGAGGCATCAATCGGTCGCAGGATAGCCCCGTGCTCCATGGAGAGATCGAAGCGATTCAACGATGCGTAGACACGCACACAAACGAAAAGCTGCAGTGGTCTCGATACACTCTGCTCACCACCGCAGAACCTTGCCCGATGTGCCAGGGGGCCATCTTGTGGGCAGGCATCAAACGAGTTGTGTACGGCACATCCATCGAGCATTTGACCGAAAAAGGATTCGGCCAAATCCAATTGACATCTCGCGAAGTCAATCGCGCCAGCGACTTTCACAAAACAGAAATCATTGGCGGAGTGCTCGAAAAACAGACCGACCAACTCTTTCGTCAACAAAACACAAAGTAGCCGAACGACGTGTTTTCGCGACACGCGCTACAAATCATCGCCGCGCTCTCCATCGTCGCAGCGTCGTGCGCAAACCCGAGCACGCTCCCTAAGCGGGACACGACTGGCCACACTCATCGAGATCGCCGCACCGCGGGAGGCGTCGACATCGAATCGCAGCGCCGCGCTAACTCGAACCGCAGCGATGTCGAGCACGGCGCCGCCCCAAAACACGGCGCCGCCCCAAAACACGGCGCGACCTCAGACAGCGCCACCCCAGAGCGCAACGTCAACCCAGAGCGCAACGTCAACCCGAAGATCAACGAGCGCTACGTTGGCGAACAGGCCACCGTTCCGCGGATCCGGAGCATCCTCGAGCGAGAGACCCGCGAAGTCTACATTCACCGACGAATCATCGCGCGCACGGCGAACATCGAGCCCGGGGCAGCCGTCGCAGACATCGGCGCCGGGTCGGGCATTTTCCTCCACCTGTTCGCGCAGGCGGTGGGCGCGCACGGCACCCTCTACGCCATCGATATCGCCCCGCAGCTCGTACGCAGACTTCGTGCGCTCGCCCGCAAGCGAAGCCTCGCTCAAGTTCGACCCATATTGGGCACCACAACATCCGTGCGGCTCCCTCCGCACTCCATCGACCTCGCGTTCGTGTGCGCGACCTACCATCACTTCGAATACCCCCAGACCATGCTCGCGAGCATCCGCCGCGCGCTGCGCCCGGGCGGCTCCCTCGTCATCGTCGATTTCGAACGCATCCCAGGCGTCACCTCGAAACCAATGCTGAAGCACGTCCGGGCGAGCAAAGAACAAGTCATCGAAGAGATCAAGCGTGCAGGGTTCACGTTCCTGGAAGAGCATCGTACCAAGCACCTTCGAGAAAACTACATCATTCGTTTTCGCACGCCTGGATCTGCGAGTGCCTCATCCCCGTCGACGCCGAGCTCATCTGCAGGCCAAGCATGTTCTGAGGTTGTCCTCGGCAGCGGCGTTCGCAATGGAATGCGGCGAGACGCCGCGTTCCCCGATATCGTCGACTTTTCCTCGTCGTGTAGAAGCCAGCGTCGAGTTAGCCACCTACCGCAATGATGGCGACCGGCACCATGGAACAAGAAGAAGCGACACCCAGCGAACAGGGCCGCACGATATCACGGCGCGTTCTAGTTGGTCTGTGCGTGTGGGTTTTAGGAGGGTTGGTATTCTATTCGGCATCGGTCAAACATGCGGAAGAAGTGAATACAAAACCTGGTTTCTCGGATCAATCTGCGTATCTTGACTACGCTAAGCGGTTCGCTCTCGAGAAGGGTGTCGTTGTAGACGGAGCGCGAGGGCCTCTGTATCCGTTTGTGATATCGCACCTATACAATTCAGGCGACGATTCGGCTGTCTATTTCGAGAGCGCTAAGTCATTTTCCATATTGCTTGTCACGGCTGCTTGGATGATGAGCATCTTCATACTCTTTAGGGTGATGCCTTGCTGGCACAGCGTCGTGAGCTGGTTGGTGATTGGATTTTGTTGCGTAATCTACTACGCCCCCTATACAAAGGCCGAAGCATCCTACTTCGTCTCAAACGTCGTGGTGTTTGTCCTCCTTGTTCGCCTCTTGCAAGCACCCAAGCTATGGCTCGCGCTCTCGGCGGGATTCGCTCTTGCGATCAGCTGGATGCTGAAGGCGTCGGCACTGACTGTGATCGCTGTGTTCGTTCCCGCTGCATTCCTGCGAGCGATTGCGGTGGCAATGCGTTCGAAGCCGGAGGCTAGGTTGGCCTTAATCGCTCGCTCGTTGGCTATCCCTGGGCTTGTGGTTCTGGTGTTTCTGGCAACAGCATCACCTGTGCTGAATCACAACAAAGAGAAGTACGGTCAATACTTTTACAACGTAAATAGCACTTTTTATATGTGGTACGATGACTGGAGAGAATGCGTTTCCGGTACCCGAGCAAAAGAAGACCGGAACGGTTGGCCCGACATGCCGATTTCAGAATTGCCGTCCGCAAAAAAATATTGGAAGAACCATACAATAGATCAGATTAAGTCTCGGATTGTCGACGGCGCTATCCATATTGCAGGGGCTATCCGACCCCATGGAATGTTGCGATATATTTCCGTTTGTTTTCTGGCGCTGTTGGTGTCGATAGCGTTTCAAATGCGAAGCGCCATTCGCGCATTTACGAATGGATGGGCGACGGTTCTGTTTGCAGCTGGTTATTGTATTGCTTCCGCAATTCTATGTGCTTGGTTTGTGCCTATCAATGGTGGTGTGAGGTTTTTCGCAGCTGTTTTTCCATGCGTCATTGTATCGTTGGTGTTCGCCGTTGTTGGCATCGATCGCGCAGTTGTGACCGACAGGCGTTCTCGTGCTTTGTGGAGTTGGGGGCTGTCGTACGCGTTGAGCTTGATGCTGGCGTATGATGTCATCAACACCGTGTTGTTTGGCATGCGCGGCGGCGTCGACGCAGGCTCCTGAACCGTTACCGAGCGTTGTCTTGTACCCGTTCGGCGAACCCGTGTTGGGGCTGAGCGAAGGGCGGCGTGAAGCTTGGCGCATCCCGTGGCCCGGAGGCCACGTAAGATATTCCATCGCGCTTGGGTAGGGGCTTCGACGAAAGCCCCTACCCAAAGCGGGTGACCCCAACGGGACTCGAACCCGTGTTACCGGCGTGAGAGGCCGATGTCCTAACCACTAGACGATGGGGCCTAGGTTCACGTACTCAACCGACGAGGCAGAGTATCGTGTGGTGAGCTCGGGGACTAGGATTCGAACCTAGATAACCAGAACCAGAATCTGGTGTCCTGCCATTAGACGATCCCCGAAGGGCGAACGGTTGTAGCTTCGCGGTCGCGGAGCGTCAAGAAGACTCGAGAAAGCGAGGCAACCTTGAAGAGCAACCTGCAGAGCCGCTTCGCGCGAGGTTGTTTACCAAAAAAGTCGTCAACAGTTCAGCATTGTTCGGCTATATTTTCGACCTACATGGCTGCAGCTCACCATTCTTGACTTGACTGCCGGGGATTTTGCCGAATAGCTTGCTGAGGCGTGAAAGCCATGCGAGCGTGGCCAGCAAGATTCGCCCGGCTCGAACGAGGATATCCATGAGCGCTGCCAATCGAAAAGACGCGAGTTGGAAAGAACGGCTGGATGGTCGCATGCCGGAACATCTGGCGCGCGAGATCGACGTTTTTGAAGGCCAGATCGAGCTGAAAAAGCAAAAAAAGCTCGACGACAAGCTGTTCGCCGAGACGCGCCTTCGCCGCGGCGCGTATGGACAGCGCTACGACAACGGGCTTCGCGATGACGGCACGGGACAGAAGCCGCTCGCGTTTCCTCGCGGCGAGCTGACCAAGGGACCCGACACGGTGTGGGACGCGCCGGGCATGCAGCGTATCAAGATTCCGTTCGGCAAGCTCTCCGCCGAACAGCTCGAAGTGTTGTCCGACTTGGCTGAAGAATACTCCGACGCGATTCTTCACGTGACCACCCGCCAGGACATTCAGCTTCATTTTATCCACATCGAAGACACGCCCGACATGCATCGGCGGCTCGCTTCGGTGGGCATCACGACCCGTGAGGCCTGTGGCAATAGCGTGCGCAATGTGACCGCGTGTCAGTTTGCCGGGGTTTGCTCGACCGAAAGCTTCGACGTCGCCCCCTACGCGCACGCCACCACAGAGTATTTTCTTGGTCATCCCGACGTTCAGGATTTTGGTCGCAAGTTCAAGATCGCGTTCTCCGGATGCGCCGATGAGCCCTGCGGCCTGGTCACCTTTCACGACCTCGGCGCAGTCGCTTTGACTCAAGAAATCGACGGCAAGATCGAGCGCGGATTTCGCGTGGTGGTCGGCGGCGGCCTTGGCGCGGTCCCTGTCGAAGCCAAGGTTCTGCGCGAGTTTTGCCCCGCCGAGGAGCTGCTGCCCCTTAGCCAGGCGGTGGCGCGGGTGTTCGCGCGGCTCGGCGAAAAGAACAGCCGAGCCCGCGCGCGCATCAAGTTTCTCATTCAAAAACTAGGCATCGACGAGTTCAAGCGTCTGGTCGACGAAGAACGCGCGAACCTCCGCCCCGACGAACGATGGAACGCGCTGCTGTCAGACCTCAGCGTGACCGACGAAGACCCGGTTCGCCCGGCCGGTGACCTGCCAGAATCTTCATCGCCCGCGTTCAACGCCTGGGCCAAGACCAACCTTCGCCCGCAATCGCAGGCTGGCTACTACGTCGCGACCGTCACTTTGCCGCTCGGCGATTTCACGCCGAAGCAGGGACGCGCGCTTGCCGACCTCGCCCGCACCTACACGGGAGACGCGATGCGGCTCACCGTGGAACAGAACATCGCGTTTCGTTGGATCAGCGGCGCCGATGCGCCCGCGTTCTTTGATAAGCTTGCCGCGCTCGGGCTGGCTGAGCCGGGCGCGAGCACCATCACCGACGTCACCGCGTGCCCAGGCACCGACACCTGCAAGCTCGGCATCGCCTCGTCGCGAGGCCTCGCCGGCGAACTCCGCAAGCACTTGACGGTGGTTCAAGACCAGCTCGACCCGGCGGTGCGCAACCTACGCATCAAAGCCAGCGGCTGCTTCAATAGCTGCAGCCAGCACCACGTCGCGGACCTCGGGTTTTTGGGGGTGTCGCGCAATGTCGGCGGACGAAAGGTGCCTCACTTCAACGTAGTGCTCGGCGGGCAGTGGAGCGAGAACGCAAAATCCTACGGCACCGTAGTGACCGCTATCCCGTCGAAAAACGTGCCCAAAGTCGTCGACGCCATCGCGCAGAAATACGCGCAGGAAAAGCACGAGGACGAAAGCTTTCAGCAGTTCTTTCAGCGCATCGGCAAATCCGAAATTCGAAAGCTGCTCCAGCCGTTCAGCAAGCCGCCCTCCTATGAGGAAGACAAGAGTTTCTACAGCGATTGGGGCGACCCGCGCGAATACACCATCGGCGATCTCGGGATCGGCGAATGCGCAGGAGAAATCGTTCCGTTTGTGGAATTCGGCCTGCAAGCCGCCGAGCAAGAACTTCACGGAGCGCAAGACGCCCTCGACAGCGGCGACTCCGGCGCGGCGGCGAAGGCCGGTTTGGGAGCCATGGTCACCGCTGCCAAAGCGCTGGTACGCTATCTCGACGTGCAAGTACGCGACGATGCGGACGACGTAGTCGCGCAGTTCCGCACCCACCTGCACGACACCAAGCTCTTTCACGACCCCTTCGCCAAAGGTAAGTTCGCCCAGTATTTGCTCATCACGGCGGCAAACAAAACCCTCGACCAAGCCGACACCGAAATCGCGCGACGCACCCTCGACGAAGCGCAGCTCTTCCTCGAAGCGGCCCACGCGTGCTACCAGCGAATGGAACAACAACGAGCCTCGGGCGGCGACAGCCCCTCCTCGCCCGCCGGGCAACCAGAGACCCCATGACGAGCACGAGCCCTCAGCGATCTGAGAAAATTCAGATCAAACTCTTCGCAGACCCGAGCGCCCTACCCCCGCTTGAATCGTTCATTCCGGTGTTTCACGGATGGATCCGCGACAAGAAACTCGACGAACTACTCATCGACGTCGCCGACTACGCCCATGTCCACGAAGGCCCTGGCGTGGTGCTCATCGGACACGAAGCCGATTACTCCATCGACCACGCTGACGGCCGACCGGGGCTCCTCTACGTTAGGAAACGTGGTCTCGCGGAGTCATCCGCGGAGCAGCGGCTCATTGACGCCATTCAGCGAGCCCAGCGCGCTCGCGCGCTGCTCGAGGATGACCCCGCACTATCCGGAATTCGATTCTCGAACGACGAGCTTCTCATTCGCGTGCCCGACCGGCTTCATGCGACGAACACCGACGAATGTTTCGCCGAATACCAGCCCACGGTCGAGCACGCGCTTCAGTCGTCCTCGCTGAACCTGAACGCTCTTCAGCGCGTGGGCGACCCGCGAGAACCGTTGACGGTGCGCGCGACATCGCGCTAGCGGCAAGAAAGAGCGAAACCGGCAACGACGCTTCTCAGAGTCAGTGACCCGATCGACTGACCCGTGAACACCTACGCCGAGCTCTGGAAGCTCTTCAAAGACTTCAGCGCCTTCGTTTTTTCGGCGCCTTTTTCTTCGGTGTGGTCTTCTTTGCGACTTTTTTCTTAGTCGTTTTCTTTTTCGGCGCCGCTTTCTTAGCTGCCTTCTTCACGACCTTTTTCTTGGCGGCTTTCTTCTTCGGCGCTGCTTTTTTGGTCGACTTCTTGGCAGCCTTTTTGGCGACTTTCTTCACCGTCTTCTTGGCTGCCTTCTTCACGACCT
>JANQQS010000003.1 GCA_028284955.1 Myxococcota bacterium | reverse complement strand
CGCGATCCCAGGCTGGCGGGCCCCGGCCACTTGCCTCCTGGAGCCGCGAACCAGCTCCGAGATGCTGTCGCCGTAGCGATGGAAGTTGGGCCGGAGCTGGTTATGAAGCCCGGGCTCGACAAGATCGTTGCCTCAGTCCATGCATTGCGGGACGGTTCCGCAGGTTCCTCGGCGATCAGGGCCGGTTGAAACGAGCTCGCAGTTCAGCGACTGACATTGCAAGTCCTCGTTGCATGCCTCTCCGGTTCCTCTGCGAGGGACACAGGCTTGTCCAGGCGAAGGGACTGCAACAACGCTGCAGAAGAGCCCAACGTCGCAGTCGCTATGTACGCTGCAGCGCTCTCCTGCATTCGCAAAGACTCTTTCCACACAAGTACCAGAGTCTACGTCGCAGCGAAGACCCGAGGCGCAACAATTCAAGCAGGGAGGGTCACTAAAATCGCAGCTCTCTCCTTCGGATGGAAAAGGCCCGCATGTTTCGGAATCAGGATTACAAAAATCACCAGGCAACGCGCAAGGAGTCTCTCCCGGACTACAGCTTTCGCCACGCTGTCGCGGTTGTTTGCAGCGGCCGTTTCGGCAGACTAGGTCATCGGCGCATTGGTCTAGACTGTCGCAGTCTTCGTCTTCCAAGAGCCGTGGTTGGCAGGTGCCGCCGTTGACCGAGCTGCACCACAGACCCTCAGCGCAAAATTGTCTGCGTGAGCATGGCCCGTCAACCATGCTCTGCTCCACCGGCTCTTCCTCGCATGCGCCCGAGCAGCAAACGTTCTCGCCCTCGCAGCCGTCGCACAATTCTGACGCGCATTCGTGATTCGTCACGCAGGACGCGCCGGGTGGTTTGGTACCCACTACGGCTCGCATGCATGCGCCACCCGGGCGTTGACGCTCATTGACCAGACTGTCGAAAGTTAAATCGCATTTGCTGAGCGCGGCGATGCACGCCTCCGCGGCAGCGCTGTCGAAAACGAGAGCCCCCTGCTCAGCAAGACGAAGCTCGGTCATCGTTTCTGCGAGGCGCTCTGGCGAACGGTACGACTCTAAAACCGAACGAACGCACGATAGCTCGGCGTCTGGACCACGGCAGCTGCTGCTGTTTACGCAACGACTCTGGACGTCAAACAACAAAGTTTCTGGGAGCTCTTCTTGGTCAAACGCAGATCTGATGAGGTCGTACGCTGCGGCCGAGGGGGACAGAGCTGGCGCGGTCGCCATCTGACCTCCGTCCATGGATGGAGGAGAGTCTCGGTTGGTACCGCCCGCATCCTCCTCGGCGACAGTGGCTGGCGAATCATCCGTGCAGTTGGCAAGAGCGAACGGCACGAGTGCAAGAAAAACACAACAACGCACAACAGATATCCTCACGGCCTCGAGTCAAGAAATGTAGTCAAGCATGAGCGAATCATGTCCGCAACATATGCGGAGGCCTAACGACAACCTGGACGACCGGTGATGGGTACCATTCGTGTTCTCGGGTTGTTTCATCCCGCGTTGCCACCAGCCATATTCAGGAGAGATTGGGGACGGGGAAAGAAATTTACCGAACCTACGCAACTGACTGTTTCAGCGACCGAATAATGCAACATGCCGCGTATCGCACGACCCATCACGCCCCATGTTCCGCACCACCTCATTTCCCGATTCGTAAATCGCGAGTTCCGCATGCACGGGCCCGAGGAGCGTCGGAAGTATCTGAATCTGGTGCAAAGAAGCGCCGCTC
Organism: Myxococcota bacterium; assembly: GCA_028284955.1. GTDB lineage: Bacteria > Myxococcota_A > Polyangia > Polyangiales > Houyiibacteriaceae > JANQQS01. Next base: position 240 of record JANQQS010000003.1, on the reverse strand, counting down.
GAACGAACGTCAGCCTCAATGCCTATGGCCTGATGAGCAGCCATGTCCATTGGGCGGTCACTGGTTCGGAGGATCCACTGAGCACGCTATTGCACCCTCTGCACACTGCCTTCGGGCTTTGGTGGAACCGCACGCACGACGGACTGGGCCAAGTGTTTGCAGAACGACCTCGCTCGGTCGTCATCCACCACGACGAGGCACTGGCCACGCTCATTGCGTACATTCACAACAATCCAGTTC
>JANQQS010000217.1 GCA_028284955.1 Myxococcota bacterium | reverse complement strand
ACCACGAGGACATAGGCGTCGCATCGAAGCCGCGCCCGGAGCGTCGCCGCGTATACGGGCCAGGTGTAACGCTTCTGCGGATCGCGACGCAGCTGCACTTCGATCACCAATCCTGCGACCGGGCCGTCAGTACCATTCAGCTGCACTACAAGATCGGCTCGATACTCGGTCGGCAGCGCCTCGGTGAAGTCGATCGACTGCTCGCTCACTTCTGAATACTCTGGAAGCTCGACGCCAAGCGAATCCTGAATCAACCGCGGCGCCAGTTCGGAGCAGTTCCGAAAGAGCATGAGCAGCGCTTCGTGGGTTAGCGACGGCAAGACAACGGCCTCGGCTCCCCTTATCGAAGCGACACAGGCGGAGTTGCGTCAAAATGCGGCGGTTGTCCAGTGCATCAAAAACTCGTGCTCAAACCAGACAGTGGCGAGGACAAGGAACTGGTGGACGAAATCGATCGCCGGATACAGGACAAGGTGAACCAGGCGATCACGAGGAATACTAAGTCATGAGCACTGATGAAATTCGTCCACAATTCATTGGCCCCGATTGGGCACGGTGTACCGACGGGTTGAGTTGGGCGAACACGCTTCCTGCCGAAGTTCAGCACCCTTCATCCGTACGTAGCAACAATCTCTGGGAGCGCGTCGCATGTATTTTGTTTTTCGCGCAACGAGGTGATTTTCAACACGTACACGCCCTCTTGGATGTGGCGAGAGAATCGGATGACTGGCATCTTCGCGATTGCGCATTGATGATCTTCTCGCTCGCTGCCTCATCATCGGAGGTCGGACGGATAAGCAAGTTCTTCGTCCACCCCGACTACGATACTCGTCTCGAAGCCTATCGGTGCGCAGCACTATCGTGTGATCTCGATCTGATCGCAGCCCTAGCGCGTCATCGACGATCAGCGAGTCGATCAGAAAGCGAACGCGTGATGGACCACTGCAGCTCGGTTCTTGAAGGCAACGTCGAAGCACCCGAGTTTGCCGAGTCTACGTTGGACGACAATGCGTACGTGGCCAAGGTAGACGACAAGATCGCGGATATTCGAAAAACCTACGGCACGCGAACAGCGATATACGCAGGTGTTCCGCTAGACGCAAAAGGGTTGCTGAATGAAATCGTCGCTCTCTGTGACGAAGAAGAACCTGAGCTCAATGGAGGCGTCATCGCAAACTCGTTTGCGATACTGGAAGGCTTGACGGGGGTTCCCTATGCGGGCTGCCTCGACGAAGACTGCACGCCCATCGTTCCAAAGATTCTCCGAACGCTCACAAACCTCCGGCTGTCTGGCGAGCTTGACCGCTTCGAAGTCGGGAAGCGCTACTTCTGGGGTCATGCGATTTCGTAGTCGCTCTCAAAAAGCGCGCCGCTATCGTTTTTCTTTAAAAGAAACGAATCATCACGCAACACGAAGCGAGCCGCGCCGATAAGCCTTTCGTAATGAGTAAGGTCGCCATCAACGCTCCGAAAACTCCCGTCACCAAAGGCTCGAATAGCGTCGCCGCGGCTACCGTGCCCAATGTTTGCAAAATGCCCGGGCCGCCGGCGCCTTTCGTTCCAACCCCACTGCCCAATATTGGACGCAGCAATATCTCTCCCAAGGGCTACTCCAAAACTGTCAAGATCAACGGCCACCCCGTCGCCTTAGAAGGTGCCACATTCGGCAGCCAAGGCGATATCGCCTCCAAGGGCACCGGCGGCGGCATTGTCTCTTCGGCCGCTCACGGCATCACGCGATTCGTTGGCCCAGGATCAATGAATGTGAAGATCGAAGGCAAGCGCGTGCAGCTGCTAGGTGACCCGATGCTCAACAACTGCGGGCCGAACGGCAATCCCCCGAACGCGGCCACCATGATGGGCGTTGTCCACAAACCATCTAGCTCGTCGAAGGTCTCGAGCCCGTGCGCCCATCCGAGAACGAAATGTGTCCCGGCTCGAGATGACGCGAAAAAGAAACCAAAAAACCAAGTCAAACAACTAGAAAGCAGAGCGCGAAAGGCAAAAAAAAGGAAAGCGAAGCTTGAACAAAAAATGGAGAACGTCGCGCGCTCCCCGGTAAAAGTGGCACAGGTGAAGAAAGAGCTCCTCGGACTAGAGAAGAACATTCTGGGCTACGACTTCGAACTCAAAGTCGCGCACGACGAGCTCGAAAAAGGCCGCCTCATCGAGACCAGCGTGAGAATCGTGTGCAAGGATTGCGGTAAAGAAGTCACTGATCTCGATGTAATCACTCGAGATGACGAGGGAAACACCGTAATCAAAGAATGCAAAGCAGGCGGGAATTTCGACAAGGTCCAAGCGCTTACCAAGCAGCTCCCCAACATCGAAAAACACTACCCTGGAGCGAAACTTCATCTCACCGGGCCGGCAGAGAAAATACGAAACGCTAACGTCACCAAAGGGTGGCCGACAAAACCCGATAAACAGCTTCACTGAGAAAAACGAGCCTCGCGCAGATGTCCGACTATCTTCGATGTTGCATAGCGTTCCCGATTCCCGAGCTTCCACCGAAAGACGCACTGCTCCGCGTTGCGCCTATGCTCAAGGCAAGGGGAGTTCGTCTTGTCCCTCGGAACGACATTGAAATCTCGTACTACGAAGACACTCCGACAAAATACAGCGCACCTGCCCTGATCGAGCCGCCGTCGGCGCTTCCTACCAACGAAGAAGAACTGTCGAAAGCGCTGGAGCGCTATCGCAACATTGGCTTAGATACCGCGATCGCGTTGGTTGATCGGTGGTACTCAGTTCGATTTGATTTCTACCAAGGCGACGATGAGCTCGGTCTGAAAACGTTCCTTCGCGCGAGCTTTCCGAGCAGTCTGACATACGCCCTGCACCAAACGCGAGAGCCTTGGGGCGAGGTGCGGATTGACGAATCCTTAAAGCGCGAGATTCTGGGTCTTTGTTTGACACTTGCGCGCGCCGTAAACGCAGACGGCTTCTGCTTCGGCTACGAAGGAGACCCTCCGGCGGGTGTGGTCACCCTAAGCGACATTGTCGCATACATCGAGCGCTCAGGTAGCGATGTCCAGATTCCAGGGTGGTTGGTCGCGGTTCGGAGCACGCAGACGACGCGAAAAGAAATCGTCGACGTATGGAAGGAGTCTGAGCTCGTCAAAGAATCGTCGGCTGGCTATGTGTTGCTTGACCTGCTGCGCGACGCGGACGATCCGCTGGAAGACCCCGTTGGGCCGTAACCCCGCCGTGCGCGGTCGTATGCGCACGCGCTCCGGCATCGTTTTCTTCAAAAGAAACGAATCATTGCGCAACTCGGAGCGCGCTGTGTCGATAAGTTCTCTGCTACGGGCAAGGTCTCAGCAATGGGCAAGGTAGCCGTCAATACTCCGGAAATTCTCGCGAAGAATGTTTGGGTGGTATGGGTCAGAAAAATCGTTAGTCTAGCGGCGTCTGTGCGAGGTGAATGATGATTGGTGTGGGGCGTTCGACGGTTTTCGACAGAGCAGCGAGGTTGGTCGGCAGCTTCCTGGTTGTGGGTTGCCTAGTTGTGGGCTGTGGAGGGTCGCAGGCGGCGCCTCAGGTTTCGGTAGAAGATCAGGCGGCGGCGGAGCGCGCGTTGCTTTCAGTCTCCGGGGGCGAGCTTCCGACGACGGCGGCCGAGCCTTGTTCAGAGGTGGTGGCGTTCGATCATCGCGTGGATGTGGGCGATGGGGTTCGGCTTCATGTGATGGAGCGGTTCGTCGAAGCGGCGAAATCGCGCGGGCAGAAGCGCGCGCTGCTGATGTTGACGGGCACGCTAGTGACGGGCGCGCAGTACGATCTCGAAGTGGGCGATGAGACGCTCAATGCGCTCTCCCAAGCGGCGAAGGCGGGTTATTTCGCATATGCGCTCACGTACGAAGGCTATGAAGGAAGCACGAGCCCAGAAGATGGACGTTCGGTGACGGCCGAGCGTACGCTGGAGCAGGTCGGGCGCATCGTGACGTGGATTCGCGAGCGGCGCGGGGTGGCGCAGGTCGATTTGCTAGGTTCGAGCTTGGGTTCTTCGCTGGCGATTGCCCTGGCAAGCGATGAGAGCCCGATCGATCGCGCCCACGTAGGCAAGCTCGTATTGCAGTCGCTGGTCTACAAAGACGTCACGCCTGCGTTCAAGAGACAGCTATTTGCGCCTCAGGTTCGTCAGGCGCTGCAGCGCGCACCTGAAGGCTACATTGAAACGCAGCCCGAACAGTATGGGATGATTCTCAAAGCGACAGACCCGAAGGCGGCAAAGTTCGGTTCGGAGCATTTTCCCGGGCGCTACGCCACTGGGCCAACCCTTGAAGGGTTCAAACTGCCAGTCTTTGATGTGAGCAGCGCGAAGGCCGACGTGCTTCAGTTTTGGGGCGACCAAGATCCGATTACTCCGTTCACCGATGTGACGACGTTTCAGGCGGAGTATGGCGGCAAGGCGAAAGTGCGCGTGCTGAAGGGCGCGGGGCACGCGCCGTATCTCGGGGTGCGAGAAGTGCGGTCGGAGTTCTGGGACCAGACGTTCGCATTCTTGAACGAGGGGCGGAGCGGGCCTGCGGTGTCCTGTCGCTGACGCGGTGTCGTGTCCCCGAAGAAGAGGCTCGGCGGCGCCTAACTCAGCACGGCATCGAAACACATCCAGGGAGAAGCTTGGCACACGCCGGCTCCAAAGCTACCTCCCAGGTGCTGCCTCGGCAGGGCTACCTCAGCAGAGTTATCGCCGCGGCCGGGTTTCGTTCACCGACGGAACGGACGGGTTGGGCGTCGGAGAAGGTCGGCGTTCGACTTGTACTCGATCGACGGCATAGGTATACGCCGCCGTGTTGGCCACGCCGAACTCGAGAAGGTGGTCGGCAGTGGACACCCGAACCCACGGAGTGCACGTACGGGTCCACCGATCCGGTCGCGGCGAAAACGTCACTTGGGACCAGACAACGTTGCGAAGCCGGGCAATGCCTCGGTCGAGCGTGGCAAACCCAAGACGACGATGGCTGAAGCAAACCCGTATATCCCCTCGCGGAATGGGTAGCTGGTGGGTGGCCAAAGAGTAACGAACCGGGCTGGACGAAGCGCTGTGCCGAACGATTCCCGCCCAATCTACGCCGCTCGCAGAATTGATTCCGTTCGGCCAGACAAACGCTTTGTCGCCCGAAGACCCAGCGTCGAGCCGGTGCCACAAGAGCCGCTGGTCGTGGGTTTCAAAATCCACCATCGCGCCCACTTCTGCCACGACCACATCGTAGAAGTCGGTCACGCTGCGACCCCGAATCAAAAGGCTCAGATTCGGCCCCCCTGCTGGAAACTCGTCGACAAACACTCGAGTTTCGCCAGCGTTCAACGCGTGGTCGGAGCACCGTCCGCTGATGCACACGCCCACGCCGGAGCTCATGCTCGCCCGCGCGGTATACCTGACGAGATAGCGAGCGCCTTGCTTCAAGTTCAGTCGAGGATGCAACAGCGCTGAATACCATCCGCCTGAACCGACTGACCGAGTGTCGGTGCGCGCAAAGCCATCAACTTCTCTGATATGGATTTCGGTATTGGGAGACCGGCTCCAAAGCTGGTTACGCCGATGTGATTCAAAACCGAGGCGATATACGGAGCGTTGACCTTCCCCCGCCGACCGCTCGAGGTCGTGCTGCATATCAACGATTCCATCTTGATCGGCGTCGAGTAAGCCGACGTACTTCACGTAGTCGCTTAGCCCCGTATTGCTAAACCGTATTCCTTGGTTCCAAAGCGTGGACAAGGCGCGAAAGTTGATTTGTGGTTCGCTGCGTCCTCCGCATGCCGGCACCGGTAGATCGATAGCGGGATCCCAGATTAAGGAATAGCGGAGAATGTCGGCCATCGCCGAACCAGTCCGCGACGGTCCGCCATCAGGGGTATTCGGCGCACCGCTCAGCGCGGGAAGCAACAAGCGATGATTCGACGACGACAGCTGCGCCGACCCGCTCGCGCCGCTTCGCCCCCAAACATTGGTCCGCACGCCGTTGCTAAAATCATCGTCTTGGGAACAAGGATCTCCTCCCGAGTTGAACCAGTCCTTGATTTGTGTGTTCACGATTGACCCCTCGGAGTACAGGCTGTGCAACGCTGGGCCGAGAGACGTAATCGGGTTTGTCCAGATGCTGTAGACCGGAGCGTCAACGCGCACGCGATCGCGTGACTTCATAAACTGAAACTTGCCCTGAGGCGTGATGTCGATATCCAAATCTACGTAGCCCCATCGGTCGCCCGGGTTGACGCCGTTATTCGGAAAACACCAATGCAACGCAAAATCGTTTTCCCGCCACGTTTGAATCAAATAGTCGCAGTTGTACGATTCGGCTTGCTGCATGGCCGCGCTGACATACACCCGGAACATCGCCGTTTTAGCGTCCCCATGACAGTGACCGGCGCTGATCATGGCGTTCGGGCCCACCATGATGGCCCCACAGGGTCCAGACCCTGGCCACGGAGAACTCGCCTGCGATGTCACCGCGGGCGCCGCGTAGCTACTCAGGGTAGCGCCCGGATCGACAGCGTAACGAAACCACACCCGTTCCGCGATGCCATTGAGCCGCTCATTCACAATATGGTCGACTCGACCAGCAACCGATGAATCGCTTGTCGACGATGCTCGTTCCTCAGGTGAAAGCACGCATCCAGACGCCGCAAACGCGCCGAACGCAATCTCAAGCAGAGCAGCCGCCGCACGTGACGTTCCCGTAGGCAGTTTAGAACGATACATGCTCGCCTCCTTTCGTTAAGCAAGATGTGCCAAACAGGAAGACAGTTGCAGCGTACGTGCCGGGATCGACGCACGAGCTTTCGAGCATAGACAAGCGGATGAAAATACGAGCAAAGCAAACGCTGTCGTTCCATCCACGAACTCAACGCGTGGAGTTTACGTGGCGCGCGTGCACGCGGACGGCCCGTGGGCGGCCCGTGGCGGAACCAGCGATGTGCGGGTTCAAAGATGCGTACGCTCGAAGACAACGCAGGCTACGGAAGCTCGCACGACATACACGACCCTTGGCTGCATACCTCTCCGGGCGTGCAAAGCCAGTTGGGCGCACAGATGGTCACTGTCCAATTCTCGTCGGTGACCCCGTCGCTGTCATCGTCTCCCAAGATTCCGTACGTGCCGCAGCAATCTGGCTCGCTGATCGGCCCGATGTTGAACGCGCAATGGCCAAGGTCGTCGTCGTCGCACGCGAGGCTAGTCGTCACGCAACATTCGTCGAATGGATCGGGGCAATCTCCTAGTCCTCCGCACGGCGGACGACAAATCGAAAGCGGTCCATACATACTGGACCGAATAACCTGCTCTCGACAGATCCAACCGGAAGGACAATCGGTTTCCGTATTGCAGTAGCGAAGGCCGGCCACCGGGCCTCCGGGTTCGCCCACCTCGGCGGTTCCTGGGAAGCCGGGGCCTGGGTCTTCACCAGTCGGCGGGTCTACCGGAGGAACGCACGCCGAGCATGCTCCCGCAACGCACAATTCACCGAGCGAACAAAGGCCAAAACAGTTTGCCTGCAGGTCGTCCCAGTCTTCGTCGACAACTCCGTCGCCATCCTGATCGCGAGCGCCTTCACCGCCGCAGCAGTCGGACGTGCTCGCGGGCGACACAACATATTCGCAGTAGCCATCACAGGTCTGATCGCAGCACGTCGCATAGGGCGCAGGGCAATCGTTCGGCATGTTGCAGGGAGGGCGACAAATCGAGAGTACGTCGTCGGGGTCAGAAAACGTGTCGTTGCTCCGCGTCAACGGACTGCATCGCCAACTCTCCGGACAATCAGCTTCGGTACGACAATAATACAGTCCTTCGACGGGCCCTTGAGGCTCGCCGACGGCTGCCGTGCCGGGAAACGCAAGCGTCGGATCGCCCGAATGGGGCATTCCCGAATCGGGTCCTGTTCCTGCATCGGGATCTGCTCCAGCATCAGGATCCGCTCCGGCGTCGGGGTCCGCTCCGGCATCAGGATCCACCCTGGCATCGGGATCTGTCCCGGCATCGCCATCGCCTTCCGGGCGCTCGCGACCGACGAAACCGAAACTAAAGTGGTCGACCTCCGCTTCCAGGCCCGACGACCTTGGCTGGCTTAGCCGAGGCTCGTAGGTCGCGGTGCTCACAGTAGGTTCGTCGCTTCCTGCCTCAACCAATCGAGACCAGTAGATGCGTTGCTCCGAATCGAAGTTGCCCACAAACGAAACGGTCGCGGAGCGAGAGAAACGAAGCCCCGCAGGCCCAAACCGGTACACCGCCGACGACGCCAAAAACTGATTCGGCGGCGCGTCCTCCGAGCGCTCGATTTCAATGGTGATCGTTCGGTCGAGGGCTCCCGGCGGAATGGTCAGCGACACCTCGCGCAGCGATATCGTACCTCCCGAAGCGCCGATCTCCTCTCGGACAACGGAACTGTCTCCTCCGCAGGCTCCTCCGCACACCGCGACGACGAACGTAACGATTGAGGTAGCGACCAGGCGAACCGCAGGTTGGTGGCGTCGAGTACCCATGCAAACTCCGTTGCCCCCGAAACGTAAGGCATTCACCAGCGCACCATCACCTTTGAGGACCATCCTCAAACATCCGGACCATCAAGCATGGCAAGACTAGGCACTAGAGCGTCAAACCGAGCGCATCCCGATACGCTCCATCTTCGGGGCGATTGTGTTTCCAGTAGTCGTCGAGGATAGCATGGGTGCGAATCGCGCGGGTGGTCTCGGTCGCGCCGGAACGCGATTGAATCTCTTCCCAACCGAGAATGGCGTGCGGAAACTTCGGAGCAAAGTAGATGTGCAGCGTGCGACCAATCGCCGCGTAGCGAACGGTGTAGCGCTTGAGTTCATTCGGTGAGAACTTCGTGTTCTTGGTGGTGGTGATCGAAGCATCGGCGACTTCGGACTGAAGCGGAATATGGGTAAAGCGCACGTGGTGTAGCGCGGGAATAAGCTTGATGTTCCCTTGCGGCAGCGACCCCGGGTCACGACGTAGACGCGCCCACAGCCCGTCTTCGAGCAGTACGTCGTCGAGCGTCTCCTCTTTATCGCCTTCGTTTTGAAAGTAGGAATGCGTTTTCGCTTCGAGCTTGCCGTTTCGACGGTTCAGCTGCGTATAGGCATGACCGCACCACTCCTGAACGCTGGTGGACGCCTTGAGCGCCGATTGGTTCTTTTCGCGAGCCGGGGTGAAGCTCGAGGTGAGCGCGGTGTAGGGGTATATCCCGGTGTAGAAGCGTCGATACGCGTTGAGTTTCAACACCGACACAGCGTCGGGTCGCTCGCCCTGCTCGTGTTTGACCTGAACGTCGGGCAGGAAATCTTCAGTCACAAAAATGAGCACCGCTTCGCCATCGCGCGGCGCGCCGTAGCGCGATTGAGTCAGCTTGTATCGCGAAAGCTCGGCCAATCCTTGATACCAGTAGCTTTCGAAGTTTGGGTGATCCGCCGCGCTTGTTTCAGGCGCAGGAAGCTTGAGCGCGTCGCCTCCCGTTTTGGGCGGTGGGCCGGGCGCTTTGCCCATATCGCAAGCAACAAAAACCACGGAAGCCAAGCAGAGCGCGAGAATGCGGGTCGAATCGTTCATGCGCCGAACCTAGGGACGCGTGAAACCAGAGTCAAAACGGAAACGCAAAAACGGAGTTGCAAACCCCGAAACAGGGTTCCGCTCAGCGCCTGCTATCCGTTCTCGTCCGCAACCTTCGAAGGTTCGTCCGCCTCAGAATCATCGCAAAGCCCATCGAATACGCGAACGCTCACCCCGGTTGGCGATGTAATGATGTCCGCATCTTCCTCGCTCAACCGTTTGCGCCCATCCACGGCATGAGAACGCACTTCGCTTTCTTCGCGAGCCTGCCACTCTGCGACAATCCGGGCGCCATCTTTGCGTTGGGTGCCTGAATCGCGCGTAACCTCTTGTTCTTTCAGCGTATCTTCGTCGGGCCCGTAGGGGTCTTCGGATGCATCGGGGGAGCGACCGGTGATGACGTATTCATCGCCGAACGCGCCCGGAACTCCTTCGCGTCCCCGCGCGCCGCCCGAGTCGACGCCTCCGGATCGGAAATCACCGCCCAACAGCAAATCCTTGAGCTTCCGCAATGAGCTCAGCCCCATGTTCGCGCTCCTCCCAAAACCGAGTGTTCTGGAATGGTTATCGAACTTGGCGCGCAAAAGTTGCGTACACCCACATACGCGGGATCACCAGATGGACATCCGCCAGATAGACGTCCAATTTCGGCGACACGGCAGGATTTCAGCCTGTTTAATCCCACGGGGTGCACTACTCCGATGTAACACAACGTGCTGGGCTGTGCAGCTCTGGGACACCTTTCTGATGAATTTAGTGCCGAATGGCCGCAAAAAAATGCGGTTACGGTAAGCGATCACCCCAATAGGTGACCGTGTTGTGTCCCCACGCGCGCCTTTCGCGACTTGCCGAAAAACGAGAGCGCGGCGTCGGCTACCTCTTCCCATCCGCCTTCCGCAATCAACCAATGGCTCCGGCCGCGAAACACCTTGAGCTCGGTCACGGAGGGAGACTGCATATACCGCTGGTAGTTCGCGAACACCATGCTGAGGGGAATCGTCCGGTCGCGATCGGCACCCACCAGCAGCAGCGGCGCTCGATCTCGACGACGAAAATCCACGAACGTTTTGCGATGCACGGGAGCGAGCGCGGCTTCGACGAACAGTCGACCAGGCGCGGGAACGACGTGCTCGGCAAAAATGCGCCGCTGCTCTTCGCGAGGAAGCCCGTTCGCAAACCCCCACGCGAAGTGTTCAAACTTCATTCGCACCGCGCGGTTCCATGCGCGCCACTGCAAAAACACCGGCAGGTTTGCGCGAAGCGCATCCCCTCGAGGAAACACGCCCCGCGGCGGCGCTGAATCGATCGCAACCCCCGCCGAGCCGTGACCCTGGTCGATCAGAATCTGCGTGAACAATCCCCCGAACGAATGTCCGACGATCACCGGCCGTTCCCCGGTCTCGTGCCGAATGCGCTGCGCAGCCTCGACGTAGTGTCTCACGATGTCGTCGACTCCCAAGCTTCCGATCTCATCCGGCGGATCCCGACGAAGCTCTTCAAGAGGCCGATCGAAATATGGCCATGCGGGCGCATCGCATCGATAGCCTGCTGCCTCAAAACGCCGTCGAAACAAACTCCAACACGCCGGCGTCACCCAGGCGCCATGAATGAATAGAGCGGTAGGCATGGTTTGCGATCCCTCCTTGGGCGCACGGTATCAGGTTCCCGAACAAAAAAGTGAGGCAGGCAAGAAACTTCGCAACCGAGCGATGCGCACGCCGATAAGGGAGGCACATCACCCTTGGGGGTTTTATGCGCGTGTACCGAGGCAGTCTGGCGAATGTTGTTTTTCGGGCGAGGATATGGAGGCGCATGTGGCTTCGCTCGCTGGTGCTGACGCTGCTGCTGCCCAAGGTCGCGACCGGATGCGGCTCAGACAAAGCGAGCGATGCGGCCGCTTCTGGGCTGACGAGATTGCCGGCGGATGCGC
>JANQQS010000177.1 GCA_028284955.1 Myxococcota bacterium | reverse complement strand
CCCGCCCCATCGAATACATCCGATGGGGCCCCACCCCCTACTGGACAGCGAACGACTGAGGAAGGCTCCGAGCCTTTCGCAGGGAGAGAGCGAGGAGGTTGTTGCGACTGGAGCTGTGCAAGGCGGAGCGGACGTAGTCCGTGGAGCTGCACAGGTCTAGACGCAGTACGGGTCCGAAGGACCCCCAGTGTAGATGAGCAGGGGCAGCCGCAATCAGGCCAAAAGATCAGCGCTCTAGACTACCAGAGGACCCGAACTCCGAATGAATGCAGTGCCGGATCTCGGCTGATCAGAGGCATGTCTTCGATCTCGCTTTGCGCGGCGAGCATTCGGTCGAAGGGGTCGCGGTAGGGCACCGGCCACATGCCCGCCCGCCGGGCATGGGTTGCTTGGATGGCCAGCGGCTGAAAGCGTGCTCGCTCCGTCCATCCTTCCACGTCCTGAAGGAACGAGGCAGCCGAATCGAGCTTTCCTAGACGGTGTTTCGTTGAAATCTCCCACACGCTGGCGCTCGATACGAAGACCTGCTGTTCGGGATCTCGAATTAGGTGACGGGCCCGTTCCGACAGCTTTGGGTCATCGAACAGCCACCACAAGAACGCATGGGTATCTAGAAGAAGGTTCACCGTTCTGATCCGTTCCAGGCAGCGAGTTCGTCCTCTGGCAGCGGTTCGAAGAACGAATCCTCGACTGCGCCGTGCAGCAACCCCGGCTCGCGTGGGGCGGGAGCGGCGAGCGGCACGAGCCGTGCGTACGGTTTGCCCCCTTTCGCGATGATGATTTCTTCCCCCGCGTGCGCGCGCTCGAGCCATCGCGACAAATGCGTCTTGGCTTCGTGTACGTTGACCTTCCGCGAACTCATGCTTTAGCCTGGTCCAGTATATAAACTTAGTCAACCAACTAGCTTGTTCGCTCGTCGGTAACGGGTGTTCACACCTTGACGCGAGGCGCTCGCGCGCTTAGAGCCTGCTCATCGGTCGGCACCGAAACCGACCCCTTAACCATGTCCTTGATCGCCACCGCGCGCGCGACCGAGTCTCCCGACGTCATCACGACTTTACAAAGCGTGTGCGACGAGCAGGGGCTCTTGGACCTTGCCGGGCGTCTCGCCGACCTTTCCGACCTGGTACGGTGGGATCTCGCGAATCTCGAGCAGTCTCTGGACGAGCTGTCGGGCGACGATGTGGTTCGACGAGGTGGGCTGCATCTGCTGAATCGACCGGGCAAGCGTCTTCGGCCGATGTGCCTGGCGCTCGGTGCACGCGTGGGGTCGGGGTTTGGCGCGGCGGCGCGGCAGCTCGCAGTGGCGGTCGAGCTGGTTCACTGCGCGACATTGCTGCACGACGACGTAGTCGATTTGGGGGAAGAGCGCCGGGGGGCTCAGACGACGCGCGCGATCTACGGCAACGCGGCCTCGATCTTTGCCGGAGACTGGTTCTTGGTCGAAGCGCTGCGCCGAGTGCACGAAGCAAACGTGCCGGGCGGCCTCTCCAGTTTGCTCGAAGTGATTGACGAGATGATCGGCGCGGAAGCGGTGCAGCTAGAAACGCGGGGCCGCTTGGAAACGAATCCGGCCCGCTATTTTCAAATTGTGGAAGGAAAAACCGCGTCGCTGTTCCGATGGGCACTGGGTATCGGGGGTCGCGCAGGCGGGCTCGGGGAAGACGACTGCGCGGCGCTCGCCGATTACGGCCAAAACCTCGGCGTGGCCTTTCAGCTTATCGACGATCTACTCGACTACGTCGGAAGCTCGGCCCGCACAGGAAAGGGGCTATTCGCTGACCTGCGAGAAGGCAAAATTACGTATCCGCTTATCGCTGGAATGCAGCGCGATTCCAGCGTGAAGGCGCTGCTCGAAGAAATCCTGGCTCTCCCGCCCCACGCCACGCCACGCCCCCGGGTCGCGCTCGAGTTGAAGCGAGTTCTAGAAGCCTCAGGAGCGGTCACGGAATGCCGAGCGCTGGCTGAACGGCGAGCTCGCGACGCGACCCAAGGCATCGAACATCTCCCCGACAGCCGAGCCAAGCAAGCGCTGCTCACCGTCGCGCTCGCCACGGTACACCGAGAACACTGAGGCGGCGGACGACGTGCAATCAGACAACGTGCAGCAAACCGACGTGCAATCAGACAACATGCAGCAAAACGACGCGCAGCAAGGCAAGACGCAGTCAGAGATCCTGCAGCAAGACGGCGAGCGCGTAGCGCGAAGCGGGCCCCCGTCCACAGCGACGGATCTCGAGAAGATGGGGTCTGGGGCCATGTTCGATGCGATTGCGCATCGCTACGATATGCTCAATCGCGTATTGTCGCTGGGCGTGGACCAGGGATGGCGCCGCCGCACCGTCGAGGCCTTGGATCTTCCTTCGGGGGCTCGTGTGTTGGATGTCGCCACCGGGACTGGCGATCTTGCGTTGCGCATCGCGCGCATTGGTGGCGTGCAGGTCGACGGAGTCGATCCATCCACGAACATGCTTGCTTTGGCTCAAGAAAAAGCCGTGCGAGCCGAGACGCCCAACGTGTCCTTTCACGAAGGCGACGCGCAAGCGCTTCCTTACGCGAACGACACATTCGATGCTTGCTGCATTGCGTTCGGCATCCGCAACGTTCCCGATCGCAGGGCGGGGGTGCGGGAAATGGCGCGGGTGACCAAAGCCGGCGGCCGAGTGGCGATCTTGGAGCTTAGCGAACCGCGTTCGGGCATTCTTGGGCCACTCGCGCGGTTTCATATTCGCCAGGTTGTACCGTGGGTTGGCGGGGTACTGTCCGGCGCGCGCGAATATCGCTACCTCCAGCAATCTGTGGCGGCGTTTCCTCCGCCCGAGGAGTTTGCCGCGCTGTTAGAGGACTGCGGATTGAACGTGCTCCGCGTGGAATCGCTTACGTTCGGAGTGTGCTGTCTGTACGTGTGCGCGGTGTCTCAGCAGTAAGGACGCAAGGACAGTCGATGAGCACCACCACCGCACCTCGACGACCGACGTCTCGACGAATCGAATCCGGAGCCATGGGCCAGGCCACCGCGCGGCTTCAGCGTGCGCTTGAGTCCGCCGCGCGGGAATCGCGCGAGAAGCCCGTGCGATTCGTGTGCGCCGCAGTGCCCGCTCCAGTCGCTCCAGTCGACGCGGTGCTTTCGGGATGCGCGCCCGCGCTGCTCTGGGATCCGCCAGGCGATGAATGGAGCATGGTCGGCATGGGAAGCGCGGCTCGGCTCGACGCGTCACCGAGTCAACTGGACCGGCTGGGGCGCCGCAGCGAGGAACTTTTCGCATCGATGGTCTACCGAGCGCCGGCCGATGCGCCGTCGCCGCGCCTCTTCGGCGGTTTTGCGTTTGCGCCGGCTGCGACGCGCGACCCACTTTGGGAACCGTTCGGAGAAGGCTTTTTCATTTTGCCTGAGATTGCCTATGCCCAGCGAGACGGCGAGGCATGGCTCTCGTTGACGGTTCAGATCGGCGCTTGGGGTTGCTTGTCGGGAACAGAGGCGACGTCTTCGAAGGAGCGACGCCGAGCGTTGGCGGCGTTTGAGCGTGTCTGGAGCGCAGTGGAACGCGCGCGCGGGATCTCGAGTTCACGCCTACGCGCGGCGCGGCCAACCTCGCTGGTCTCGTTGCCCGTTGGGCACACGTCATCAACGGAGGGATCATGTGCAGCCGAGGGCGCATCCCATGACGGGCGACCCCGAATTGACCACCTCGGCAAAGCGGCCTGGGAGCAGCAGGTCCGGGCGATTCGCGAGCAGATCAAACAGGGCGCCTGTAGAAAGGTCGTGGCGGCACGACGGAGCAAGGTCGCGTTTGATAGCGAGATTGATGTGCGCCTGGTGCTCGAACGACTTGGGCATCGGTTTGACGAATGCACTCGGTTTGCGCTGTGGTCGAGCGCGGAGGCGGACCGGTCCGTTTTCTTTGGCGCAACGCCCGAGCGGCTGATCCGCCGCGTCGGGTCCTCCGTGGAGACTGAAGCGCTAGCCGGATCGAGCGCACGGGCACGCGGCCATGCATTGCTCGAAAGCGCCAAAGACCGTCGCGAGCACCAAGTCGTGGTCGACGGCATTGAACGCTCCTTGGCGCCGTTTTGTGCCGATCTAAGGTCGTCGCTTCAGCCAAGCCTTTGTGACCTTCCGGACGTAGTGCATATGCGAACGTCGATATTGGGAACTTTGCGTGCATCCGCGCACGTGCTCGAGCTGGTGCGCGCGCTGCACCCCACCGCCGCGGTAGGCGGTGCGCCGACCTCCGAGGCGGTGCGCTGGATTGCCGAGCACGAACCCGCGCCGCGTGGATGGTATAGCGCGCCGTTTGGCTGGTTCGACGCCTCAGGTGACGGTGATTTCGTGGCGGCTCTTCGCTCCGGGGTGGTCCGAGGGTCGACGGCGTTTGTCTACGCGGGGGCCGGTATTATGGAGGACTCAAATGCAGCTTCCGAGTACCACGAGACCGAGCTGAAAATGCACGCGGTGCTCGATGCGTTGACGAGCGCCGCGGCCACGACCCGAGCTCCATGAGGCCTCGTGATGGGTTCTATCCCAATGAGGGAACCACCGTGACCGCGCAGGAAAGGTGGGCG
This sequence comes from Myxococcota bacterium, assembly GCA_028284955.1. GTDB lineage: Bacteria > Myxococcota_A > Polyangia > Polyangiales > Houyiibacteriaceae > JANQQS01. The sequence continues at coordinate 23,110 of JANQQS010000177.1, read as the reverse complement.
CACACGCTCGTTCAAGGGTTGGTTCGCGCTGGGGTACAAGACGTTGTGATCAGCCCCGGATCGCGATCAACCCCCATCGTGCATGCCGTGGTGGCGCACGAGTCGCTTCGCTATCACCACGTGGTCGACGAACGCAGCGCGGCGTTTTTTGCGCTGGGCCAAGCCCGGGTGACGGACCGACCGACTGCGCTGCTTTGTACTTCGGGAACCGCCGCCGCGCACTACCTCCCCGCGGTCATCGAGGCGTCTCAGAGCTTCGTGCCGCTACTCGTGATCAGCGCGGATCGGCCCCCCGAGCTTCACCAATGCGGCGCCAATCAAACCGTTGCGCAAGGCGGACTGTTCCGTGATTTTGTTCGACACGCGGCGGATCTTGGCTCACCTCCGCTCGGCACGGAGCGGTTGAACGCCGAGGCCTTGAATGCCGAGACGTTGAACCATGGGTCCGAAGATGTGGAACACATTGCTCTCCGGAGCGTGTTCAGAAAAGCAGTGCAGTGCGTTGCCGCAACTCGCTATCCCGTATCGGGCCCTGTCCATCTCAATGTGCCGGCTCGCAAACCACTCGAGCCAGGGGCCTCCGCGTCCGCGCCGTCGTCCACAGCGCCGTCGTCCACAGCGCCTCTGCCTACGACCTGTGTTCACCGTCCGATGGTGACCGCATCGGACGAAGGAGTACGGGCCATTATGCGAGCTTGCTCCAAGCCGGATGGTTCGCTGGCGAAAGGAATCGTCGTCGCAGGGCCCGCGTCGCTGAGCCAAATCGACGCCCAGGAAGAGGTGCAGGCCCTGTCCGACACCACCGGGTTTCCACTGTGGGGGGATGCGACGAGTCAACTCCGGGCATTGTCCTCGTTGATGAAGACTGTTGATCTCGAGGGTCTGACCGTCGTGCTCGGGACAAGCGGCGCCCGCCATGTGGATCCCGAAGTGATCGTTCAGCTCGGTCATGCCCCCATCGGTCGTGGGTGGGAGCGGATGGTGTCCCGCGCCAAGCGGGTCGTGCTGACAGAGTTTGGCTGGCCCGATCCGTCGTCGAACGCTGAATCGATCGTGATCGGCGATCTTCGCTCGACGCTGCATCGCGTCGTCGGGATGCTGAAAGAAGAGCGGCGCGCACCTCGAGATGCACAGTGCTACGAGCGATGGCAAACGCTCGCGCGATGCGGGCGAGAGGCTCGCGACGAGGTGCTCGCGCGGGCCGGCGATCGACTCACCGAGGGGGGGGTGGTTCGTGCTGCCGTGAGCGCGCTCCCGAACGACTCACTGTTGGTGTTGGGCAATAGTTTGCCGGTTCGGCATGCGGACGTATGGGCTGATGCGCCACCGAAGTCCGCCGGGGTGCTCAGCCAACGTGGCGCGAGCGGGATCGATGGTGCAGTTTCGGGAGCCACCGGCGCGGCCCAGATCTCGGGGCGACCGACGCTGCTGGTGGTCGGAGACGTTAGCTTGGCGCACGACCTGGGTGGTTTGATGATCGCCGCGCGTTGCTCCACTCCCTTGGTGGTCGTCGTGATCCACAACAACGGAGGGCGCATCTTTGAGCAGCTCCCGGTTGCTGAGCGCACGCCGGAGCTCCTGCCCCATCTCGTCATGCCGGATATGGTGGGTGCACGCGATTCGAGTTTCCAGCATGCGGCGGAGTGTTTTGGCGTTCGCTACGAACGTCCGACGGATTTAGCGACGCTAAAACGCTGTGCGGAAGCGTCGCTCGGGCAGTCTGCCTGCACGTTGATCGAGGCTCGCGTTCCCGATTCCGGAGCGCAGCAGCAGGCCAGCGCGCTCGATATGGCGATTGAGCAGCGACTTGAAACCTGCGGACTTGCGTGACCTCGAAGCTCGTCTTGTTGCATGGCTTCACTGGCGGGCCAGCGAGCTGGAACGTGGTACGAGCGCACTTGCCGGGCGACTTGGATGTTCACTGTCCCGCGCTCCTCGGGCACGCTCCGCCAGTTCATGCGGACGACGAGCATCCCGGTGAACCAAGAGCGATTTCCGGGTTTGACGAGGAAGTGGATCGAATAGCACGCCTCGTGCGCGACTGGGCTGCAGGGGAGAGCGTGCATGTGGTCGGTTATTCGCTCGGGGGTCGCGTCGCGCTTGGGCTGCTCATACGCCATCCCGGGCTCGCGACTTCAGCCACCCTGATCGGCGCCCACCCGGGTCTTGAGCGAGCCGGCGAACGCACCATCCGAAAAACACAAGACGAGCGACGAGCGCGCCAACTGCGTTCCGATGGGCTGCAGCCTTTTTTGGCCGACTGGGAGAGACTACCGCTCTTTGCCAGCCAATCGGAACTTCCCGCCGACGTGCTCGAGACGCAGCGGGCGCTCCGCGCGTCCCACGATCCCCGAGGGCTAGCGCGTAGCCTACGCGTACTGGGGCTCGGGAGCATGCCTGAGCGTTGGTCCGTGCTTTCGCACATTGGTGTGCCGGTGGAGCTCATCGTCGGGGCGCGCGACGCGCGGTTCCTTTCGCTGGCTCGTAGGATGGAGGAGAAGCTTTCTCGAGGGCGATTGGTGGTCGTCGACGGCGCGGGCCACAACGTTCCCCTCGAGCGACCCGTCGTCGTCGCCCGGCACATTGAGCGGGCGATCAGGAATTTGTCGGTGTTGGCTTGACTCGAGCGCGCAGTGGCGAAGAACGTAGCCGCGATGAGCAAAGCGATGCTGACTTCGCCCGATGAATCCGCCGCGATGCGGGTTCCCGAACGCGGCCCGAGCGGGCTTGGCGCGTGGGTGCTTGCGGCTCGGCCGGCTACGTTGAGCGCCGCGCTCGTGCCAGTCGCAGTGGGCACGGCATGTGGCCTCGCGGTTGGCGACCTTGCGGCAAGTCATATCGGGGGTGGCGGAGGCTGGTGGGCGGCGGGTTTGGCGCTGTGGTCGGCAGCGTGGATTCAAATCGGCACCAATTTTGCGAACGATGTATTCGACTTTGAGCAAGGTGCAGACACCAGTGAGCGATTGGGGCCTCCGCGTGCGGCCCAGCTCGGACTGCTTAGCCCGCGCGCGATCCGCATCGGTATGGTCATCAGCTTCGGGCTCGCTACGCTCGGCGGAATCGGGCTGACGTTCCTCGCTGGATGGCCCATCGTCGCGATTGGAACACTCTCTATCGCGAGCGGCATTGCGTATACTGGCGGGCCATACCCGCTCGGCTATCACGGCCTTGGCGATGTATTCGTCATCGTGTTTTTTGGGTTCGTCGCCGTCTGCGGGGCAGCTTGGGTATTCGCCGGAGCGATTCCGCCCGTAGCCTGGCTCGCGTCGCTTTCCGTGGGCGCCCTTGCTACCGCGATCCTGGTCGTCAACAACGTGCGCGATGAGCGTTCGGATCGCGCTGCGGGGAAGCGGACGCTGGTGGTGCGGTTTGGGTCGCGTTGGGGCCGCGCGGAATACGGCGCACTCCTCGCATTGGCATACGTCAGTCCTGCGCTGATGTGGGCGCTGAATATGACCGGGCCCGCTCCATTGCTCTGCTGGCTCACTGCGCCGTGGGCCGGATGGCTCGTACGCCGCGTGGCCAGCGACAATGGTCGGGCGCTCAACCCGTCGCTCGTTGGCACCGCGAGGCTATTGCTCGGCTTTGGTGTATTGCTTGCGGTGGGCATCGCGCTGGGCTAGCCCGATTGATGCGCGTCGACCACGTTGAAGTTCAGGAGGTGGCGGGTTCGCTGCGTCGTTCCGCTCAAGACGCGAGGAGAACCTGGACCGAGCGCCGCGGGTTGATGGTTCTTTTGCACGCCGGTGGCCTGGTGGGACGGGGCGAAGCCTCTCCCCTGCCTGAGTTTTCGCTCGAAACCTTCTCCTTCGCGCGAGAGTGCCTCGAACACGCCGATGAGTTTTTGCCCGCGTTGGTCAGCGAGCTGCGGGCGAACGGAGTGCCCATTCCGCTCGAATATTCGGCCGCGACGCCAGTAAACGCGCCGACCTCCTGCCTTTCCAAGCTTTGCTCATCGGCTCGGTTTGCGCTTGAGACCGCGCTTCTCGATTGGGCGGGACAGGCTACCGGCGAGCCCGCGCACCAGTTGCTGAGAAGAAGCCACCTCGCCGGCGACCGCGTTCGTTCTGAAGTTCCACTGTGCGCGATGATTCCGTCGGCCGAACGGTCGACCTGGCTCGCTCAAGCGTCCACCCTCATCGACGCGGGCTACCGACACCTGAAGGTGAAGGTGGGTCGCGATTGGGTCGGCGAAGTTGAAACGTTGCAAGAGCTTTGCCGCGAGCTCGTGCGCCGCGGGCGTGGCGCTGATTCGGAGCGTTCTGATGCAACGAGTCCGATTGCTGTGCGCATTGACGCAAACGGAGCGCTGCACGATCTACGCGACACGCTTCCCATGCTCGAAGAACTCTCCCTCGAATTCTTCGAAGAGCCTGCTCCGTGGCCACAACTTCGCGAACTGGGCGCACTGCCGGTTCCGGTCGCGCTCGATGAGTCGCTCTTGAATCTTCCTTCGGATGAAGAGCTGAAGCGGCTCCTCCGCGAAGGATGGGCTTCCGTGCTGGTGCTCAAGCCGACCGTGCTTGGTGGCGTGCTGCGCACGCTTCATTTGGCTCGTATTGCCCAACAAAGCGGCGCGTCCGTAGTAGTTTCCCATGCCTTGGACGGGCCGATTGCCCGCGCGTGCGCCGCCGAGATGTGCTTGACTATCGATACGCCGAAAGCCGCAGGTTTGGGAGAACACGCCGCGCTCGAGGTGTGGCCTGCAATGCGGGCGGCATCGATTTCTCAAACCGCGCTTCACGAACACCACGAACCGGGGCTGGGGCTCTCGTTCCGATGATCGCGGTATGCTCAGATGGCGAAACGCTTTCGCACGTCGAGCTTCACGCGCGCGTTCGCGGCGCCATCCACTACCTCCGCCGCCGGGGTATCGAAGAGGGAAGCGACGGTACCTGCGTGGCCATGGCCCCGGAGATATCCATCCCCACCATCGCGATGGTGCGTGCGCTTGCCGAACTCGGCGTTCCGTGGATCTCACTTCATGAACGCCTCGCTTCAGCGGAACGATCGCGATTGCTCGAGTGGATGCAACCGCGCCTTGTTGTCGAATCGTTCGACCATGCACCGCTCAATGAACTTCCACCCAATGAACTTCCACCCAATGAACGTCCACTCTACAGGCATGAGAACAAAGGATGCACGCGGGACCATCGGCAGGTGCTTACGGTGATGTGTACGTCGGGTACCACGGGCACTCCGCGAGCGGTCGCGCTATCTCGTGGCGCGTTTGTCGCTTCGGCGAAAGCGAGCGCGGCAAACCTGGGGTGGCAGGATCACGATCGCTGGCTGCTTTGTTTGCCTCCTGCGCACGTTGGCGGTCTTTCGATCTTGACCCGCACCTGGTTGGCAGGGCGATGCGTCGTGCTCTTGCCCTCGGCGGCGTCCCGTTTCGATACGGACGCGGTGATATGGACGATTGATCGCCATCGCGTGACGCTGATGTCGCTGGTTCCCACCATGCTGAAGCGATTGCTCGATGCACAATGGGACCCGCCGGCACACCTCCGCGCCGTGCTGGTTGGCGGCGCATCGCTATCCCCGAGTTTGCGACGAGAGGCGCGCGGACGAGGCATTCCGCTGCTGGCGACCTACGGGCTCACCGAAGCGTGTTCGCAGGTCGCGACCGAATCCTATGCAGACATGCACGCTCGAGAAGCAGACCAAGAAGATCATGTCGGGTTCCCTCTCGCGGGTATCGATGTACGCCTGCGCGATCATCGCATTCAAGTTCGCGGGCCGACGATGTTCAGCGGGTTTGTTCCCGCGGGCGCCCCCTACGGCGCAGCGCCTCTCGAGACTCCATTCCTGGCTGATGGCTGGTACGATACGGGCGATTTCGGCGAATTTGACCCGGCGGGTCGATTGCGGGTGCTCACCCGGCGCACCGATCTTATCGTGACGGGAGGCGAAAACGTTTATCCGGCCGAGATCGAGCAGATCGCAGAGCGTATTCAGGGCATCGAGGCCTGCGCGTTTGGGGTGGACGATCCGGAGTGGGGTCAGGCGGTAGGATTGGCAATTGGTGGCGCCCGCGCTCGCGAAGCGCTGGCGCACATCCAATCTGAACTCAGTCGCAATCTAGCGTCGTTCAAACGACCCAAACATTTTGCGCTTTGGGAACGCCTCCCGACGACTCATTCCGGCAAACTCGATCGCGCCCGCATTCGTGAGGAGTCGCGGTCTCGTTTGCGCGCGTGGTCAGCCTCCTAGTGTTGCGCTAGCGACACGACCCACCGTCGGTGAACACCTGCGTCCAGTAGTCACTGTTGCCACAGCGTGCATGCCCCACGCCGATCCGTTGGAACGTCCGGTTCAGAATATTTCGGCGATGGCCAGTACTGTTCATCCAAGCGCGATGCGCCTTCTCCGGCGTATCGGCTCTGGTGAACGTTCCCATCGTCAGGTTTTCGCCCCAGGCACATCCGCGTCCTCCGGCGCGGAGAATGCGTTGCCGGACGGTGCTTCCGTCGCTGCCGGTGTGGCTCAGGTTGCGCGTGCGACACATATCTTCGCTATGCAGGCGAGCGGCTCGTTGCAGGGGCGTATCGCAAACCAGTTCCGGAAGCCCGCTGCCTCGAGCGTCGTTTGCGAGATCCACGACCCCTCGCTCCAAGCTGGATCCGCACGAACCGCTCGGCGGCGGCGCGGGCGCCGGTGTTGGCGCAGGGGCGGGCGCAGGCGCAGGTGCAGTATCGGGGCAGACCCCGGTCGGCGGTGCGCATTGGGCATAGCGACCAATGGTGAAGCAGCGATATCCGCTGGGGCATCCAGCGCTTCGGCAGTCGCGCCCGCAGAAAGAGTCCCCTGTGGCCGTGTTCGTCAAACACAAGTCTGCTGGCCCGCCGCATTGACTGTGGTTGTTCCTGCTGCAGCTTCCGCAGAGCGGCAAGCCTGCGGTCACGGCTTGGGCGACCGATCCGATATCGCCATTCGAGGAGGACGGCGAGTCGTCTTGATCTCCAACCACGAGTGAGCCCGCCGACGGGTCGCCGATATTGTCGATTTCGCCCGTGCATGCACCACCAAACGCCAGTGCCGCCACGGTGAGCCAAAAACCTCCGCCTGGGGATGCGCGCCGCTCAGAACTCGTCATGAATCGCCTCCTTGGCCGCTCCATCGACTCCGCGGCGCGATTAGCCAGTGCACGAGACGTTCCGTCTTTGGTGAAGAAAAATGAAACTCAGATGTTCGTGAAAGAACTTCGTTAGGTGAGAGAAAGCGTCAATATATCATCATGTTACTGCCAAATGAGGTCAAACCATGAATGTACATCAAAGCCGCGTCTCCCAGGGTGAAGGTACGCGGGTGTAGGGCGCGTCCTATAGGAACGACCACTAGCGGACCGCGATTTGATGCATCTTGCCAGGACGGCACACGAGCGTTCCTGACCATGGCGATCGCTGAGGAGCGATCGCTTCGATGCGATGCGTACCCGCAGGAAAGAAATGGATGCGGGAGTCGATGGCGCGCGCGCCGACGTGCACTATGAGCTTTTCCAGCGAGGACGTCGTAGCCACCATGCACGGCGTGCGCGCTGCATCCAACTTGGGCCCAAGTTGTTCGATGAGCTCCATGATTTTCGCTTCGTCTCCAGAGATGGTGAGTTCCGCGGTTTGTTCGAGCGTCTGCAACGCGTGATACGCGACGACGTTGATCTCGATCGTGCGGCCGCGCGTTCGATGCGGCGCCACAACCAGCAGCGTAGGCGCCCTCAGTGCGACGGCGATTTCAAACAGGCACGCGGGAGTCTCCGCGCAATTCTGATCAGAGTGTTTTGCAAGCGCGCGGGAGGATCGGGGGTAGGGCACCGGAGCGAAACCTTTTGATCGCAGGAAACTCGCGGTCACTTCGTAGCTATAGGCTGCGGTAAAAGGGTCCTCCTGTTCGTCGCCTACCACCAGAATCGCCGCGCGAGGAAGTCGTTTCGCTTCTTCGGTGGCGTTCGTATGCGGCTCTTGACTGATTCCGTACGCGGGACAGATCGAGGCCCACGCTGTCGTTACACCGATCGTCCACGCAATCTGTGTCCACCAAGCCGGGCTCGCCATCTTAGTTTTGCACCCGCGCAAGTTGCTCTAGATGTTCCACGCGCTCGAGAAAGTCCCGGGTCTGGCTTCGATCTTTGGCCGCTCCGCGGAGCGAGGCGTGCAAGGCTCGAATGGTCGCGTCTTCGAGTGGGCTCCGCGTCGCACCGATGTCTCGCTCCACCTTGGTTAGGCGCGCCACGAGCACGTCTTCGGTGCGAAGGCTCGCCACGCGCTCCTGGATCGCGGCCACGTGGTCTCCTGCGGAGTCAAAATCTTGGGTGCTCGCCGCTTGTTCTTGCGCGCGCCATAGCGAACGAAGCCCGGGATGGCTGCGAACATCGCGTGTTCTGATTCCGCGAGCGGCGAGCGTTTGGTCGAGTTCACGACGCGCGCGCTCGTAGCGGGCTTGTTCTTGTCCACCTGGAATTCGCAAGATCGATGGTGACTTCGAGCGGATGGCGGGGCCCAGCGCCTCTTCCCCGGGCTCCGATGGGCGCTTCCATCCTTGCACCTTGAGACGAATGGGTGCGCTCGTGGCGGCCGGGGCTGCGCGTTGCGCTTCGGTGTACCGTATTCCGAACCATCCCGCGAGCGCGGCGGAAGCGGTCAGAACGCCGAAGCCCACGACGCGACGAACACGACGGCCACGCTGTGCGGCTGAGATTGCCGCTTCCAGAGCGCGGTCGGCGTCCGGAGCGTCGGTGAGGCCGCCCCATGGTGACACCGAGACGCTGCGACGGGGCGGGGGGCGAAACGACTCGGTGGCTGCCGCTTCGGCAGGCGAGGGGGTGGTTCCGGTTGGCACGGGATGATCGGGGATTCGTTTGAGCGCGGCGCGGAGGTACCGAGCCACTTCGTTTGCGCTTTGAGGTCGATTCGAAGGCGACTTGTCGAGCAGCGTTCGCGCGAGCTCGCCCAGTTCGTGCGACACCGCAGCCGGGATTTCCGACGCAATGAGGCGCGGAGGAGTTTTTTCTAGGTGCATAATCACCACTGCTTGCGGCGAAGCGCCGTAGAAGGGAGGGGTGCCCGCGAGCATTTCGTAGAGAACCACGCCGAGCGCGTAGAGGTCGGTTCGCGAATCGGTTTCTTTGCCTCGAATTTGTTCCGGTGCCATGTACTCGGGCGTACCCGTGATCATTCCTTGACGAGTCAGTCGCGCACCGCCGGTGGGATCGTGGATGCTGGCCTCGTGAAGGTGGGCCAAACCGAAATCGAGAATGCGCACCGTGAGATGTTCGGTCCGTTCGTCGATGTGGATGTTGGCAGGCTTGAGGTCTCGATGGGTAACCCCCCGGTCGTGCGCCGCGGCGAGCGCCTCGGCAAGCTGGGCCGCAATCTCCACCGCCATTTTGGTTTGCAACCGACCTCGTTTGCGCAACACGGCGTCGAGAGGAGGCCCGTGGACTTCTTCCATGACGATATACGGCGTGTTGCCGTCGCCGTCTCCGTAGTCGATGACGCGCACAATGCCGGGGTGGTCCAGTGTGGCCAGAGTCAGCGCTTCTCGCCGAAAGCGCGCGAGGCTGGCCGGGTCGCGGGTTCGCTCAGCGTAGAGCATTTTGATGGCGATCGGGCGACCTAGGCCGACTTGCTCTCCGCGGCACACAAAACCCATTCCGCCAGCCCCGAGGAGTGACATGATGCGGTAGCGGTCGTCGAGCACGTTTCCCACCAGAGGGCGCCCATCGGACTCGAGCGGTACCAAAGTGTGCCCATCCGCAGGACAGAATTCGTCACCGTCGAGCCATACGCGCCGACAGCTGACACAAACCCGCATGGTTACAGTCTACCACGGTGATCAAGCCACCTCGTGATGGAACTGTGGGCCGCCGCTCCTTTCCATCGCAGGTGCCGGGCGCAGCGACAATATGGCACCGCTACAATGTGGCACCGCTACAATGTGGCACCGCTACAATGTGGCGCTGGGCCGAGCGATTCCCGCCACGTCGGAGCGTAACACGGGAGGATCCGCGGCTGAATCGGCGCCCAGCTGTCCGTAGCGGTTGTTCCCCCAGCACGTGACGACCCCGCTCTGGCGAAGGACGCATGCATGTCGGGCCCCACCTGCGACGTGGGTTGCGTCGCGGATGTTGGGGACGGGAAGCGGCTGCCGAGTTTCCTCCGGGGCCAGCTTTTTCGAACGTTTCATCCGCAAGCCAGAGCACAGAACGGTTCCCGGTTTGTGGATCGCGCACGCGTGATGCGCGCCGAGCGCCAAATCGACGAGGATGCGCGACGGGCCCAATCGGACCGCATCGCTGCGTCCCCAGCAACGGAGTTTGGACCCTTGGTCCAGACAGGTTTGATAGCCGCCAGCGAAGACTCTTCGGGCCGGTTGGTCCGATATTTGGGACGGGCGAGAAACGAGTGGACCTCCCGCGTCGCGGCCGAGTTGGCCGTCGATGGTCGAACCCCAGCACCGCGTGATGCCGTCGGTGGACCGCGCGCAACTGTGCTCTCGACCGAGCGCAATCTCTTCTACCTTTCCGTCCAGCGGGACGTGGGCAGGAAGGCTTCGGTTGTTTTGGTCGCCTGTTCCCAGTTGCCCGCGGTGGTTGCGGCCCCAGCACCAGACGTCGCCGCGTTCGCGTACGGCGCAGGTGTGGTCTCCACCGCAGACGACTTGCACGACTTTGTCCAGCCGAGCGTTGTGGCCGCCGCTCGGTTGCCGAACAGAAATCGGTTTCGATTCGTCACGCGTTTTGCCCTGACCGAGCTGTCCAAAACCGCCGTGTCCCCAGCACTGAATCGTTCGATCTCGGGTTAGCGCGCAGACATGCCAGCGCCCGGCCGAGATAGAGACCGCGTCTCGTGCTTCGGTAACTTTCTCGGCGCGTGCGCGGTGGGCAAACGCACCCCGTGCTTCCGGTGGATCGCCAAGCTGTCCGAAGTGATTGTGTCCCCAACACGCCACGTCGTGCGCGCGGATCGCGCAGCCAAACGCGGCTCCTACCGCGAGCGGGGTGGACTTGGCGGGAGTGTTCTGCTCAGGCGCAGGTGGGTTTGGCTTCGGCGCAGTGGCGGACGTTCGATCTTGGGGTTGTCGCGCGGAGGCCGAAGGTTGGTCTGCGCGCGCGTGACCTGCATTTGCGCGATCTGCGTTCGCGTGACCTGTGTTTGTATGAAGCGCGTAGAGGTGGGTGACGTAACCGAGATACAGCGCGATCATGATCGAGCCTGGAAAACGACCGACGCGATGACGGCCGCTTATCGCTGCAACCGCCAAAAAACCGAGGGTGAACACGAACATGACGGGCATATCGCGCCAGAGCGCGACTTCGGGAAAGCCACCCGGGGCAATCAGCCCGGGAAGTCCGAGAACGCCGAGCAAGTTGAACATATTGGAGCCCACCACGTTGCCGACCGCGATGTCGTGTTCACCACGGCGCGCCGCTATCACCGACGCGGCCAGTTCAGGCAGGCTCGTGCCGAACGCGACCACCGTGAGGCCGATGGTGAGCTCGTGGACGTGGAGCGCTCGAGCGCCACTCACCGCGCCCCATACCAGCAGTCGCGCGCTGGCGAGCAGAACCCCGAGGCCTACCGCCATCCACAGCACGCCGAGCCCCAGCGGCATGTCTTCGGGAACTTCGTCGGCGAGATTTTCTTGCTTTGGCGCATCCGCGGACCGCTGGGCGAGCCCTTGGCGTGCGACCAAGACAATCATCACCGCGAGCCCGCCGATGAGTAGCGAACCGTCGAGGCGCCCGAGGTCACGGTCCCAGAGCAGCGCGACCACGCACACCATGACCGAGAGCAAGACGGGAAGGTCGCGGCGAATGATCTGGCGGTGAACGATCAGCGGGTTGACTACGGCTGCGGCCCCGAGCACCAGTGCGATATTGGTAATATTCGAGCCCAGTGCATTGCCGACGCATAGCCCGGCGCTGCCCGCTGCCGCGGCCACCCCGGAGACCAAGAGTTCCGGCGCGGAAGTGCCAAAGCCCACGATGGTCAGGCCGATGACGAGCGGCGACACGCCAAGGTTTCGAGCCGTCGCGGCCGCACCCAACACAAAACGGTCGGCTCCCCAGACCAGCGCGACAAACCCTGCGATGACGGCGCTGGCGGATAGTAGCAAGTCTAGGATCGGCATGCTTGGTGTGTGCCGGTTTCGGCCTCGAGCAGGGGCAGCCTCGCGCAGAGCGCTGCGCAGATTCGGTACCGCGCGGGAGTACTAGCTTGAGGAGAGCAGTCCGCGCAACTCCTCGATTTCGATCAGATATTGCTTGCCGCAGTAGTCGCAGCTCATGTCCAGAGGTTCTCCGGCTGCGACCAGCGACTCAATATCGTCTTTTCCTAGGGTGCCCAAGCTTGCCATGACGCGGATTCGACTGCATTCGCATCCAAACCGAACGGCGCTGGAGTCAAGCACCGTGTATTTCATTCCAAAGAAAATTTCGTTCACCAGCGTGGCCGGCGAGGCATCGTGCTCCTCGAGAAGCTCGCTGATTTTCGGGAAATCTTCGAGACGCTGGGTAAGTACCCACAGCGCGGACTCTGCCTCTTTTGCTTCGGGGAGGAGCTGCACCAAGAATCCTCCCGCAGCCGTTACCTCGGTCCCCTGATGAGCCACGCCCACCCGGGCGACCGAGACCACCTGCTCGGACTGCTGCATGCATGCCATCAACCCTTCGGAAACCGTCGCGGGTTCTGGAATGGCGACGACTCCGCGATGCAACTCGCCGTTTGGCAGGCAGCGCATCATTTGCATCATGGAACCCGCGCTGACATCAACCCTCCGAGCCTCGGCGGAGCTCTGGACCAATGCTCTGACCCAGCCATCGGGATGCGAATCAGATAGGATGGTGCCGGTATTGCCGGATCCTTTGAGGCCGCATTGCACGCGAAGGTTTGGTGCCATTGTTTCCCGATAGAGCACCGCCGCAGTCGTCATGTCGGCGACGTGGCGGAGGTTGTCCGGGTGCGGCCGCTGAGCGTTCCAGACTTTGCGGACGGTTTGCGTGGTACGGGCGGCGATGACGCGAAACGCGCCGTCGTCGGTCATCGCTCGAAGCGTCTGATCGGTCATTTCTTGAATCCAGCATGCCATTAGTGCTCTGATCCGAAAAGCAGACAGGGAGCCAATCGATTGAAAGGAGCCGCGTGTGAACGATCATCGCATCGTGTTGATTCCTGGTGACGGCATCGGACCCGAGGTTTCCGGGGCAGTTCGCAGGGTATTTCGTGAAGTGGAAGCTCCTGTTGAATGGGAGGAGCAGCAAGCCGGGGTGGCTGCGCTGTCGGGGTCGGACGATGTCCTGCCGGAATCGACCTTGGCCAGCATTCAAGACCACCGTGTCGCGCTGAAGGGTCCTTGCACCACCCCTGTCGGAAGCGGTTTTCGTTCGGTGAACGTGCGACTTCGAAAGGCGCTGAATCTCTATGTCGCGGTGCGGCCGATTCGGAGTCTGCCGGGTGTGGAGACACGGTATCAAGACGTTGATATCGTGGTGCTTCGAGAAAATACAGAAGGCCTTTATAGCGGTATCGAAAACGAGGTCGCGCCTGGCGTCGTCACCAGCATCAAAGTAGCGACCGAACTCGCGAGCTCTCGTATCGCCCGCTGGGCTTTTCATTATGCAAAAGAGCGTGGCCGAAAGAAGGTCACCGTCATGCACAAAGCGAACATCATGAAGTTGGCGGACGGCATGTTCGTTCGCTGCGCGAAGAAAGCGCACGAAGAATCTGGGCTCAGCGACGTGGGTTACGAAGAAGTGATCATCGACGCCGGATGCATGCGCATCGTGCAAGATCCGGAGCAGTACGACGTGCTGCTGCTGCAGAACCTGTACGGCGACGTGATCAGCGATCTATGCGCGGGCCTCGTTGGCGGCCTCGGTGTGGTGCCAGGCGCCAATATCGGCGAAGATTGCGCGATTTTCGAAGCTGTGCACGGCAGTGCGCCCGACATAGCGGGTAAGGGGGTCGCCAATCCGCTTGCGTTGCTGATGAGCTCGGTGATGATGCTCAACTATTTGGCGGAAACCCGTGCCGACGCGCGCTGTCGCGAAGCCGCAGAGCGGATCAAGGTTGCGTACAATCGGGCGCTCGAAGATGGTCAGAAAACCCGCGACTTGGGCGGAGAGCTCAACACCGAGCAGTTCGTGGAGGCGTTGGTCGCTCGACTCGGCTGATGTACCGCGCTCGCGGACCTTGCAGTTCTTTCGGGCGCGCGGTCTATTTGGCGCCTGCGGCGTGGTCTATTCGGCGCCTGCGGCGTGGTCTATTCGGCGCCTGCGGCGCGGGCGGCAGAGTTCACGGTTTTTGTGGCGGCTTTTTTCGCGTTTCTTCGGCTCATTCCCGCGATTTTGAGGAGCGCGGGTTGCACCACCAGGGTCGCGATGAGGCAGCCGCCCACGGTGACTGCGATGAGCTCTCCGAAGCGTCGCACGGGAACAAACGAACTCATCAGGAGCACGGCGAAGCCAGCCATGAGCGTGACGCAGGAGACCACGATGGCGCGTCCAGTGCCTCGGGCAGCGCGAATCAAGGCTGCGTTGCTGTTGAGACCGCGCTCGGTTTCCTCGCGGTAGCGGGCGAGCACATGAATGGTTCCGTCGACGGCCAAACCGAGGCTGATGGCGAAGATGATGACCGTTGCGGCGTTGAGCGGGATCCCGCGTGCGACCATGTAGGCCATGGTGCCGACCAGCGGAATCAGATTCGGCGGGATGCTGAGAAGCCCCAGGCGCATGCTTCGGAAGAGCAGAGCGAGCAAGACGAAGATGACTGCCACCGCCGTCATCAAGCTGCCCAGCAAATCGGAAACCACGGCCTCTTGGCCAAGCGACCCGTCGAATGCCTCTCCAGTGAAACTCGTGTGCACGTCGGGTGTCGACGCGAACTCTTTATCGATTCGGTTCTGCAAATCACCGACGAGGGCCATAATCGCCTGTGCTCCGACGTCGCGAACTTTGATCTGGAGCCGGGTTTGGCGGCCGTCGGAGGTCGTCCAGCTCGATAGCGGGTCGCCAGGTTGGTCCCGCAGCAGTGTTCGAAGCCCATCGACTTGGTCGCGGCTACGCAACATTTCGTCTCGCACGCTCTCGTCAGCCGACAGCAAATAGAGGGACTGCCGCATCACATCCGTTTGGCTCATGGTGCGGACGACCGCAGGCTGCTTGGCGGCCCAACGTTCGACCGCATCGACCTGCGCGAGCACCTTCGGTTCTTGGAATCGGTCTGTGCGCGGGCTGCGAAAAATGACTTCCAGAGGGCGCACGCCATCCAGTTTGTTTTCGATCAGGCGCGTCGTGATGTGGACCGGGTCGTCGGTGTCAAATTGGTCGAGGAGCGCGTGATCTACTTTGACGTAGCATGCGCCCCATACGCACAGCGCAAGCGAGGCGCCGGTGGCGGAGAGAACCGCTCCCGGCCTCCCCAGGATCCACGACGTCAGCCGCATAATTCCGATTTCAAGCCACGCCCCCCAGTGCTGAGTCACCTGTTCGGTGGGCGGTTTGACCCGTACCAGTGCGGCGGGGAGAAACGTAATCGTCACCACGTAGGCGGCCAGCACGCCCAGCGCTGCGATGACCCCGAAATGCCGCAGCATGACCGTTCGAGACACCACCAGCGAGGCCAAACCCACCGAGGTGGTTACCGAGGTTAGTAAACACGCAATGGCCATCGCGTGCACGGTGCGAATCCCAGCCTTCCCTCGGTCACCCGTGCGTGCCATTTCCTCGCGGTAGCGTCCGATAAGGTGAATCGAATCGCTGATGCCGATGATGATGAGGAGCAAGGGAATGATGTTGTTCAGAATATTCATCGGCTCGTGAGCAAGCGCCATTCCGCCCACGACCATCAAAGCGGTGATCGCGACCGCCACCACCGGCAACACCACGCCCGGAACCCAGCGGAACGAGAGATACAAAAGGAGCACGCAAACGAGCAAGGTAAGCGGGACGAGCAGCAGCTGGTCGGCGCCCATGCGTTCGACGATGACGCTTCTGAGATACGCCAGTCCCCCCAGGTGTACGCGCGCCCCGGCGGGAGGCTGGTGTTCGTTGAGGTAGGCTCGGAGCGCAGAAATGCGCTTTCTCATCGCTCGCGGGTTGATGTCCTTGAGAAAGAGGACGACGGCGGCGACCGATTGGTCGTTGCTCACTAACCGTCCCTGCACGATCGGAGAAGACGCTACCGCATGGCGCAGTTCCGCTGCGTCGCCCTCGGTGACTTTGTCCCCGTCAACGATGGGGTCGGTTTTGAGCTCTGCGGAAAGCTTGGGGCCGAGCTCTTTGATTCCGCCTGGAAACCGGTCCGGGTCTGACTCGATGATCGACACCAAGGCGTTCGTGATTTCAGGATCGAAATCGTCTTCTGCCTCCCAGTCGTCTTCCAGTGAGTCGAGGTCAAGTTCTCCATCTTCAGACGCTTCGCTCGTGCCCGCTTTCGCGCGATGCGGAATGGTGGTTACGGTGACGCTTTCGACGCGATCGATCCATTCATTTTGGTCGGCGAAGTGCAGCGATAGGTCGTGCACGTATTGAAGCGGAGCGCGCATCAATACGTTGTCGGCTTCGAGAAGCACCACCATCACTCGATCGTTGCTCCCGAACGTTGATTCGAACTTTGCTCGAATTTCTGTCTGGGCAGAGTCGAACGAGGAGATGAGTTTTTCCGGCGCAGGGTCCGCTTCGATTTGAGGGATTTGCATGCCCAAAGCGAGCGTGACAAGCCCAAGCACGGCCATCACCAATCCGCTCCGGCGGGTCACCACCGCGGCGAGTTGATCCCGGATCGGAAGGCGTGTCTTGTCTGGCTTGGTCATCGATTGTTCGGTCCGGACTTCTCGCTGCCTTGCCGGTATTGCGATCCTTCGAGCGCTAGCAGCCTGTCGAGCACCGACCTATGAGAATAGAGGCGGCGCGCGCCGCAAAATACACGTGGCCTGCGTCGGCGCAACGAAAGGGCCAAGTCAAAACCGGTATCCGAATGATTTTGGGGAGATGAATCGATTTGCGCAATACGATAAGCACAGCTGGGCGACAGCCGTTTTGGACGCCGGACGAGGTATAGTATCTGAGCTTGATGGAGCTTGACAGCTCGTTAAACAGAAGGTAAGCCCTGCGCTCCCCCAGACAGCCCCTCGGGAGAATTACGCTGTGGCAAATCACGCTTCCGCCAAGAAAAGGCTTCGTCAGACCGCCAAGAGGACGGCTCGCAATCGGCACGTTCGAAGCACTGTCCGGACGCTCGTAAAGGCGGTTCGCGTGGCGCTCTCGTCCGGTGACAAAAGCGCTGCCCAGGCCGCTCTCGCGTCCGCGACACGCCGAATCGATATGGCCGTAAGCAAGGGCGTGTACCACCGAAAAACTGGCTCTCGCTACATCTCGCGGCTAGCCCAACAAGTCGCTGCGCTCTCCTAACGATCGAACGCCTCGAACCCCGCCGAGGGGTACTTCGGGGAAACGCGCCCGACGCTGGAAGGAGAAGGGTCTACGGTTGGCCCACGTGACTAGCGCCAGTACGAGCGTCAATCCAAGGAAGAAAATGAACGTAGCAGTTCGATGCCCGCGGTACTCGAACACCACCGTGCTTGTTCCGCTGGGGATTTCGACGGCGCGAAGCATATAGTTCGCGCGAAAGATGGGAGTCGGGCGGCCGTTTACAGAGGCAACCCAGCCCGGGTAGTAGGCTTCGTTGAGAACCATGACGGCAGGCGCCGGGGTACTGGCTCGTGCGATGATCTTGTTCATCTCGTGAAGTAATACTTCGCCGTCGATTGCCGGAGCTGGTGCTGAATCTTCGATTCGTTTTGCGGCTCCGGAGGTTATCAACGCCGTGTCCAGAGGCCGTGCCTGGCGCTGCAGGGTCTGTAGCGCGGCGTCGTCTGTGGTTTCGACTGCGTGACGGTAGGTTCGTACCCGCGAAGTTGGGTGAGTGATTTCGATCAGGTCACCGTGCATTGGGCGGATTCCGATTCCGGCGGCATTGGGGAACCACGCCCATCGAACATTAAAGTGGCCGAGGACATGTGGACTTCGTCCGACGACACGGCGCAGCGTGTCAAACCTTTGCTGTCGTAAAGGCAGTTCTTCGTACCCTCCAAACTCCCGGATGTTGTAAATCATCGCGTGATTTTTTGGCTTTCGGTCGTAGTAGCGCCAAGTTTTGGCCAAAAGCCCGGCCGGGCGTCCAACCCGTGCTCGGAGGCGTTCATAGTCTCTAGGATGGGTCATCACGTTAATGATGGGCTGTCCAGCGGCGAGTAAGTCCACGAACGAGACCGCGACTGCCAACACGAGCAGCAGCTTTCGTGCACGCGTCCAGAAAAGCGCGGCGCAGAAAAGGGCCAATGACGAGCCTCCGGCCCACATGGCCGTCCGTATCGGGTCCACGTTGAAGTTCGCGGCGCTTCCTCGATGCAAGGCGAACATCGATGCCGCGATCCAGCCGAAGGACAACAACACTGGCGCGAGAGAGAACAAGGTTCGCGGTTTCGAAGGGGATCGTCTCCAGTCGGCAAAGCCCAAGGCGGCCAGCCAGGGAAGAAAAAATCCCAATACATGCTTGTAGCGGTGGGCGAAGCGAAATAGCCCAAAGCCCGGCACGTGTTCTGCCAACCAAGGGAGAATCTGACCTTTTTCTCCGAGTGCGAGGAGGCTCGCGAGAGCGACCATTGCGAATAGTCCGATGCGACGGGCGCGACGTACGCTGGTAGGCGCACAGAGAATCGCGCTGGTCGCAAGTACGATGGCCAGCGGGCCAGAGTAGATATCGATGAACCAGTTCGCGTCCTGGCTTGGCCAGAGCATTTCGACAAACGCGTTGAGAGGGATGGGGCGATCGGTCGCGTATCCTGAAGTCAGATTTGCGCGTACGGACCATGCCTTCATTTCCACTGCGGGCCAGTAGGTAGGCATCAGGAGGAACAGCTCGAGGGCCGCGAACAGCACGAAATAAGGCAGCTGTTTCCGAACACGGCCGAGTGCATACCGAGCCGGAATCAACGTGAATATCGTCCACACGCCGAGAAGGCTGAAGATCGAATAGAAAAACGATGGCGGATTTCCACTGCTTCCGCAGCACCACACCGCAATCGTCAGAGCGAGTACCCGGCGCAGCGAGGGTTGCGCGAGAAAATGCAACAGAGACCATGCGCACCACGGCAACAACATCAGGGGCCACAGAAGAGCGCTGTCGCGAACCGTCAACGTCGCGGCGCCGAAACAATACACCAGAGCACCGAACGCTGCGGCGAGACGGTCACCGGAGGAGTGTTGGACGAGCGCGTGCATTCCGCACAGTCCGATCCACAAGAAAAGAAAAATCTTCGTGTGAATCAGCCACGGACCAAACGAGCCAGTGGTCGCCCCGACGATCCAAAGTAGCCAGTTGATGGGGCAATAAACTCCGGTTTGAAGCTCCGCGTGAAAGGGGTAGCCAAGCAGGCTAAGCGGGTTCCACGCTGGCATTTCGCCTCCTCGAAACGCGTGCAGAGGAAATACGATGTCCTGCCAGTATTCATGAAGGCAGTCCCACCCAAAGCTTTGCTTGGGTTCTGTCCCTGGCCACCAAACACGATAAAACACCAATGCCACGACCGCGGCGTAGAACCCGCACAAACCAGGGATATAGGCGCGTATTTTCACGCGACCGTGACTACTCGGGGAGACTGCGGATTCGAGGGCGACGACGATTGCGACGAAGCTGGTGGCCTAGCCGGACCAGATCCCAGCCGGCGGCAAGCATGGCTTTCGCACCAAGCTTTGAACCGGCGACGTGGTGCCACGCATTCAGCGGTACTTCGATCATATCGGTGGTCCTCGTGCCTCCGTCCACAAGTCTGCCGAGCAACTCAACGTCAAACGCCCAGCGCGACTGAAACGGCGCCTCCAAGGCGTCGACAAGCGGTTCGTTGACGCGAAAGATTTTTGCCCCGCATTGTGTGTCGTAATACGGAATTTCGAGCGCCCACGAGGCAACAGTGGCGAACACTCGGCCAAAATAGTGTCGCGCCGGTCGGCGTTCAATACTCGCTCCCATGCGCAATACTCGTGCCCCCGTGGCGATGTGGTACCCCTGCGATTCGATGATCTTATGAAGTCTCGCAGCTTCGGATGGTGGGGTCGCGAAGTCGGCATCGAGATAACCGACAAACGTCGCGTTGTCCTTGATCGCGGCCAGGAGACCGAGGCGTACGGCTTCGGCTTTTCCTCGGTTTTCCTCGAGATCAATGCACCGGATTTTCCCTTTCGATTCGCTTGCAAGGCGTTCGAGCAGCGCCTGGGTTCCATCCGTTGAACCGTCATTGACGAGCAGGGCGTTCGTGTGCGGTGGAACCACGAGCTCCGCGAGCTGTGCGGGAGACAGACGAGCTTCTTCGTTGAAGCAAGGGATGACCCAGATGACCGCGCGCACCGACATCGGCCGCGCAGCCTATCACGACTTATCCGAAAGCCATCCGGTGACGAGCGTGACTCGGACCCAGCCTACTCGACTGCTTCGAACAGTCCTGCGGCCCCCATGCCGCCGCCGATGCACATCGTGACGATGGCTCGCTTGCCCCCGCGCTTGCGTAGTTCGTAGAGCGCAGTGGCGGTGAGTTTTGCGCCGGTGCAGCCGAGCGGATGTCCCAGCGCGATCGCTCCGCCGTTCACGTTGAGTTTGTCTTTGGGAATCTCAAGGGTGTTTCGGACGTAGATTGCCTGGCTCGCGAAAGCCTCGTTCAGCTCCACCAAATCGATATCCGCCATCGTAAGCCCGGTTTTCGCGAACAGCTTCTGAACTGCAGGAACGGGGCCGATACCCATGATTTCAGGGTCGACACCTGCTGTAGCGAAGCTCCGAAAGTAAGCGAGTGGTTTGACGCCGAGGTCGTCGGCTTTCGCTTTCGTCATCACCAAACAGGCGGCGGCGCCATCCGAGAGCGGCGATGCGTTGCCCGCGGTCACCGAGCCGGTAACCGAAAAAGCGGGTTTGAGCTTGGCAAGGCCGTCGAGCGTGGTGTCCGGTCTCGGCAGTTCATCCTGCTTGAACTCGAAAAGCGCACGCTCGCCATCTTGGCCGAAACGAATGCCGTGCACGGGCACGATTTCATCCGTGAACCGTTTGGTTTCAATGGCCTGAGCGGCTTTTTGTTGGCTCTCCAGCGCAAACTCGTCTTGCTCGGTGCGGCTGATGTCGAACCGTTTGGCTACGTTTTCGGCGGTGATGCCCATCGGCGTGTATGCCCCTGGCATCTGCTCCATGACTTCGGGGGACATGCTGGGCTTGATGCCCGTCATCGGAACCATAGACATCGATTCGACTCCGCCTGCGAGTACGATGTCGTGGAACCCTGCACCAATGTGTCCTGCGGCGATCGCGATGGCTTGCAGTCCGCTAGAACAGAAGCGGTTGATGGTCATCGCTGACGATTCCTGGGGCAAGCCCCCAAGCAGTCCGGCGAGCCGGGCCACGTTCATGCCTTGCTCGCCTTCCGGCATCGCGCATCCGAGCACCACGTCTTCCACCGTATGCGGCTGCACTTGCGGAACTCTGGCAAGCAGTCCGCGGATCACTTCTCCGGCCAGCTCATCCGGGCGTCGATGCGCGAGCGATCCTTTCTTAGCGCGACCGACGGCGCTGCGTACCGCTTCAGCAATGACGATGTCGTTCATGAGAGATCCTTTCTTAACGATCTTAGGTTCGCGCACTTCGAAAGCAATCTCCAGAGCGACAAACAAGCTGTCGGCATGCGCGAAGTGCATCTGAACATCTGGACAGGTGATGACTCGTGGTATATGCCGGTTTTCGAAATGGAGGTGGCCATGAGTGCAAAGTCCGTAGGCGAGAAGCTCGTTGCTCTATGTAAGGAAGGCAAGAATATTGACGCGATCAATACGCTCTACAGCGACGACGTGGTGAGCGTGGAGGCGATGGCGATGCCAGGGATGGATCAGACCCAAAAAGGCATTGATGCGGTTCGGAAGAAAAACGAATGGTGGTATGAAAACCACGAAGTGCATTCCGGCGACGTAGAAGGCCCCTTCCCTCATGGAGAGGACCGGTTTGCTGTGGTGTTTCGGTACGACGTGACCAACAAACCCAGTGGAAACCGCATGAAGATGGAAGAAATTGGGCTTTTCACCCTGAGTGGCGGGAAGGTCGCGAAAGAGGAGTTCTTCTACAGCATGTAGCGTTCTCGGCGAAAGGTTTGGCCGCGGCCCGAGAAGAAAGACCTCTTGGGTCGCGGCCAGTGCGTTTTTGCGCTTGCGCAGCCACGCCGATGGGTCCAGAAATCCGCAGGGAGTGAATCTGATGAACACCGACGCGGGGGATTTTGAGCCGGGGGGATTCGAGCGCATTGGCACGCGAGGTTGGCGCATGCGTGGTTCTGCGAGGACGGCTATTGGAGCTGCACTAGTCGTTCTGGCACTCCCGGCGTGCCAGACCGGCAGTGGGCCAGTGGCGTTCGAGGCGGTTCGTTTTCGCGCGCCATTCTCGGTTTCGTCGGGTTTGCAAATCGCTGCCGAAGCGAACTCAACTGCCAGCACCTGTCGGGGCACGCAACTGCTCGCTACGGCGGACGCATATGGCTGCGCGACCGTGGAGACGCTGGCGAGTACGGCGGGTGCGACGTGTCCGGGTGGCTATACAACCATGCAGACCAGCGCTGCGGGAACGACCAACAACCTTGGTGGGTTTGCCCCTACGTCGACCGTGTGCGCGCGGGAGATTCCCGAGCGACAGGAAGTCATCTCGATATTCTCCCTCGGATTGCGACCGTGTACGACGGGAGAATTCGCGATCACGGGCAACGGTCGCCAGGAGCAAGTGGGAAGCAACAATAGTTTCGTAACAGTGTATGATTTCTTCTTCCAGTGCAGCTGCCAAGTGACCCAATTCGCATGGGTCAACCCGCAACTCGAACCACCCGGCGGAACAGTTTCCATATACTGCGGCAACCGCCCCGAAGCTCGCGCGTGCATCGGCGGCAGCCTTCCTCAATGTGACTCGTTGGGTTCAAGCAACAACTGCAGGTGCTTCTAGAGCACTGATCAGTTTGCCTGAGGGTCTGGCACCCAGACCCTCTCGTCGGGGTACGACCCCGCCGATTCACCCAAACTCCCCCGCCAGGAGGCACG
>JANQQS010000176.1 GCA_028284955.1 Myxococcota bacterium | reverse complement strand
CGTGCCTCCTGGCGGGGGAGTTTGGGTGAATCGGCGGGGTCGTACCCCGACGAGAGGGTCTGGGTGCCAGACCCTCAGGCAAACTGATCAGTGCTCTAGTCTAGAGTAGTGATTCGATGAAGATGGGAGTGTTACGGTGAGCGATAGCCGCGAGCGACATTTTGATACGCTTGCCATTCATGCGGGGCAAGCTCCGGACCCGGTTTCGGGCGCGGTGATGACGCCGATTACGTTGGCGAGCACCTTCGCGCAGTCGAGCCCGGGGGTGCACACGGGGTTTGAGTACGCCCGCACCGGCAATCCCACCCGCGATACCCTGGAGCGCCATCTGGCCGCGCTCGAAGGCGGCGCGCATGGGCTTGCGTTTGGTTCTGGATGCGCGGCGATGACCGCGCTGCTGCAAACTCTTAAACCAGGGGACCATGTTGTCTCGTGCAACGACGTCTACGGCGGCACGTTTCGGCTGCTTACGAAGGTCTTTGGTCCAGCGGGCATCGACACCACATTTGTGGAGATGACCAACCCGGAAAACGTCGAGCACGCGCTCCGACCCACGACGCGGCTGGTGTGGATCGAAACACCTACCAATCCGATGCTCAAAGTGATCGACATCGAGCGCATTGCGGATATCGGCCGCGCCGCGTCGGCCACGGTAGCCGTCGACAATACGTTTGCTACCCCGGTGCTCCAACGACCGCTTGAACTGGGAGCCGACGTGGTCATGCATTCGCTGACCAAATACCTCAACGGGCACAGCGACGTGGTCGGCGGAGCGCTCATCACCTCGGACGACTCGCTGCACGAACGCCTGCGTTTTCTGCAAAACGCGGCCGGAGCAATCATGTCGCCCTTCGACTCATTCTTGGTGTTGCGAGGAACCAAAACGCTCCCCGTTCGGATGCAGCGCCATTGCGCGTCGGCCGCCGCGCTCGCCGACTGGCTGAGCAGCCATGCCGCGGTGGAACGCATCTACTACCCCGGGCTCAAAGACCACCCCCAGCACGAACTCGCGAGTCGACAAATGGCCGAGTTCGGAGGCATGGTTTCGCTGGTGGTCCGAGGCGGCCTGCCCGCGGCGCGACGCCTGCTCGAACGAACGGAGCTCTTTACGCTCGCCGAAAGCCTCGGGGGCGTCGAGTCGCTCATCGAACATCCCGCGCTGATGACCCACGGCTCGATCCCCAAAGACAAACGCCTCGCCATCGGCATCGCCGACGGTCTGATTCGACTTTCGGTGGGCCTCGAAGCGCTCGACGACCTGCAGCAAGATCTCGATTCAGCCCTCCAAGAATCCCAGCGCGCGCTAGAGCAGTGATGAGTTTGCCCTGAGGGTCTGGCACCCAGACCCTCTCGTCGGGGTACGACCCCGCCGATTCATTGGTCTGAGCGCGAGCGGCTGTTTCTCTCGGGGGCGATGTCGCCCCCGCCCCATCGAATACATCCGATGGGGCCCCACCCCCTACTGGACAGCGAACGACTGAGGAAGGCTCCGAGCCTTTCGCA
>JANQQS010000179.1 GCA_028284955.1 Myxococcota bacterium | reverse complement strand
CGCCCCCTTGCTCTTGTCGGCCAGCGTTTCGTTGGCTGGTGAGGCCCCCCTCCCGACGCCGCTTCGCGCTGCGCGGGGGGCCCTACGCCCCCTTGCTCTCTTCGTGCAGTGTGTGTGGTGAACTGCTTTTCTTCGTGCAGTGGTTTGAGGGTAAGCTGCGGTTTGGCGAACTGTTCCATCTGTGTCTGTGGGAGGACTGACTCGGTTCCTGTCCGGCCGCTTCCGCGGCCGCCCCACCGCGAAGCGGCGGGGCCCCAGCAGCACACCACTCACGCAACCAGGTCACGTGCATCCTGGCGGGGGAGCTGTGTCGTTTGGAGGGTTTGAGGCAAACCCTCCCCCACCCGACTCCGGCCGCTTCCGCGGCCGCCCCACCGCGAAGCGGCGGGGCCCCAGCAGTCCACCCCAACGAAACCAGGTCACGTGCACCCTGGCGGGGGAGTTTGGGTGAATCGGCGGGGTCGTACCCCGACGAGAGGGTCTGGGTGCCAGACCCTAAAAAAAGCTAGTGCGTCACACGTGGCTCGGTGGTGCTTTGGGATACGAAGTCTTTCGCCAGGATTTGCTCCACGACCCGCAATCCGTAGGCCTCGAGGCTTGGCAGGCGGCGGGGGCGATTGGTGAGAATGCGAATCTGGCCCAGGCCCAAGTCGGCGAGCACTTGAGCGCCCAAACCATATTCGCGGAGGACCACGGCTTGGGCAGGTTCCGCGGTGGTTTCCTCTCCCAAATAGAAACCGATATCGTCCGCCAGATCTCGATTGCTTGGCAGAAACAACACCACGCCACGTCCTTCGGTTTCGATCGCGCGCACGGCGTCCATTCCTTGAATACGTTTTTCGCTCACCACGCCAAATACGTCTCCCAGAACGCTACCGGTGTGGACCCGAACCAGGGTTGGGCTCGAATCGATCGGTCCGTGGGTCAACGCCAAAAATTGTCGTTCGTCTCCCTGAACCTCGTACACATGAGCGTCCCATTCGCGTCCCGTGGGAAGTTGAATCGAGGCGCGACGCGTGAGCGCAATCATTCGCTCATGAGCAAGCCGGTACTCGATCAAGTCGGCAATGCTGAGCAATCGAAGACGGTGTCTGGTCGCGAACTGCTCTAGGTCTGGGAGCCGCGCCATGGTTCCGTCTTCGTTCATGATTTCACAAATGACCCCGGATCCACCGAACCCTGCGAGCCGCGCAAGATCAACCGAACCCTCGGTATGTCCGGCGCGCTGCAACACGCCACCTCGCCGAGCTTTGAGCGGGAACACGTGCCCGGGGCTAACCAAGTCGCCGGGCTGCACATCTTTGGCTACGGCGGTGCGGATGGTGTGGGCGCGGTCGGCGGCGCTGATTCCAGTCGTCACCCCGCGGCGTGCCTCGATGGACACGGTGAACGCAGTGGTCCGCGATGATTTGTTCTTGTCCACCATCATGGGGAGCTCGAGCGCGTCAATGCGCTCTTCGTCGAGGCTCAAGCAGATGAGCCCGCGAGCGTGACGCGCCATGAAGTTGATATCCTCCGCGGTCACCAGTTCGGCAGACATACACAAGTCGCCTTCGTTTTCGCGGTCTTCATCGTCGACCAAAATCACCATGCGTCCCGCGCGAATGTCCCCGAGGGCCTTCTCGACGCGCCGAATCGCATCGGGCCGAGGAGCCGCATCGACCACACTACGAGGCATAGCCGTGCTTCTCCAAAAGCTCTCGCGTGACGCCTTCGCCCTGAACGCCTTCGCTCTGAACGTCTGGGAATGGGGAGCCGTCGCGGGAGACGGTATCCCCGAGCTGACCGAACATCCGCCGCACATATTTGGCGAGCACATCGGTTTCGAGATTCAACACGGTTCCCTCCTGCAACGCATGGAACTTCGTGTTCTCTCTCGTGTAAGGAACCAACATGACTTGGAAACGACGCGCTTGAACTTCGTTCACGGTGAGGCTGACCCCGTTCAGAGCGACGCTGCCTTTTGAGGCGACATAAGGCGCGCATGATTCGTCTACTTCGAGCGTAACGCGCCGAGCTTCGCCGCAAACCTCAACTTTCGTCACCGTGGCAAGCCCGTCCACATGCCCGGTCACGAAGTGTCCTCCCATCCGGTCGCCCACCCGCAACGAACGCTCCAAATGAACCACTTCGCCGCGAGACAGGGTTCCGAGAGTGGTTCGGGCGAGCGTTTCCTGCGAAATATCGGCCGAAAAACCCGTCTCGTCGTGGGCTGTCACCGTCAGACAGGCTCCATCGACGGCAATCGACTCCCCGTCGCGAAGCGCGCCCAGGGCGCACCGAATCGACAGGACCGACCCGTCGTCTCGGGGTTCCACGCGTTCCACATCGCCCAGGTGCTCGATCAATCCCGTGAACATGACTCGCGGCTCGTTTTGAGCTCTCCTTGGATTAGCACGTCTTCGCCGAATTGTCGGACGCTCGAGTGACAGAGCGCAGTCGCCTGTCGAACCGTTCGGACCCCCCGACCGGACGCGAACCCGGGGGCCCGCGCATCGCCGATCACGATCGGGGCGATGAATAGGGCAGCCGCATCAGCAAGATGCTCGTCGAGAAACGCGCCGTGGAGTGTCGGTCCGCCTTCTACGAGCAACCGCACGACATTGCGGCGGCCAAGCTCGCGGAGCACTGCTTTGAGCGAAATTCCCCGCCGGGTCGCGCGAACGGGGCATATTTCAACCCCGTTGCGAACGAGCTTGGCGATTCGTCGTTTCGACGCATCTTTTCGACAAAACACTACGGTTGGAGCTCGAGAATCATGGCGTACGAGCGCGCTGCGTTCCGAGATCCGCAGATGAGAATCGAAGACAACACGAATCGGATCACGACCGCGTACGCGGCGCACGGTGAGTTGGGGATCGTCCGCCAAGACAGTCCCGATCCCCACCGCCACCGCATCCGACTGGTCGCGCATGCGATGTGCGTGATTGCGAGAGCGTTCGCCGGAGATCCACTTGGAGTCATGGGTCCGGGTGGCCATCCGACCATCCAAAGAAATCGCTGCTTTCAGAGTGACGTACGGAAGCCCGGTGGTGATATGTTTTGTAAAATCCGCGACGAGGGCGCGTGCTTGCGGCTCACATACCCCAAACGCGACGTCCACGCCGCGAGACTTTAGTTTTGCTGCGCCGCCTGGGACGTGCGGCGCGGGATCTCGAAAGCCCACCACGACCCGCTTGACCCCCGCCGTTAGAATCGCTTCGGTACAAGGCGGTGTTCGGCCGTAGTGGTTGCACGGTTCAAGCGTGACATAGAGGGTCGCGCCACGCGCCGCAGCACCCGCTCGCCGAATCGCCAGCGCCTCTGCATGAGCGCGGCCCGCGGCCGCATGGTGTCCGACGGAAACGATATGTTCGCCACGCGCAATTACCGCGCCCACGTGCGGATTCGGGCTCGGACGACCCCGCCGGGCTTCTCGCAATGCGCGCCGCATCATGTACTCGTCGAGTTTGTGCTGCGCTTCAGGATTCATTCGGAGTATTCGTCATCCGGAACCGCTCCTCGTCGATCTCGGACCTCATTTCGCGCCATGGTCGATGAGATTCGAGAGCTCGACGACAAACGCCTGCGCATCCTGAAAGTCTCGATACACGCTCGCGAAACGAACGTAGGCGACCTGGTCAAGCGGCCGCAGGGAACTGAGCAGGCGTTCTCCGATGCGCGCCGAGCTCACTTCTTGCTCGCCTTCTTCCGCCAACGCATGCTCCAACTCGCTCGCCACTCGTTCGAGCGCTTCGATCGACACCGGTCGTTTCACCGTCGCACGACGCAGCCCTCCGAGAACCTTCGCGCGGTCGAACGTTTCTCGTCGCCCGTCTTTCTTGATGACGTACGGCAAGACCTGCTCGACTCGCTCATACGTCGTGTATCGACGATTGCACCGATCGCACTCACGCCGCCGCCTCGTCACCTCTCCCCCTTGAGAAAGACGAGAATCAATGACTTTGTTGTCGAGAACCCCGCAAAAAGGGCAACGCATGGGACGCCAACGCTAGCCTGTCCCCATCGTCCACGCAAAATACTGCAGTGGGCCTCGACAGACGCTACGGAAAACGCTGGGCGGGGCGACCTCGGCTGAACAGGAAGCGAAACTCGCCGCTTAGGGTCGCGCGCCGGGTCTCCGCATCGGTCGGGTCGACAAACTGCACATCGGTAAACTCGGCTCGCGTCTCGCGCTCGGATTCGTCTCGATCCGGGGCGTAGATCGACCGGAACAGGATCGTCCCGGATACGGCCACGTAGTGAACTGCGCGCCGGTCGCGATCGAACGGACATGTTTCGTTAAAAAATACGCCAAATCGAACCGGAGGTTCGGGGTCCGCGGTGAGCTGAATGGCCATGCCCAATTGCGACTGTTGAACGTCCGCAGCGTCCGCGACAAAAATGGACAGCCCGTCGCTTCGATGCTGAACATCGCTTCCTCGCTGCACCCGGATTTCCAACCTCCCCTCGGTGGGGTCGGCTACGAAAAACGTCGGATTAAGGTCGTATTGCCGCGCATTCAGACCGCAATCGGGCGCCCATATCAGGCCATTCGCAGAACCTTCGCCGACGCCTGTGGTGGAACATCCGGCAAACATCGCGGCGCATCCCGCGAGCGCGAGCGAACCCGCCACGCCCGCTCTTGAAAAACGCGCGAGAGAGCTAGCAGATGAACCCGCCGCCAACGACTTCCTCACCTCGATATACTACCGCAGCCTGCCCTGGCGTCACGGCTCGTTGGGGAACCGCAAACCGGGCGCGAAAGCCTCCCTCATGCGGTGTCACCCAGGCCTCGGCCGCTCGATGTCGATAACGGATCTGGACTTCCGCCGCGAAACCTTCTGCCGCCGGGAAATCCCGCGCGCGCCCGTCTTCGAGATTGTCTGCAGATTGAACGGTGGCCCATGGGCGAATCCAATGCGCGCTGTCGGTGGTCAGCTCTTCCTGAAGAAGTTCCGTCGCATCTCCCACGACGACCTCCGATGTCTCGGCAACAATACTCAGCACGTATCGGGTCTTCCCGCCGCCAATGCCCAGGCCCCGACGCTGACCCACCGTGAATCCTTCGATGCCGGCGTGCCGCCCAAGTACCTTGCCCGAAGCCTCCCGGATCACCCCTGGCTGCCCTTCCCCTCGCTGGCGCTGTGCGAACGCTCGGGTATCGCCGTCCGGGACGAAACAGAGTTCCTGCGACTCAGGCTTGTCGGCGCCCGGGAGCCCGAGCCGGCGCGCATGCTCACGGACCTCAGTTTTCAACAAGCCGCCGAGCGGAAACATCAACCGACCAAGAGTGGCATTCGGCAAACCAAAGAGGAAGTAGCTCTGGTCTTTGGTCCGATCTTGTCCGCGTAGAAGTCTCGAACCATATCCATCGACCTCATGCCGCGCGTAGTGGCCGGTGGCGATATGCGTGGCGCCCAGCTGATCGGCAAGCTCCACAAGCTGGGTAAGCTTCACCGTCCGATTGCAGTGGACGCAGGGAATCGGCGTTCTCCCCGCGCGATACTCGTCGAGAAACGGGTCGACCACGTGCTTGCGAAACGATGCGCGATAGTCGAGCACGAAATGGGGTATTCCAAGGTATTCGCAAGTGCGGCGCGCATCCTCACGATCTTCGGGCGCACAACAACGGCCGACCTTATCGGCACCCTCGGCGTCCCAAAGATGCATGGTTACGCCGACCAAATCGTACCCCTGCTCATGAAGCAAGCCCGCCGCCGCGGAAGAATCCACTCCGCCGCTCATGGCGACCAAAACCTTTCCCCGCGACGACGTTTTTCTTCGCGGCAACGTCGAGCCTGCCTGCGATGCCGAGCCTGCCGAAACCATGTCTCTGCTCGTGCGCCGAGAAGGGTCGTTCGTCAAGCGTTTCGAGCCAGCACGCGTTCCAACGCGCCGATGGCCGCGTCGATGTCGGCGTCGCTGAGCTCGGGACCCAAGCTCATCCGCAAGGCGCTCTCCGCTCGCCACGGCTCGTCTGGATACATTGCGCGCAATACTCGCGATGGTTCGCTGAGTCCCGACGAACACGCAGAACCGCTCGACGCGCAAACGCCTTCCAAATCGAGCGCCATGACGAGCACGGGGCCCTTGCGCCCTCGAACGCTCACGTTGGTTACCGACGCGACGCGAGCGAGCGCTTCGCTTGGCTTTCCAGTTCCGTTCACGATGGCCTCGTGCTGCTTGAGAAAAGCTTCGAGGCGATCCCGCAGCCGCGCCACATGCGGCATACTGGCGAGCCGTTCAGGCAACGCCGCGCATGCCGCGCCGAACCCTGCAATATGCACAACATCGGGGCTACCTGGGCGCCGACCACGTTCTTGAGCGCCTCCGTGCAGGCGCGGTGCGAGATCGGTTGTCCGATTCACCCAGAGCGCGCCTGCGCCCGCGGGTCCACCGATCTTGTGCGACGCAACGGCCATCGCGTGCACTCCCTCGTAGGCCTGGACGGGGATTCGGCCGAACGCCTGCGTGGCGTCGACAAAAAAGCGCGCGCCCGCCTCGGCGCATACTTCGGCATACGGCTCTATAGGATTGATGGTTCCGGTCTCGTGGTTCACCCACTGAACCGCCACTACGGTGCGCTCGTTGACCCGCTCTCGAACCTGTTCGGGAGCAGGGAGACGCCCTCCGGTGACGGGCAAATATAGTATTTCCGCGCCGCAGCGCGCCGCAGCTTGCGCCGAAGCGAGTACCGCCGGGTGCTCCGCCTCCGTCGTGACAACACGCGGCTTCCCTTCGGTGCTGGGTAGCAAACCCCAAATCCCGAGGTTGCACGCTTCGGTCCCCCCCGCGGTGAACACGATATCGGCGGCGGCTCCCCCGAGTGCGGCGGCCACTTGATTTCGCGCCCCTTCCAGAATCGAACGGGCTTTCTGTCCCGCTCGGTGTACCGACGCGGGGTTGGCCCAGGCCTGGTCCCGAACCTCATCCATGGCACGGCGAGCCGCGGGAGAGACCGGGGTCGCTGCGTGGTGGTCGAGATAAATCACCCTCGCGAGGTCGGCTCTGACGCCGCGGTGCCTCCGGACTGAGCATCCGATGACGACTTCGACTTCGGCTCGAGTTGCACCCAGAGCCGCGCCAGCGTTCCCCCCAACTGCTCCCCGGCCACCTTCCGGTTGGGAGGGCTGACAATTTCGACTCCGCCCCCCATCGCTGCGGTGACCCTCCTCGCAAAGGCCAGCCCGAGCCCAGCCCCGCCGTGCGTACGCGTGGCCGATCCATCAGCTTGATAGAATGGCTCCATGACCCGCTCCAGATCCTCAGGCCGAACTCCAGGTCCGCTGTCCGCCACGAAGAGTTCGTAGTAGCCGTCGCCTTCGCCGGCCTCTAGGGCCACCGTGCCGCCGGGCGGCGTGAACTTTGCCGCGTTGTCGAGCACATGAACGACGGCGCGCAACAACTTGTCGGGATCGCCCGTCGCGTGCCACTCGTCTTGCGGCACGCTGATCTCTACCCGCACATTGTTTTGTTCAAAACGCGCCCGAAGCTGCTCCACTGCACGCATCGTAACCTCAGAAAAATCGTAGGGTCGAACGTAGTAGTGCATGCGGCCCGTTTCGAGCGAGCTCACGTCAAGCAACGTATCGACTGCCGAGCGAAGCCGAGCCGTCGAGCTCTCGATCGAAGCGAGGCATTTTCGCTGAAGTTGCGTAAGCGGGCCAAGCTCTTCGTTCAACAGCAACCGCAAGTATCCAACGACGGGCGTCATCGGCGTCGCCAGTTCATGACTTACGTTTTGCAGGAACTCCCGCCGCAAGCGCACCATTTCTTCGAGGCGCGCGTTCGCGGCCAAGAGCTCAACAACCTTTCGCTCGAGATGTTCCACGATGCGCTGTGACTGCTCTCGAAGTTGGATTTCCCCCGTCCCATCAATGCGTTCGCGGTGACCATCGAGAAACAGCGCGATGGTCGATGCAAATCGTCCTTCGTCGATTGGCTTACTGATGGAACCATCAGCACCGACGGCAAGGCTTTTTTGCCGGTCGCTATCGCCAGTGATCGCGACGATCGGCACGCCGCGCAATGAACTCATCCCGCGAAGCCGTAAGGTGACTTCGAATCCGTCGAGGTCGGGAACGTTGGCATCGACAAGCACCAAATCTGGTTTCTCGGTGCTCGCGAGCCGTATGCCCTGCAAACCGCTCCCACATTCTACCACCTCGTGACCCGCTGCTGCGAGCAGCCGTTCGACCCGACGACGGTCGTGGGGATCGTGGTCAATGTGAAGGACTCGGGCCATTAGGGGAAGATCATCTATTCCATCAGACCGCCGAGCGGCGATACAATGCTAGCAGGAACCTTATGTTACCGGACGGAAGAGCTGAAAGAAATCCTGTTCGATCGGAGACTCCTGTGGATTTTTATTTTCCTTTGACAAGATGACCGAAGACCTAGGTGCTCGACTGATGCGCGCCGGGCTTGTCAGCCGCGATGAGCTGTCGCAAGCCGCGCCCAGTGAACCGTTGCCTGGCGGCCGGCTCGCCGAAGCACTGTGGCGCGCGGGAGTGCCGGAGGAAAAGCTCACCCGCTTTTTTCTCGCGGCTGGCTTCGGCCCCATTCTCGGAGATGACGATTTCGACGAAGTGGTTCCTTCCGCGCTCAAACGAGTTCCTCGGGAGTTGGCGCATCGGCTACGCGCGATTCCTATAAAATTCAACGCCGCAGGGTTGGTGGTGGCGATGGCTGACCCGTCAGACGAGCAAGCCGTTGAGGAAATCGGACGGTCTGCGGATATCGATATCTTTCCTGTTGCTGCGCGCATCAGTTCGCTGATGCGCGCGCTTCAGTCGCTCTACCCCGAGACGAACCCCGCAAGCGAACCTCCCATTGAGTTGCGCAAGCGGACTCGACGAGGCGAGTCCGGAAATCAAACCAACGGCGCCGAGTTCGCCCTCCCGCTTGTCCGACGCAAGCCTCGAGCTCTCGACTACCGTGCCGAAGGCAGCGCGTCGAACGACCGGCCGAAAGAGCCACCCAAACAAGGTGGGGGTGCCTCGGCGTGGGCGCTGTACGATCAGCAGAAGACAAAACCAGTCCAGATTCAGTGGCCCGATTCGATTCCCAAAACCAGCGACATTCCCACAAACACCATCAAGAAGCTCGCGACGGAAGCTTCTACGAAAGCTCGCCCGCAAAAACAGCCAAAGCGCCGCAAACGACCCAAGACCGCGGCCGCATCAGATTTCGACCCCGATACGCCTGTAGCAACCCGCGTAGAGCGCGTTCTCCAGTCGATCGAACGCGAACGCGATCGCGACGCGGTCGTCAAACTTGCCTGTGAAGGCGCGGTGACGGTCGGCCGATGCGGAGTTTTGTTTGCGGTCCGTAAGGGATTCGTACGCGGATGGGAAAGTCGCGGTCCGACCGCGTTGCGCGACGCAATACGCAATCTGTGGGTTCCTACCGACCGGCGGTCGGTGGTCCAAGCTCCGGCCCGCGATCAAAAGCCGCACATTGGGCCATTCGGAGACGGCGCGGTAGACCAGCTGTTGCAAGCCGCGATGGGAAACCGAGGTGGCGCGGTCGCGGCATATCCCGTGTTGGTGAATGGAAAAACCGTGTCGGTCTTGTGCGGCAGCGATATCCGGCATCAAGACGATGGGCCCACGCACATTGAATCGATCGCAACCGCGCTGGGCAACGCGCTCGAACGATTCATTGTGGCGGGCAAAGCGTAGCGGTCACGAGCGAACCCATTTGAAGGTCACAGGGCGTCGGAAGCGGTATCGAGCAACTCTCGAAGCATTTCCGTCTGCCGCACATGCTCATCGTCGGCCGACTGCCGATCGCGTTGGGCGCTCGCTTGCACCAACTGCTCTGCTGCCTCCGCGCACGCCGCAACGACAAACAAAAGGTCGCGTTGGTCGGGCGTGTGCAAGAGCCTCGCGTCGAGGGCTGGCGACGTGGGCGCTCTAGAAAACACGTCGAACCCGACCCCCACCAAAGACGCACGCCGGCGTGCGTCATCCAGAAATCGCGCCTCAGAGCGGTGCTTCGCGACCGCTAACCCTTCAGACGCGCGCGCAACCCACGCCGCGGCGCGAGCCAGCGGGTTGTATCCTGGCTCGAGCGACGTGCGAAACGATGCGTGCATGTGCGAAGCGGCGAGGTCCGCTTCGGCGGCCGCTTCGCCGCAAGGCACACTCGCTCCGCTGCGCACGCACTCCAGCGCGACGGAAAGAGCGTGTTCCACCGGAGCGTACGCGGCGCTACTTGGAGGCACCATTCGCTGCGCGCTTTTCGCAAGAACCCAAACCAAGCGCGCGAGGCTCTGCCCTGTGGCCGCGGAAAGCCAAACCCACCAATCGGCTCGGGGACAGATGTCGAGCGCGTGCTGCGGGTCGCGCGTTTGCACCCACAACTGGAGTTCAGCCGGAGCATCTATCTGCGCGAGCACCTCCGGCCACGCGTTCTCTTCGCTTCGGTTGACCACACGCGCTTCAGCCATCAAGCCCGGCATCCAGCCAGGCGTGCACTCGCTCACGCTGCGCGTTGACCAGCGCCGCACACAGACGAACCCGTTCTACGGCTCCTCTCAAGGATCGTGGCCCACCGGGAAGTTGCGCTGCATGCTGGCCAAAAAACTCGCTGAGGGTTCGTGCATCCGACTCGGTACACCCTGTCGCAGCGAGCCGCGGGAGCGATGCGGTGTGGCTTGGTGAGAGGCGACGAGCCAGCGCGTCGTAGTGCTCGATGAGCCAGGTCCAAGCGTCTTTTCGGGAGCGCCCGTTCGCGAATTGGGCGCGAATCAGCACCGGAATCTCGCTCAACCGTAGCGAGGAATCCAGCGTCAGCGCGCGAGCGCGCGCAGCGGCGTCGGGCGCTTCCGCCGCGCCGATCGCTTCAAGCATGTGCCGACGCACAGCACCATCTCTTGTCGTCGCGAGCTCGCGAATGAGCTCGGCCTGAACCTCCGCAGGCTTTTCTTGCACCGCAACCGCGAGGGCCACCCCGACCAGATCCGGGGCCATTTGTCTGCGGACGTTTTTTTTGTTCGGCTTGCGAGCGGAAAGCCACCGCCGCGCTCTACGGACCGCTTCTTGGCGCACACTCTTTGTTCGAGTGGTGAGCGCCAGAAACCGAGCCACACGCTGCCGCTCCAACCGAACCGAATCACCTTCATTCGGCCGTTCGACCCATCCAAGGCGCCGGAACCGCGGCGCAATCGTGCGCGCCCATCGTTCGCGCAATTGCGCCCTGTGCGGGGCATCCACCACGTGCCGAACTACCTCCCCGACCGCGCCGAATGAACCCGTTGCCACGGCGTAGTGGCGATCGCGGGAAAGTTTGAGCAGCAGTTCGATGGCCTGCCCGCCATCGAGCTGCCCGCTTCGCAAGCTGGCGCGCACGCTGTCCGACAAGGACATACGTTCGGGAACGCTAAGCTGCGCGACGCCGTGTTCCCTGAGCGCTGCAAGTTGAGGTTCAGGCAGAACCCACCGATAGTAGCCGGCGCCGGAGTTGGGCATGATCCATTGAGGGCACTCTGCTTTTTGAGCCCCCGAACCGGCGATGGCCAACGTCCCTTTCCGGCTCGTTAGCAAGGTGCATCGTTCAAACACTTCGCCGTCTACCGCGTAGCGAACACATACCGGAACCCGCCAGCGGCGACGAGAGTCAGCGCTCGAACCAACCGGCAAATAGCGCGACTGCGTCAACTCCACCTGGGGCCCCGCCTCATTGCATTCAAGGCTTGCATGGATCATCGGCACACCGCTTTGCGTGAGAAAGCTTTCCAGGATGCCTCGAGCGCCTTTTTGCGACGCCGCATCGAGAGCGCTCACCAGATGGTCGTATGTGGCATTGGCAAACGGGTGCTTCTTTATATACGCGCGCACCCCGGCTCGAAACGAATCTTCACCGATCCAGCCTTCGACCATCTGCAACACGGCCGCGCCTTTGCCATAGGTAATGGCATCAAACGCGTTGTAGATATCGTGATTCGAGCGAATCGGCTGACGGACGGCGCGCGCGCTGCTCAGTGTGTCGGAATGCATCGTGCGATGGGTCCACTCGGTAAGGTCGACGTCCGACCCAAAATTCGGCTTGAGCGCACTGACCACTCGGTGCTCCATCCAACTGGCAAACGATTCGTTAAGCCATAGGTCGTCCCACCATTCCATCGTCACCAGATTCCCAAACCACATGTGGGAGAGCTCGTGCGCCATCACGTAGGTAAAGTACCGACGCAACCTCGTGGGTGTGGTTTGCTCGTTGATGAGCAGAAGGGTGTCGCGAAACGTAACCAGGCCCGCGTTCTCCATCGCGCCTGCGCCGAAATCGGGCACCGCAACAACGTCGAGCTTCTGGTAGGGATAGGGAATTCCGAAATAACCCTCCAAATAGCCGAGAAGCTCGGGCGTACGCTGAAGCGCGTAGTCGAGCTCGCCGCCTCGCCCTCGAACCGAGACGCCGCGCAGACGAATGGGCGTTTTTCGTACCGCGTTTGGTGGAATGGCCGGCCCGTCGACGACGTCCAGCGGGCCCACCGCCCACGCGACAAGATAGGTGGGCAGCGGTTTGGTCCCCGCAAACCGATGCCGGAAGAGCTTGTCTCCTTCGACATTGACGGACACTGAATGGGTATTGGCCAGCACGCGATCCGTACGCGGCGCGGCGATCGACACGTCAAACCGAGTCTTGAAGCGAGGTTCATCGAAACAAGGAAACGCCTGCCGCGCAGACAGCGGCTGAAACTGGGTGAACGCGTACGACTCGTCGCCCTGCTGAACGCGGTAGAGCCCATCCAGTTTGTCGCTGAACCGTGCGCGATAACGAAAACGAAGCGTCACGATGCCGGCCGGGACCGGGGTTTCGAACTCGACGCTCGCGAAACCATCCTCGTGCTCCTGCCAATCCCCTTCGATATCTGGCTCTCCGAGAGGCTTGGCCAGCACCTCGCGCATCTTGAGGCCGCGTCCGTGCAACCAAATCACCCGGCGCGGCGCGGCCAATCGGGCACGGATCGTGACGACCCCATCAAAGGTTTCCTTGGTCGGCACGATGGTCAGATCGAGCGTATACCGTTCGGGCTCTACGTCTGCGGGGAGACGACCCCCCTTCGGTTTCGGCTGGTCCGTCAATGAATCGGAATCGCGTTCCTCAAGAGGTTCGGGATGGCTTTGGATAGGCTTTGTGTTCGGCGTGGTTGCGCACGCGACGACCAACCAAGGTGAAACCAGCAGCCAACGGTGCTCCCTTGAAAAGCGGCTCCAAATTCCCGTCATACCTCGCCCAGTACCCCATGTTCGACGAGACGGCTGCCCTTTTTTCGCGATTTCCGAGTCGACTTTCTAAGATTCGTCCATGCTCGGAGGCAAGCGACAGCGATGGGGTTTGCGAATTCTGCTGTGCATGGCTGCACTCGCGGCGGGGGCATCGCTCGAGCGCCACTACGACCTGAGCCCACTACGCAAAATCGCACGCCAATTCGTGGAGTCGCCGCGACATTCCGAAACCGGTTCGAACCGTGCTTCACCGGGCGCCCAGCCCCCGTCCGCCGAGTCAACATCTGGGTCACCCAAAAACGCCGCATCAGGACGACCGACGAACGCCACCGGGAATCCCGGCGACCGCGTGCTCAATTCGCCGGGGTCGACAACCGCAGCGGCGCAGCCCCCGGATCCTGGGGGGGCTCGTTTTCGCGATGGCATGGTGATTACCGGCTCAACCCCACACCGGATGATTTTGTTCACCTTCGACGACGGGCCGCACCATGTGTACACGAAGCAGGTGCTCGACCACTTGGATCATTTCGGTCTGAAGGCGGTGTTTTTCGTCACGGCAAGCCGGTTCGACCTCCCCAAACGGCGCCGCCACCGCCAGCACCGAGCCGTGCTCAAGGAAATCGTCCGGCGCGGACACATCGTCGCCAACCATACCGTGACCCACCGACAGCTGCCTCTTCTCACCGACGAAGAAGTGCGATTCGAACTCTTGCGAGCCGAGAGCTTGATCGCGGGAGTCACAGGAGAACGACCGTGGCTCTTGCGACCACCCGGCGGAGCTCGATCCGACCGAATCGACCATCTCGTTGCTTCTCGAGGCTACACCAGCGTGCTTTGGAACCTCGGGGCGGGTGATTTTCAGGTGCGCACGCCAGAAGACGTGGTTCGCACCTGGAGGCGAGTATTCGAACGCCGGGAACGCGAACACGGCGACCGGGGCGGCATCATTTTGCTGCACGATACTCATCCCTGGACCGCAGCCGCCGTGCCGATGATTGTCTCGGAGCTGCGCGAGCGCAACTGCGAACTGCTGGCCAACGGTGAAGAGCTCTACGACGTGGTCGACGACCTGCAGTTTTTCTTCGCGCGACGCGATACGTCTGCGCCGACCAAGCAAGCCCCCGCGGCCGTCATCCCGCCAGGTGTGCTCGCACTTCGACAGGCCCGCATTCGCGCGGAGACCGAGGCTCGTTGCGGCGCAATGGCGTCTCGCTAAACCGTCTCGCCAAACTCGGGCCCTCAAACCTAAGCCCCCATCGGCGCAGGGCTAGCCGTGCGCCGCGGGACACAATGCGGATGGAACACAAAGCTGATCGCCGTAGCGCGCGATGAGGCGTTCGGCAATCTCGTGGGCCTGCGGGGTATCCACGTCGATCCAAGTAGCTGGTCCAACATCGGCAACCCGCATGCGCCCCTGCGCGGCCAAGTTGCCCACGCCTTGAGAGAGAGAGCATCCATCAGGCCCATTTTCTCGTCGGAGCTCCTCGATAAGCGCGGGGGTAATGCGGAACACCCCAGTATCTAGACAATCGTAGTGGGCAAGGGCTTTGTCGATCGCCACCACGCGATCACCGTTGATGCGTACTTTCGTCGCGTCATCGAGATCGAAACATCGCTTGATATCGAAGTCGACGCCGAGAACCGCTTCGTCATCGCCGAGCGGATACTCTGCGACCGCACGAAACACGCCCGGCGACCACAAATGGTCGCTCATCACAAGAAAGGTGGGCCCGGTAATGTACTGCTGGGCCTTCAGCAACGAAGTCCCGTTGGGTTTTTCGTATTCTTCGTTGTGGATGAACGTAAGGTTCAGCCCGAGTCGATAGCGTTTGAGCGCGCTGGTCAGCGTATCCGCGAGGTATCCAACGACAACGGCCACGTCGGTCACCCCCGATCGCTCGAGGTTCCGCAGCACGCGGACAATGAGCGGCACACCAGCGACCCGTTTCAATGGTTTCGGAAAATCAAACCCGTTGACGAGGCGCGTGCCTTTACCCGCCGCAAGAATTATCGCTCGACTCATCCTCTACCTCGTGATCTCACGTATCGTGGCTTATCGGAGTGGGTGTGACTCGAACACCACAGCGTGAACATGCCCACCCGTGGATGATTGAATTCACGTGCGAATTCCGCTGAAAGTTCCATTCTTCAGAAAGTCTGCACATTACATTCCAGAGCCTGTCGCGCCTTACCCCTGTTCCCGCGTGGCAACTGTTCCCGTGTGGCAACTGTTCCCGCGTGGCAACGTTCTCCCGTGAAAAGACCTGCTACACGGGCGTACGGGTGAAGCTCCTGCGACTTTGTCCGCGATTCTTAGCTCAGAACGCGGATCTACGCACGCGGTTTTGAACCCTTTGGGCTACTAGGCACGTCTCTTGAATGCGCGACGATTGCGGTCACCGCGCGACTTTGCTAGCTCTGGCGCGCGAACCGCAGGAGATCGAGCCGAGGCCGCGCGCCGCGAAGGAGCAAACATGAATCCATCAAAAACGATTCAGCCCGCCACTGGCAAGCTCGGGGTATTGCTTCCGGGAATGGGTGCGGTGGGCACGACGTTCATCGCAGGCTGCTTGCTGGCGCGTCGAGGGATCGCGCAGCCGTTCGGTTCACTCACTCAAATGGGAACGATTCGACTGGGCAAGCGCACCGACCACGCCACGCCGCTCATTCGTGAATTCATGCCTCTGGCAAACTTGGACGACCTCGTGTTCGGCGGCTGGGATCTGTTCGCCGACGACGCGTTTACCGCCGCAAAGAACGCCGATGTGCTGTCAGAAAAACACCTCGAAGCGATTCGCGATGAGCTGGCCTCCATCAAACCCATGAAGGCGGTCTTCTTTCCCGAATTCGTGCGCCGTTTACGCGGCGAGCATGTCAAGACTCAAACCAACAAAATGGAACTCGCCGAAGCGGTACGCGAAGACATTCGCGGCTTCAAAGACACACATCGATTGGACCGCTGCGTCGCGATATGGTGCGGGTCCACAGAGGTCTATCGAGAGCCGACCGGCGTGCACGAGTCGCTCGATGCGTTCGAACAAGGCTTGCGTGATAGCGACCCCGCCATCAGTCCGTCACAGGTCTATGCGTACGCGTGCCTCAAAGAAGGCGTCGCGTACGCCAACGGTGCGCCCCACCTTACCGGCGATGTGCCAGCGATGCTCGAGCTTTCCCGCGCAACAGGCGCTCCCGTCGCCGGCAAGGATTTTAAGACCGGCCAAACCCTGATGAAAACCATCATCGCGCCCGGCATGCGCGCCCGCATGCTCGGCATTCGAGGCTGGTTTTCCACCAATATTCTGGGTAACCGGGATGGTGAAGTGCTCGACGACCCGGAGAGTTTCAAATCCAAGGAAGTCAGCAAGCTCGGCGTGCTCGAGACCATCCTGCAGCCGCATCTGCATCCCGACCTCTACGCCGACATGTACCACAAAGTTCGCATCAACTATTACCCCCCTCGGGGCGATGAGAAAGAAGGCTGGGACAACATCGATATTTTCGGATGGCTTGGCTATCCGATGCAAATCAAAGTCGATTTCCTTTGCCGCGACTCGATTCTAGCCGCGCCGCTGGTCCTCGACCTCGCGCTCTTTCTCGACTTGGCGCAGCGCGCCGGGATGACCGGCATTCAGGAATGGCTGTCGTTTTACTTCAAGAGCCCCATTGTGGCGAAGGACCTGTACCCGGAGAACAACCTCTTCGTGCAGTTGGTCAAACTAAAGAACACATTGCGGTGGATGAAAGGCGAGCCGGTCATCACCCACGTAGGACAGGAGTACTACTCGTAAAGAAGCACGCTCAGGCTTCGGGTTTCGGCGTTTGATCGCGAGTTACTTCTTTTTCTTGTTCTTTTTCTTCCAGTTCACACATTGACCCTGCGTGCAGTGATCTAGACAGAGCTCCCTCGAGGAATACCTGCCAAGCGTTTTTCCCCTCGGATTCACGCAGCGCCATTTGTCGGAGCCGGATACGTCGCCAGTGAGTATTCCGGATTCCG
Organism: Myxococcota bacterium; assembly: GCA_028284955.1. GTDB lineage: Bacteria > Myxococcota_A > Polyangia > Polyangiales > Houyiibacteriaceae > JANQQS01. Next base: position 14,485 of record JANQQS010000179.1, on the reverse strand, counting down.
CGGCGGAAGCCCACCGAACGGTGACCTCCGGTTCATGAAACCCGTGAAAGTACTGGTGGAACGTCGTGTATCGCTCAAACACCCCTTGGGGATCGTTGACGATTGCGAAAACCACCGGCCCGACCGTGACGACCGCGAGCAGACCCGCCGGGCTCAACCCGAGCGCGATCGCGATTTCCTTCAGCGTGACCCCTGAGCGCAGCCCTTCGATGGCGATCCATTCCGCGCCGGCCGCCGTTTTCTGGGTTTCCAGCTGCGACGCTTCGCCAGGCCACGGTTCAGTTTCTGCGGCGCAACCAAAGAGCGTGAGAATCCATATCGCTCCAATAATTCTAGAGAAAACGCATCGAAAACAGCCCATCACGACCTCATTTGGTGACCCCGGCTTCTGAATGAGATGTCACTCAAATGTGGACAGAAGGTTTCTCCCCCATCGCGACTCGGTATATTCGACCGATTTTTCTTTAGCGCGGAGTCTCACCGCGAATCCGCAACACCGTTCCCGGGTTGTCGGAGGTGGGATAGCCGCCGTGCCAGCCGTCGGGCACCGCTGGGCCCGCCCAGTTGTACAGCCAACGCGCATCGATCGGCGCCATATTGATGCACCCGTGGCTCTTCGTCCGGCCAAACCGGTTGTGCCAGAACGCAGAATGAATCGCGTAGGCAAGCTGGAAGTACATCACGTAGGGCACGTCATCGATCGAATAGGGGCCATCGATCGCATTGTCGCCATCCATGGTGTGGGTGAGGTGCTTGGAACTGATGACAAACACCCCGGTGGGAGTTTCGTGGTTGCGTGCCGGGTCTTTGCTGCGCGTGCCCCGACCGCTCGAGATGAGCGTAGCGAACACTGGCGTCGTGTCGTCGTACGCGACCAGGAACTGAGCGGACAAGTCGACGTCGATCCATTTTCGGGGACCGGATGCGGCAAACTTTTCCTCGACCTCGGCCGGCACCTTGGGCACGGCATCGATGCGGCGAATATGGTCGGTTCGGTACAAGCCGCCGGCTTCGTCCACGACATACTCTCGCTTGCCTACGGTATCCACACCCACGATACGAAACCAATCGTGATATTCGGGACGCTCTCGAGCTGTTCGCAAGCGACCATGCTCGGTTCGCTCGTGACGACGGGTTCGACTCGAAACCACGAAACCAATAGGCAGCCGTTGCTCGTCACCAAGATGCACGCCTTGGAACGCGCTTCCTTCGCGTGTTCGCACCGCGCCGTAGTCGATGAACCCATTGGCTTGGGTACGCCAGTAGCGCCGCCCACCGCGCTCAAATTCACGATCCAGACTGACGAAAAATCCCCGCATGACGACGCGCATGAGCAAGTCGTCAGCCCCTGCAGCCAGTCTTTCGAGAGTGGTCTTCTCGTCGGGCGGCGAGCTTTGCGGTTCCATCACGACCGCGAGCTCAGTCTCATTGGGCCCTGCGAGCGTTGGCGTCGACGGCGGAATGGCAGGCGTGCCGGAATCGCGAGAGGCGCGCCCTTCCCCACCCGGTGCTTTCGAAAGCCCCCCATCTTCCGCTGGGGGTGGTAGCAGCACCCCCAGCTCGTTCCTCGCCGCGAGCTGAGCGGCGGTGGGAATGTTTCGGAACATCGGCGTGCGACGGCGGATGACTCCGTATTCGTACGGCAGCACATCCTTCAGATTCGGCTGCCTTGCGCGCACAGAGGGTAAGCGCTCACCAGTAAACGATCGAACATCTTTCCCTCGGCATACAAAACCGCCCGTGGAAAGCTCAAACCATCCCTTGCGGCACCCATCGAAGCCCACCGGCTCGGCCGTCTTGGCGTCGAACACTGCGCCGGCGCGCAGGTACCCCACCCGAAATGCCTCCGGGTTCGGCGCAGTCCGCACATTGACGACGAATCGGCGCGTGAAAATCCGCACGGGAGGTGGAGGCTCAGGCTCCGCGACGACAGGGGCGGGAGACACATCCGCAGCGGTATCGTGATTCGTCGGAGGAGGGGATCCATCGCACGCTACGGCGACTCCCGCGGACCCCGCCGCGACGACTGCAAGCACAAATCCGCGCCTCTTGCTTGACGTTTTTCCCCTCGGCTTGGACATTGACCTGCTGGTTCCTCGAATGTGGTTTCATCCACCAAATCGCAGCGCTGACGCTCAGCCCTGGCTTGATTTCACGAGCACGTCGCTCCGTCAAACGGATCGATGCCCAACGAACCCGGGGAGCGACCTCGTTTGATCGAGCGAATCACCGCGCAGAACCCGCGCTGGGGGGGATTGTTGGGACTACTGGCTTCGCTTGGGGTACACGCCCTGGCAGCCGGCTACTTGTCGCACTTTACCCTCGCCGAACCGTTCGAAATCGAGTTTGCCGTGCCCGCCGAGATCGAGTTTGGCCTCACCGACGAAATCGTCGGAAAGCGCACGGCGGTGGCCCCGGCGGCTCCTCCGCCCACACCCCCCAAAGCCGTCGAACAGGACATTGTCGTGCCTGACGACCAAAAAAAATCGCCACCGAAAGACGAAGCGAAGCCGCCTTCCGAGCCGGCCGCGAAACCCGACCCGTCGCAAAACGACAAACCGGCAACCGGTGAGCAATCGTCAGATGAGGATTCGGACTACCGAGTGCCGCCGGGGGCCCAGATCGCGCTCCGGATCAACATGGAGCGAGTGCGCACTTCTCCTGCCGCGGAAGATGTCCAACGCTTGCTCAAGGTCTTACCCGATTGGCACGCGATCTTGGACGGCTCGGGAGTCGAGCCAACCGAAGATCTGAACCGACTCCTGATCGCCACGCCCAATCTTCGGCGATCGAGGCTGATTCTCGCGGGCGAACACGCCCGAGCCGAGGGGTACGTTAGGGAAGTTCAGCAAAAATTCGCAGCGAGCCGGGGCGAATCCAGCAGCTTCCGTGTCGAACACGGAGTTCCCACAGCTCCTTGGCCCAACAGAGACCGAACTCGGCGCGTCATTTCGATCATCGGGCCCAAGCACTTCGCCATCACCCGCCCGGAAGACCTCGACGCCGTTCTCGCGGTTGCGCAAGCGCGCGGAACCAGCCCTGATTCTGAGAACAACAACCCTTCCGGAGACCGCAGCGATGCCTCGGTCGAGACAGCCGCTTTTGCTGCTCTTGTGGCGATGAACGAGCACGAAGTCGTCAGCCTGGAGGTTGAAAGCGCGAAGCAGTTCGCCATCCGACGTGCGGAGTACGTGCCGGAGCGGTTTCAGCTCTCAATCGAAGATCGAGCGCAGCGGGTGCTTGCCTCCAGCACCGGTCGATTCAGCTCAGAAAAAGAAGCTGCGCAGGCAAAAACGTTCTGGAACGCGGTGCGAGACCGATACGCGCGAAATCCGTTTGTCGCGCTTACTGGCCTCGACACCCCGCTTCGCCGCACATCGATAGAACAACGCGGCCGTTCACTGCACTTTTCGACCACCCTCAGCTACCACCACCTTCGGTTGCTTCTGGGCTACCTCGAAGGCTTCGCATCGGGCGGGGCAAACAGACGCCGACCTCAGAACACGACCCATCCGCCGCCGCGCCCCCTCTAGTTGAGGGGACACGGGGCGCTGTCGTGACCGCCAGCGACTAGTTGACGAGGTCTTTGAGTTTCTTGAGCGCCGTGGCGCGGATCTTCTTCGAAGCCGGTTTCGCCTCGAACATGCGCTCTTGCTTGGTGAACGGGTCGATTCCCTTTCGCGCCGGTCTCGCGGGAACCTTTCGCACCTTGAGTTTGAGCAGGTCGGGCACCACAAATTCTCCCGGACCGCGGCGTCCGAGTTCCCGTTTGATCATGTCCCGGAGGCCGTCGAACACCGTCGAGACTTCCTTCTTGCTCAGACCGGTCTTATCCGCGAGCTCGCCCATGATCTGAGCTTTCGTCATTCGCTTGGCCGTTGCCATCGCTCCCTCCACTTTCAACCAGTGTCCTAAATAATCGAAGGGCGCATTCCGTGCCCTGAGCCCTGCGGGCTGGGCGCATCTATGCATGACCAGATCGGAGTGACAAGGGTTTTTTGCGGAAAACTGCGCGCAAAATATGCTCTCCCGGCGATGTTGGGGGCGTCTCAACGAAACGTTGAGCTCCTCAACGCGGGTCTGAACATCCGTGTCCAAAAACTGCAGAACGCGGAATCAGGAGACCTCCTACAGAGGCGCTCCGAGCGGAACCTGTGGATACTTTCCCGCCGTCTTCCGCGTGAAGAGATCGACCTCAACCTACTTATTTCATGCAATATTTTGCAGATCGAAAAGAATTAGACACGCGTGCTTTGACACGTTTCTCCCATGTTTTCCACAGTCCTAGACAAGGGTCATCGCCGACTCTTGCTCGCGGCCAACAATCCGTCTGTGAGCGCCATCATCCTGCGCCATTCGGGAACCGTTTGATGGTCAAAGCCGAGCAGATGCAAAAGGCCATGCGCGAGCAAAAACGTGACCTCATCCACGATCGCCACGTTCCGCGTTCGCGCCTGTCGCGTGGCCGTTTCGAGCGAAATCACGATGTCGCCCAAGAGAATCACGGCCGGTTTCTCCGGATCCGCAGGGACCCCGAGCGGAAACGCCAACACGTCGGTCGGCTGGTTTTTCTTTCGGTATCGCTGATTGAGCTCTCGTATCGACTCATCATCGCAAAGCAATATCGACAGTTCGGCGTCTGGCCGACGGATCGCCCGCAACATGCGCTCCGCACGAGCGCGTACACATCCTGGACGCACCGAACGTCGGCGAAGCTTCTGTGTTCGCACTAGTGCGGGCATTGCGCGCTATCGCGGGGTTTCGAGCAAACTCGTCGAACGTCGGAGCCCCAGCACTTCGTAAATGGTGAGCGATCGCGCCTTACCTTTGAGCTGGGTGGGCGGAAGCTGCGAGACTTCGAAGAAGTCTGCGACTCGGGCGTAGGTGCCCTCGCTGATAAGGCACTGTCCCGGCGTAGCCAAGGAACAAAGGCGCGCACCGGTGTTTACGGAATCGCCAATCACGGTGTACTCGAGGGCGCGGCTGCTTCCGAGGTATCCCGCCACGACCTCGCCTGTGTTGATGCCAATCCCGATGGTCAGCGCGGGCTCTCCCTTGGCGGCTCGGTCGGCATTGAACGCGCCCAGCGCATCCTGCATTTCCAGTGCGGTTTTGACGGCCCGATACGGATCATCGGCGTGGGCCACCGGCGCTCCGAACAGCGCCATGATTTCGTCTCCCACAAACTTATCGAGCGTCCCTTCGTTGGCGAAAATGATTTCCACCATGAGCTCGAAATACTCGTTCAGCATGTCGACGATGGTTTGGGCCGCAATGGATTCGCTCATCGCCGTAAACCCTCGGATGTCCGCGAAGAGCACGGTGGTTTCGCGAAGCTCGCCCCCTTTTTTGACTTCGACTTTGCCCGAGAGCACCTGCTCGGCGATCGCGGGGGAAAGCAATCGTTGAAAGCGTTCCCGAGTAACCGCTTCGGCCTCTAGTTTTTTGGCGTACAGACTGTTCTGAATCGCAATGGCGGCCTGGTTGGCGACATTCTGAAAGAGCTGCAGGTCTTTTTCGGTGAATGCGTTGGCCGCGATTTGAGAATCCAACATCATGATCCCGAAGACCTCTCCACCATGAAGGAGTGGAACCGCCATCGATGAACGAATGCCCTGCATGATGATGGAGTGCGCGCCTTGAAATCGTGAGTCGACGGAGGCGTCGCTCGACAGAACCGCAGCCTTGTCTCGCAACACCTCTTCGATGATTGTAGTGGAAAGCACCACGCTCTCGTCGGTGGCCTGCTCGCGCTTGGTCCGTACGCAGCGGGGAGCGAGGTTGCGTTCTTCATCGTAGAGTAAGACGACCCCGCGATCGGCTGGAAGAAGCTGAAACACTGCGTCGATCACCTTCGCAAGGAGCTCGTCGACGTCGAGGCCGATCCCGATGGCTCGAATGACTTCGTAGCTCGCCCGCAGTTTTTCGTAGTCCCGGCGCAGCGCCTGGGGGTCGTCGATCAGCCGTTCGGGCAAAAACGACTGGTCGATGAGGGGGGCCAGTTTTGTGCGAATGTGGCTCTCGACCATGCCCGGGGTCATCGTCACGGTGGTATTCGGCGGCCTCACCCGCTCCACCGTGGCGGCCGCAGCGCTCGATGCCGGAGCCGCGCCCTTCGTTGCCGCTCGGCCGGTTGAACCCGAAGCGGCGCCATCGAGCTGCGCCGACGGCATCGGAGGATTGGGCGTTGAATCGCCGCGAGATACGTCTTCCCCGAAGAGGATTCGCGTCGAGCCAAGGGTGATTTCGTCCCCTTCACTGAGCACGCGTTCAGACACGCGCTCCCCATTGATGAAGGTGCCGTTGAGTGAGCCGAGATCTTTGAGAACGTACCGCCCGTCCACCAAATCGATGTGGCAATGCTCTTTGGACACGATCCGGTCCAACACCTGGTGGGTGTTGTTGGGGTGGCGCCCAAGCGAATTATGGCTCACGAGCTCTCGCTCGCTTCGACCCTCGGGGCTAATAATCGTGATCCGGGCCATCGGAACTCAGCAGCGCACAACGTCATTCGCGCGAAACGACCATCGCGTCGACAAACCGAGCGGACACGAGTTGGGTCCGCGTGATCCTAGGGTACTCTAAAGCATCCCGTGTCTTGTATGCGAAAATCAATCTCGAGGTGATGATTCTTCGAGAATACGTGGGGAAAACCACCAACTTGCGCAGTCCGTCAACTTGCACGGTACAGAGGCCGCTGCTACCTTCGGCTCTCTTTGGAGGGTCAATGGCTCGCGTCACCGTTGAAGACTGCCTCGAGCACGAGGAAAACCGTTTCGCTTTGGTGGTTCTCGCCGCACGTCGGGCTCGTCAGCTGATGAAAGGTTCATCCAGCCTAGTGCCGAGCAAAAACCGCTCCGCCGTCAGTGCGCTTCGCGAGATCGCGGCCAAACGGGTGTACTTCTCGAGGCCGGTTCGCGAAGCGGTCGATCAGTTCATCATCGAGACCCAGAACGCAGAGTTGCGGTAAGTTCCTCCCCGGTAGAGGGCGAGCGGTAGAGGGCGAGCGTGAGCCGACTGGACTGGGGGGTTCTGGGTGCATACCTCGCAGGCATGATCCTGCTCAGCCTGCGCCTGTCGAAGGGCCAATCGGACTCTGACGACTACTACGTTGGGGGTCGTGAGCTTCCGTGGTGGGCGGTTGGCATCTCCGTCATGGCGACGCAGAGCTCCGCCAATAGCTTCGTGGGCATTCCCTCGTTCGTCGCGTTGGCGGCGGGAGGCGGCCTGGTCTGGCTTCAGTATGAGCTCGCGGTGCCCCTCGCCATGATCGCGATTGCGGTATTGCTGCTGCCGCTATTTCGTGAGCTTTCCTTGGTCAGCGTGTACGAATACCTCGAACTTCGATTCGACCGAACAACTCGACTCGTTTGTTCTGGGGTGTTCTTGCTGAGTCGAGGTTTGGCGGTGGGCGTGGCGGTTTATGCCAGCGCGATTGTGCTTTCTGTCTGCCTCGCCCTTCCGGTGTGGGCGTGCGTGCTCATCGTGTCATCGGTCACCGTGGTGTACGACACGCTCGGAGGCATGAAAGCCGTCGTGTGGTCCGATGTGATTCAGATGGTGGTCCTCCTCGGAGGCCTCGCCGCCTGCCTTTGGATTGCGTTCGGGGACGCCGGCGGCCTCGGCGCGGCGACCCAGGCGGTCGATCCCTCGCGGCTGGAAAGCACCCGGTGGGGATGGGGCATCGGCGACGGGGTCAAAGCACCTTTTTGGGGGTTTCTTATCGGCGGGCTGTTTCTCTACATGAGCTACTACGGAACCGATCAGAGCCAGGTTCAGCGAGCGCTTTCCGCCGACTCGGTCACGGCAACCCGGCGCGCTCTGCTGTTCAACGGCCTGGCACGATTCCCGCTCACTATTGCGTACGCATTGCTGGGCATCGCGCTCGGAGCCGTGTACGTGAAGTCAGAGGCCTTGCGGGCGGCGATCGGAACCGGGTCCTACGACGAGTTGGTGCCCCGCTTCGTCCTGATGCGTCTTCCCAGCGGCGCCCGCGGACTCGTATTCGCCGCAGTGCTTGCCGCAGCGATGTCCAGTCTCGATTCGGTGCTCAACAGCCTTTCGGCGTCCACGCTTCGCGATTTCGTCGAACCTGCGCTGCAGCGACGAAACGGCTCGTCTCGCGGCGAAAGCACGCTGCGGCCGGCTGTGATGCTGCGGTGGAGCAAGGTGATTACGGTTCTATGGGGCGTCGCGATTGCCGCGTTCGCGTTTCTCGTCGGCTCGATTTCGTCGACCGTGGTCGAGGGCATCAACAAGATCGGAAGCGTCTTCTATGGCCCCATCCTGGCCGCGTTTCTTTCCGGAGTCGTCGACCGGCGGGCGGTCGGGCCCGCGGTGATCGGGGGCATGCTGGCCGGAGTCGGGTCCAACCTCGTCCTGTGGCTGGGTTACGGCAGCGACGTGTATTGGATGTGGTGGAACGTCACCGGTCTGCTCGTCGCGGCTGCCGTCACATTCACCCTGAGTCGGGCCCTGCCTCCCCCGCACCCGGATCAGCTACGCGCGACTACGCTCACCTGGAGCTCGATTCGCAATCGCGAATCCAAGCATCTTCGCTCCCACATCCAGCTGATCGGCTACTTCGCGGTGATTCTCGTCACATCATTGTTCTTTCGAGACATTCTGTTGTTTTTCGCAGGCATCACGTAAGGGCACGGGGAATCGAAAGACGTCGTATGTCTCGGGGCGTATGCTGCGCATCAATGTTGATCACCAGATCGGTTTTCGAGCCCGGTTGGGTCAGCGGGTCGACGTAGAGCTCCGGCGGCATGGCCTCAAAAAAGTAACCCACGAACTCATCGATCTGCTCATCGGTCATTCCGCCTCGCCCTTTGCTTCGAAGCCGCGCTTCGGCTTCTCGGCGCCAGACCCGGCTCAAGTCATACGCCTCGGGACGCAACACCCACAGCCCATCGAGCTGGTTCCAAAGCCGCTGATATTCTTTCAAGCGCTCGTTGGACGCGCGCAAAAGCGGACTGGCTCCCTCCGCCAAGTCGCGAACGGGTTCTGCGCCCACCAACCACCCCTCAAAGAGAAGAACATCGTAGCGGTCAGGGTTGCGCGGCTCGCCGCGTTCTCCGGCGCCATCGAGTGCTGCCTTGTCGAAGGTCGGTAGCGCAACGCGATGCCCGCGTTTCACTTCCGTCAACACCTCACAGGCAAAATCTACATCGTGAGTCCCCGGAGGCCCACGGTGCCTAAGCGCCGGGTCCCGCCGCGCGAGTGCGGACCGCTCCGCATGCGTCCGATAGACATCGTCGATCGAAAGGCTCGCGGCCGCGATGTTCCGCGCGCGGAGGAGCGCTGCGATCGCCGAACACATAGTCGACTTGCCAGTCCCTTGAGTGCCGCAGATGCCCTGAATCCACGGGCGCCCCGAACGACGCAGGCAGTGCGCAAGCTCCATCGCTAGCGGTGCCCACAGATCGAACGCAAGGCCGAGCAGCGCCTCATCGCCCCCTACCCCTGACGCGACGGGCTCAAGCTGCGCCTGCGCCGCGGCAATCCACGCGACTCGTGATGCGGAACCGCAATCCACCGCGTCGAGCGCAGGAAACTTCAGGCGCCGCGCTTCCAGTGATTTCAAAAGGCTGTCGCCCGGCGCACAGATATCCGTCCAGTCGATGGCTCCACCCGCGTTCTCGAACATCAAACTCATGGCTCGTGCATCGTGACCGCCCGTCGCAACCGGTCAAGCACCTCGCCACGGACTCAGCCTCTCGATACTTCGAGCTTTTCTCGCGCGCCCAGCCGGTAAAACCGACGCGCCTCCCGAACCATGCCTGCGAAGCCTTCGAGCATGAATTTCTGTTCGAGGCGGCTCGTATAACGAGCTGCGAGTCGGTTGGCGATGCGGTAGCGCTCCCCGTGTTCGGAATGAGCATCGTCCAAGAACGAAACCTCGTCGTACAGCCGAACGCGCAATCGACGGCTCAGCGACAAAAACTCCCGTTGTCGCACAAGCCGTGCACCCTGCCCTTCAAGCAGTCGCTCCGGCCGTCCCACAGGCCAGTCCGTTAGCGACCACAGCGTCGCGACATATTTGTCGACCTCTGCTTGGAGCTCCAGCTCGAGCTGGGACACGCTCTGGGCATTCTCAGCTCGAAACACCACATAAGCGAAATGGCTGACGCCTTCCAAGGCGAGGCAATGGGCGGCGAATCGATGCATCTCTGACGGGTTCGGAGCGCGCTTCGAAAGAAGCGCGAGAGCCTCTTCGCGCACATACAAGCTCAGTGATACGTCGCCATCGTGCTCCGCGACCAGCAACAACTCCCCACGATCCACGCTACCCGCATCGTGGCTCAGCGCGAACGCTTCTTCTTCATCGCAAACGAACTCGCCCACCGGCACCGTCAGCGGCGTGTCGTACACCGCACACAACGTCCGTTGAAGCTCGTCCAGAGGAATAAGGCGCGGCGGCAACCCGCAACCGCTCGGTCGGTCACCGCTCACTCGACTACACCGCCCGCTCGTTACTCAGTTGAGTAGCTCCTTCGCCGGACGCTGAGGAAACACTCCTTGCTCACGCAGTCGATCTGCGACACGCGGCGAACCTGTCCGCAACCATCGATCGTAGAGCCGGACGATATCCTGAGGGGTTCTCAGCGTCGTCTCTTCTCGTACCTCGTCGAGAACACGCGCAAACACATCGAATTCACCCGCTAGGCGCTCGTAGACTTCGCGCGGCATGGTGTCGGCCGAGGCGGCGAGCTGGGCAGCGTGTCGATACGCGCGTCCCCCCAACGTGACCACGTAGTCTCGGCTGAGCCCTTTCCCTCTCAAACGATCTGCGAAAAAGCCGCAGATATACAGAGCCGAATCACCTACATCCCGAAACCGCCGAAATCGCTCACGCGGCATGGTGATGTGGGCGGCCGACGCCAAACGATGCACCAGCGGCTCCTCGAGTGAGTGAACGTTTGCGCCCATCGCATGTCGGGCCAGCAGTTCCACCAGGTAATATTCTGCGATTTCATCGGCATCATGCCCGAGCCGGCGCAGCGCGGTGGTCACTCTTTCATAAAAATATCCGCGAATATCGTAGTGAGATTCGATGGTCATAAGCACTCAGGCATCCTGCTGCCTTTCCAAAACCAGCATCGGATCCCCGATAAGATCACTTTAGGATGTGATCGTCGCGCAGACCAAGCCCCCGCATTGCGGTCGCAGCGCGCCCCCAAGGAACTGGCACCCACCGCTACACAGTGCTGATTCGGTCACAGAGTGGAAATACAAGCGCACATCAGCTTGTAATCACAAGGATTCTGTGCTCTAACGCGCCTCTATCAAACAGCGGGGTTGACGGCAAACGGCAGATGATTATGTTCCGGCCGCTGCTAGCAGTCTCCTCAAGCGAGTGCCAACAATCGTACTCGGTCGGGGAGCGCGCCGCAGTTTTATTGGATCAAACGCACTGTTTTGGAGGACCGACATGGCGATTCGCCCACTTCATGACCGCATCTTGGTCAAACGAGTCAAAGAAGAAAACAAGACCAAAGGCGGAATCATCATTCCTGATACCGCCAAGGAAAAGCCGATCGAGGCGAAGGTAATCTCGGTTGGAAACGGCAAGCTCCTCGAGGACGGCTCCGTGCGCAAGCTCGAAGTCAAAAAGGGCGACCGCGTGCTGTTTGGTAAATACAGCGGCACCGAGGTCAAAATCGACGGCGAAGAACACCTTATCCTGCGCGAGGACGACGTCCTCGGCGTGATCGAATAGGCGAGGATTACCATGGCTGCAAAAGAAATCATTTATGATACGGGAGCGCGCGACCGGATTCTCGCTGGGGTCAACGCTCTGGCCAACGCGGTCAAAGTCACCCTCGGTCCGAAGGGTCGCAACGTGGTCATCGAAAAAAGCTTTGGCGCACCCACGGTGACCAAGGACGGCGTGACCGTGGCCAAAGAGATCGAGCTTTCGAACAAGTTCGAAAACATGGGCGCCCAGATGGTCCGCGAAGTCGCGTCCAAGACCTCCGACGTTGCCGGAGACGGCACCACCACCGCGACAGTGCTCGCGCAGTCGATCTTCCGCGAAGGCTCGAAGATGGTCGCCGCGGGTCACAATCCCATGGAGCTCAAGCGCGGCATCGACGCCGCCGTCGAGCACCTCGTCGAGAAGCTCCGCAAGCTCTCGAAGGCCACCAAGGACCCGAAGGAGATCGCTCAGGTAGGCACGATTTCGGCGAACGGCGACGAAACCATCGGCAGCATTATCGCTGAGGCGATGGAACGCGTCGGCAAAGAAGGCGTCATCACCGTGGAAGAGGCGAAAGGTCTCGAAACGGAGCTTGAGGTCGTCGAAGGCATGCAGTTCGATCGCGGCTATCTTTCGCCGTACTTCGTGACCGATTCGGAGCGCATGGAAGCGGAGCTCCAGGATCCCTACATCCTCATCTGCGAGAAGAAGATCTCCAACATGAAGGACCTCCTGCCCGTGCTGGAGGCCATTGCGCGGCAGCAGAAACCGCTGGTGGTGCTCGCGGAGGACATTGAGGGCGAAGCCTTGGCCACCCTCGTGGTCAACAAACTCCGCGGCACGCTGCAGACGGCGGCCGTCAAGGCGCCGGGCTTCGGTGACCGCCGCAAGGAAATGCTGCGGGACATCGCCGTGCTTACCGGCGGAACGGTGGTGAGCGAAGATCTCGGCATCAAGCTCGAGAACGTCACCCTCACGGACCTTGGCCAAGCCAAGCGCATCGTGATCGACAAAGACAACACCACCATCGTGGACGGCGTGGGGAAGAAGAACGACATCAAGGGTCGTATCGAAACCATTCGTCGCCAAATCGAGGAAACCAGCTCCGACTACGACCGAGAGAAGCTCCAAGAGCGTCTCGCCAAGCTCGTCGGTGGCGTCGCGGTGATTCGCGTCGGCGCGGCGACCGAGGTTGAAATGAAGGAGAAGAAAGCGCGCGTGGAAGACGCTCTCCACGCAACGCGTGCAGCCGTCGAAGAAGGCATCGTGCCTGGCGGTGGCGTGGCGCTGATTCGCGGCCAGGTGGGTCTCGACAAGCTCGACATCAACGACGAGCAGCGCGTCGGTGCCCGCATTCTTGAACGCGCCGTGGAAGAGCCGCTTCGCCAGATCGCGGCCAACGCCGGCCTCGAAGGCTCCATCGTGGTCAACGAGGTTCGGAACAACAAGGGCGGCTACGGCTTCAACGCGGCCTCGGAGAAATACACCGACCTGATCAAGGCGGGCGTCATCGATCCGACCAAGGTCGTTCGCTCCGCGCTGCAAAACGCGGCGTCGGTCGCCGGCCTCATGCTCACCACCGAAGCACTCGTGGCCGAGCTCCCCAAGGAAGAGAAAGAAAACGCCGGAGCCGGAGCCCACAGCCACGGCGGCGGCATGGACTTCTAGTCTCCGCTCACGGGACACAGAAAAAGGCGTCGGACTTCTCGGTCCGGCGCTTTTTTTTTTCGCTAGTTCACGCTGCGTTTCTCGAGCGAGCCTGTAATCATCATGGGGCCATGAACCTACGATTCTTGGCTCGAATATTGCTTCAGCGAAGCACCATGACCTTGTGTAGTAATGCGTCCTCGGCCGTCTTGTTCGCGCGGATCGCGCTGGTTTCGTTGGCCTTCGGCTGCGCCGCCGACGCTGACCACACGACGGAACCGGTTGACGTGAAAACGATACCCAAGAGCTTTGGTACGGAAGGCGTCTGCGGTGTCAGGAGAGACTACTACAAGGGACTCAACTGGCTCTCGGAGCACAGCAGCGTCACACGCGCCAAAGCCGTGGAAGCGTATCACCTATTGTCGCAAGCGCCTGCGCAGGCAAGGTATGTTGCGTACGCAAGCGACACGGAACGCAAGCTCATGACTGCGACAATTTTCTCAAGCTGGCTGGTCGCCCTTAAGGGTCTGTTCACCGTGAGTGTTTCGACTACAGCCGCAGGAGCGGCGGGGGGTCTGAGCACTACGTGGATCGCTGTAATGCGCCGCATGGACGCGGACAAAGCCTTCGACAAGACCAAAGAGACCACAGATTTCTCTCGGACGTATCTTTCGTGTTTGTGTTGCGATTCATTCAACACAGACCTCTGCGCGAAAGAAGAGTGGAACATCACGCAACCGGACGCGGCAAAGTGTGACCGCGCCGCAGATTTCATTTACACACAGTGGTGTTCACTCTTTGGCGATTCCAGATGTCAATAACTAACATGGTACGCGCCATGGCCTTTCGGTCAGCATCAGCACATTCTGCGAACTCCCTGGGAACCAAGGCACGTGCATCCTGGCGGGGGAGCTGTGTTGTCAGGAGGGTTTGGTGCAAACCCTCCCCCCACGGAATACGATTCCGCGGGGCCCCCCGCCCGACTCCGGACGCTTCGCGGCCGCCCCACCGCGGAGCGGCGGGGCCCCAGCAGTTTGACCCCACACAACCAGGTCACGTGCATCCTGGCGGGGGAGTTTGGGTGAATCGGCGGGGTCGTACCCCGACGAGAGGGTCTGGGTGCCAGACCCTCAA
>JANQQS010000174.1 GCA_028284955.1 Myxococcota bacterium | reverse complement strand
AGGTTTTTGTGACTGGAGCTGTGCAAGGCGGAGCGGACGTAGTCCGTGGAGCTGCACAGGTCTCGGCGCAGTACGGGTCCGAAGGACCCTAGTCCAGCCAAGATCAGGGCAAAGGGCCACTGCTCTAAACTGGATCGCAGACGCGGAGGACTAGCCGCTCCACATCGTGATCGAGTCGTAGCTGGCAGCAGAGGCGAACGTTTTTCTCGTTGCCGAAGACTTCGAGAACTTCAAGCTCGTCTTCCTCTGGTGGAGCGACACCTTCGACACCCGAAACAACCTCTACTCGGCAGGTTCCGCAGCTCGCCGAACGGCATGAATAAGGTACGTCTGCGTCCGGATGCTCATCCGTCACATCGACGAGCGGTGTTCCGGACTTCACAGAGGTTTCGTATCCCGAAGGTTCGAATCGTACGACGGTCATGGCGCGCCTAAAGTGACTCAACCTCCCTCATCGGTCAAATCTGTAATGCGTCTCACTGAGCCTCCTCACTTCAGGACAGCAAACCGCCTTTTTTGCCGCCTGTCGGCGCGAAACCGAGATCGCCCCAGCGTGTGCGTGCTACGCTTACACCGAGGCCCGGGAATGGTCGGGGCTATTCAACGAGGTCAGCCATGAACAAAACCTGTTCCCTTTTGCTCGCGTTCGCGCTCGCCGCCTGCGCCAACTCAAACTCCAAAACGGATTCGCCACCAGACCCTTGGGCCACGGTGGGTGACGAAGACCCTTTGGCCAGCGCAGACCTCGCTGAGACGAGCGGTGCGGCGCTCGACGAAGAGGCCACCGATGACTCTGCCACCAACCGCCGAGGACAGCTCAACGTCAAGGTGATGATCAACGAAGAGCCGCTTACGGTTCCGGTGAAAATCCTCGGGGAGGACGACAAAATCGTCGCGCAAGGCTCTGCCGGAGACACATTTACCCTTCCTCCGGGGCAATACGTCGCAAGCGCGGAAGTGACCAACGACGAAATGCTGGTCGATACCCCCGAGCGTCGGTCTGAAGTTGTGGAGGTGCGGCCGACCGAAAATCAAACCGCAACGGTTGAGTTTGGTCGGGCCCGTGTGCGCCTTCAGGTTCTCAAGAGCGGCAAGAAAGTCCGTGGCTCACGAGTGGTTCTCAGGCGGTCTGGCGGAGAGGAAACCGTGCTCGATTTCGAACCCAACGATGACCATATTTCCATCTCTCCGGGGCGCTACGATGCCGTTGTGCATCTCGGCAAAGACGAGATCAGCGTGACCGGTTTAGTATTCATGGGCGGTGCGACGCAAACGGTGCCGATTCGCGTGAAGTAGCGGTCGTCGCCCGCGGAGACCAACGAGAGAAGGTTTGCACAAATCGCGCATCGGCGTGTATGCCTGCTGCATATCCTATTGGCCAAAAGTTCGTCATTTTCCGCTCTCGGTGGCAACGCAAGCCCTACTGTCTTGGGCCATGATGTGTTCGTGCGCACCAGGATCTGGCTGCAAGACAAGCAACGCAGACAACACAGACATTGCCGATCCCGGTAAGGCTGAGCGGAGCCGCGAACACAATGCCGAGTCGCACGGCCTATCGAAGAGCAGCGACTCAAAGAACGGCGCTTCGAAGTATTCGAAATGGGGCATTCAACTTCGCGACGCCGCACTAGATTCACTCACGCTCCACACCGTGACCGTCGAACACGATCCCACGTACCGGCGCCGCAAGACGTATCGTGGCTACCGCTTGCGCGACGTACTGCGCCGGATTCCGCGCTGGAAATCTCACGCTCGCAACCTACAGAGACAAAACCTTAGCCGCGGAGATACCCTCGACCGCTACGCGCTGATCTTCCGCTGTCGGGACGGCTACGCGCCGACCATGCACTTAGCCTCGGCGCTGCGTGCGGAGGGTCTGGTTGCGGTTTCAGACCTCGACGCACCGGCGAATAAGAAATGGGTTCCCTTCCATCATGGCAAACAAGAAGTCACCCCTGCACCGTTTTATCTTGTGTGGGAACACGTCGAGCCGGACGACCACAACTACCGGTGGCCGTATCAACTCGAAGCAGTAGAGATCGTTCATCTCCGCAAAGAATACGATCTAGCGACACCGATCGACGAAACGCGAGAAGGTGATTTTCGTGTGTTTCGAACACACTGCATGCAGTGCCACTCAGTCAACCTGGTAGGCGGTCGCGTGGGGCCAGAGCTGAACACGCCCAAAAACGTTCTCGAGTATTGGAGCGAGCCCAATTTTCGTGCATTCGTGCGAGACCCGAGATCGTTTCGCGCCCGCTCGTCTATGCCCGCCCAAGCCAGTCTTTCTGAGGCAGATCTGGATGCAATCGTGCGCTATCTCCGCGCCATGCGATCGCAAAAATCGGCGGCGCGTTGATGCTTCCACTTGGCGGCCGCGAAGCCTAAGGGCTTACGTCGCCGGAGAATCCTGCGAGCAAATCGATCTCCGCCGACACCTTTTGAATCGCGTCGATCGAAGCAAGTTCGTCGCCGCTTTCGAGCACCATGCTCGTCACTTCGTGGCGTTCGATTTCGAAGGATGCTTCGGGTTGGTTTAAGGCCAAGAAGATCAAGGCGGATTCAGGCACACGATGACAACCATCGTCCCGGACGAGGCATTCGACTCGGTTCCACAGCGACGCGTTATCGGGCTCGTCCAAGTCTTTGGTGATGAGCAACAGACGTACATACGAAGCGTCACCGCGTTCCCAGCTAATTTCGAGACCATCTTCCGATAGTCTTCGTGCAGTGAACGATTCAAACCTAGCTGGTGACTTTCCTTCCAAACGGAAGTTCGGAAATGAACGTTCGGATATTTCTGAACGTTCAGCCGCGAACACGATCGGGGCATCGCCGAGCGTACCTTCGTCCAGCGCGACGGTGCGCGTGCCCGTGAACTCGTCGATCACGATAGCGTCGTCACCCAAGCCTTCGATTCTCAGGTTGAGTACCGTAAGCGGGATGGGATCCCCGCTCGATACCGCGTTGCCAGTGATACGCCGACAGCTTGGCCCCGATTGTTCCGAAGGCACCGGGGTCGATTCGAAATTTGTGACATCAAAAAAGAACGGGCGATAAGAACTGGCGCTAGTTCCCGACACAGTCCCGCTGGTTTTTGTCACGGTGAGCGCAGCTCGCGTATTTGGCGGCGACTCGGTAGGCTCGGCGGTGAGCTCCGCAAAAATGGGGTCCATCTCCGGGCCGCATTCTGCGCTTGCCGCGACGGACGCGTCGGGCTGCACGTCTCCAGCATCTTCGCTGCTGGAGCAACCGCTTCCAACCATCAACCATAGAAAAACGATTCGCACCCGATGCACAGCGACCATTGCAACAGAGTGCCGCTGACGATGTGTTCCGTCAACGGCACTCGAGGGTATCTGTGATTTGAGTCGCACAGCGACTGAGTGGCGCTGGATTAACCCTTTTCGGAGCTTACGGATCCAGCCACTGACGCCTGCACTTCAATCGATACGCTGACGGACGCTGTCGCACGTGGCACCAGAGCAGCCGCTTCAGTAATGCAGGCTACCGCGGAGAGGCCAAGCGCACGGCCCGTGCCACCGAGCTGTTTTGTTGCGTCCACCATACCTCGGCCCGTGGCCTTGATGCGCTTGAGGCGGGCTCCGGTGGCGATGACGCCCGCGTAGCCCGCCTTGAGTGCCGCGCGTACGCGGCCCAACGTCTCCTCAAGGTTGCTGCTCACGTTTCCGGCGATCACGACTTCAACCTCGCCAGGCTCACAGCTCGCGTCCGCGTTGATCGCAGCGTCGCAGGCGGCTTTGCAATCCGCCTCAACCTCAGGAGGCTTGATGGTTCCAGTGCATTTCGGAGCCGTGAAGTCGACGCTGCATTCTCCTTTGCATTGACCCGAGCAACTCGCTTGCGCGTCGACCCAACACTCCCCCTCACAGGTTCCGGTACATCCCGCAGAACACGTTCCGGTGCAGGTTCCTTCGCACTTGCCGTTGCAGCTCCCGTCGGCGTTTTTCACCGTGCAATTGCCATCGCACGCGCCCTGGCAGGTCCCGGTGCAGCTTCCTGAGCAAGAGCCCTCACAAGCGCCGGCGCATTGGCCTGAAACTTCTGCGCCGCAGCTACCCTTGCATTCACCGCTGCACTCTCCAACGAGTTCTCCACCTTCGCATTGCACATCGATTTCGCCGGGGTCGACGTCCACTTGGCAGCCCGCGGTGCATTCCGCGTAAGCGTCCACGCTGACTTCACACCGAGGAGGCACGGCGACGACATCGATGGTCAATTCCGCCTCCGCTCGCAGCGCTCCAAGATCGCCGCTGAGCTTCGCAGATACGGCTTGGCAGACGCCCCGCACGTCGCCCTGCATGTCGTCGTTTGACAGACCAAGCTCGCTACCCATCGCGATACACGACTCTTTGAGCGATCCCTCAAGTTCTGCGGCGGACGCGGCAAACTTGGACGTCGCCATGAGAAACGTTTCGACTTTTTGCGCCGCGGCGGAGACTCCGAAGTCGGCAGTGCACTGAGCGCTCAATTCCCCTCCCGAGGAGGAGTCGCCGTTTCCGGCTGTGGGCAGTGTGGAGCCCATACCGCCAGGGCAGCCGATCAGCGCCGCCGCAGCGCAGAACATGGTGAATCGTTTTCGTGTCATGGAAGTATGTTCTCCCTTTCTGCCCTTCGTTGTGGGCCGGGCGCATGCTACCGAGGTTCCCGAGCGAGGTCATGAGTTTTTGGCCCGGAGCCTGCGATTGGCGATGTACGCCGTCGCGGTGTAGACCCCTTCGTTGATGAACGACCCGGCAGACACCCGCAATCCATCGCAGCCACCTCCCTCTCAGTCAGATCCATCTCCGGCATCTGGTTCGGCGCGGCGATCTTCCAAAACGGTCGACGTGCTCGAACGCGCAGCCAGTCGCGATGGAGCGGTCCAGACCATGGATCGCCGACTATTCATGAACCTAATGGTGTTGTCGGTTCCCGTTGGTGAGCAACCGTCCGCATTTGTCGCAGCCGCGCGAAGAGCACTAGAGGAGGAAGGCATCGCTGCGGTTCTTTATGCGGATACAAACGATCCGCGTCGTATCGGGTGGCTCTCATGGCACGAGCAACCGTCTCACTTTGTGGACGTGGTACGCCCACTGTTCGAACGAGAGATCTTGCGTGATCTAGAAACGGTGCCTGAGTTCACGATGCTCGGACGCACCTACAGCACGGGCTATGAGCCAGACCTTGAGTTCTGGTTGTTGCGGCGACCTCTCGAAACCGTCCTAAACCCCGAGTGGCCGTGGGCGATCTGGTACCCGCTGCGCCGGCGTGGCGCCTTTGGACGTCTCTCCGGTCGCGAACAAGGATCGATTCTTCGCGAACATGCAGAGATCGGCCGGGCATACGGAGAACAGGACCTCGCACACGATGTCCGGCTCGCCTGTCACGGCCTCGACACTCAGGACAATGATTTTGTGATCGGTTTGGTGGGTGCATCGCTGCACCGGCTTTCGCACGTCGTCCAGGCCATGCGAAAAACCCAGCAGACAGCCGAGTACATAGAAAAAATGGGCCCATTTTTCGTAGGCAAGGCCATATTTCGAAGTCCGGGAGCAACAGACGCCGCCGAGCAACGCGCACCGCGGAAATAAGAATGCCAGGCAACTCATTCGGCCAAGCGTTTCGGGTCACTACTGCGGGCGAAAGCCACGGACCCGCCAACGTAGTGATTATTGACGGATGTCCTCCGGGAATCGAAATCAGCGTCGCGGAGCTTCAGTTCGAGCTCGACCGAAGACGACCAGGGCAAAGCAAAATTGTCACTCAGCGAAAGGAACCTGACGTTCCTGAAATTCTCTCAGGAGTCTTTGAGGGGCAAACTACAGGAACCTCGATCGGCATTCTGATCCGCAACCAGGATGCGAAAAGCCGAGACTACTCTGAGATCCAGAATCTCTATCGTCCGGGACACGCAGATTTCAGCTACGACGCTCGTTTCGGGGTTCGCGATTACCGAGGAGGCGGTCGCAGCAGCGCTCGGGAAACGGTGGCTCGTGTAGCCGCAGGAGCGGTTGCCAAAAAGCTTCTTCGCAGCGCGTTTGGCGGAGAAGTCATCGGATGCGTGTCCCAAGTGGGCGACGTCGTGGCCAATTTGCCTGAAGACATCACGCTCGACTCGGTGGAGCGTTTGACCGATGGTTCACCCAACGTGGTGCGTTGCCCCGACCACGTGGCCGCCGCGGCAATGATCGAGCGGATCGAACAAGCTCGAAAAAACCAAGACTCCATCGGCGGAGCCGCAGAGATACGTGCGCTCCACGTACCCGCGGGGCTGGGAGATCCGGTATTCGACAAGTTGAAGGCCGACCTCGGACACGCGCTTTTTGGGCTGCCGGCGGTGATGGGAGTCGAGTACGGCATGGGGTTTCAATGCGCGTCGATGCGCGGCAGTGAAGCCAACGATGAATTCGTCACCGAAAACGAGCAAGTGCGAACCATAACCAACCGGCATGGCGGCATGTTGGGCGGGATTTCTACGGGAATGCCTATTGTGCTCCGGGCAGCCGTGAAACCTACGAGCAGCTTGCCGCGCGCCCAATCCACCATTTCCAAAGGTGGCTCAGCGGCGACTGTCCGCACCAAAGGCCGTCACGACCCATGTCTCTTACCCCGGTTTGTACCGATTGCAGAAGCTATGGTCGCTATCGTGCTCGCCGACCATTGGTTGCGATGGCGCGCCATTCGTGAATGACCGTAACGTTCTCGCCACAACCCTGCGATACCGACTTAACAGGCTTGATTTTCTTGAGGTTCGGTGCATGGTGTGCCCGCCGTGAAGCGCAGCTGTACTCGGTATCTTCAGCCGCAGCGCTCCTTGTGGACTACCACAGGTTTCACGGCCGCATGTCTCATCGCCAGCTGCGCGGCGGAAGACGAATACGGGATCGCACCAGACGCGATCGTCGCGAAGGACGCTCAAGCTAGATCGCTGGAGTACTTTCAAGCGTCGACCGAACAACAAACTGCGCTCGACAGAGTAGTGCTGGTTCGCCACGCGTCGCACCCCGCGGTCTACCCTTATTATCCGCTACCCTGTCAAAGAAATACGGGCGCCATCCAGGACCCAGAAGCGCTTAGCACCGGGACGGTCGTGGCGCGCGGGGAAGACGGCATGTTGTTGGTGCTCGGTAACGGCCAGCGTATGGCAGGACAGGAAGCATGCAACCGCACGACGGTAGGATTTCGGTATCGACGAGAACACGCAGACGAAACCGGAGCCACCATCGGGGAACGTATCCTTTGGGCGCAATGTCACCGACTACTGGCCCGCGTTGCGCACCCCGATGCCAACGTTGATCACCCTGATTTTTCTCTGTTCGTAGTGCCAGATCCTTGGACGCAACCCAGAACCGTTCAGCGCGTATCGATCGACGATGTATATCTGCGTACCACCAACAACAAATCATTGCCTGCCCACACATCGACAGTCTCCGTACCGTCTGCCGGCCCGGGATTTCAGTATTTGCTGAAGCCAGTGCTCATCGCCGGCTTTCTCGACCGGAGCCCGGTGCGCCTGTCTTCGGGTGTGATTCATCTTTCGCCACACGTTCGGAAAGGCGGTGTGTTCGACGAGTACTCTCCAGGGACGCGCGTGAACGGGACCAATATCGAAGTCGTCGCGAGCTACGCAGGAGCTCCCGTATTTGACGCTGAGCCGGGGCAACTTGGGGGACCGCACCGCGTGGTCGGAGTCTTGAACGCGCAATCGGTGGATCGGAGCAACATCTGCGGTAGCGGTCGCGTACGGGCGGTGTCCCCGCTAGGCCAGGCGATTCCCGTAATCCAGGCGTTTGAGGAAAAGCGCGAGGTGCTTCTCATGAACAACGATCGTGGGTGGGAAATTCCGCTCGGCGGACCCAAGAATGGCGATCCGTTTCCACGTTATCTCGCCAGTGAAACGTCTACGACCGGCGTGCACGTCGCGTCGGTGTTCATCGAGCTTTGCGTGGAACATCCGCAGACCAGCCGGCTTCAACTGGATCTCGTCGATCAACTCGTGGTGCGAGATGAGAACGAGGGCGTCGCACAAGACTACGGAGTGTTGTGGTGGGTGCACAACAACATTTCTGCTCAACTGTTCGAGACAGACTCAAACCCGCGATGCACCCATAGTTTTTTCGCGCAGTCCATCGACGTTTCTCAGCATCCCCGAATACGGGGCGAGCTGCATTTCAACGTCTTCGACCGTAATCACATCGAAGACAGCTCAAGCGTGCGTGGCTTGAGCGCCAGCCAAGCGCGTAGAACCACTGGCCGAGTACATTGGGCCCGGCTCACGATCACTCCATCCGCTACAGGAACCGCCACGCAATAATGCCGACTGCTGCCGCGAGAAGCAGCATCGTCCATGTGTAGTCGGTCCAAGTGCGTTTTTTTTTCGTCCGGACGCCCACGGCGCGGCGAAAACCGCCCACCATCTTGCCCATCGCGCCGCCGGTGGGTGCCTGGAGGTCAGTAGAGCCAGAGCCCTTGCCACGTTTTCGCTTCCGCCGCTTCTTGGTCGACGCGCTCTTTTTCTGATGCTTTTTGGTCAATGAGGAGTCCTACGCGATACGAATACATACCTTGCCAAAGTGCGCTCCGCTCTTCAGGTAATCCAGGGCCTTCGGAACTTCTTCGAACGGGAAAACTCGGTCCACCAGTGGTCGAAGTTCGTGAGCGGCGATCGCTCGGTTCATATTCTCGAAATCGGTGCGGTTTCCGACAACGACTCCCTGAACCCGAATCTGGCGCATCAGGATTTGCGTCAAGCCAAGTTCGCCACTTGAGCCGCTGAGCACGCCAATCAGGCTGATGGTTCCCCCCGGCCGAATCGCTTTGAGGGATTGCGAAAGGGTCTGTGCGCCTCCGACCTCGATGACTTGGTCGACCCCGCGACCTCCGGTCAACTCGAGCGCAGTTTTCCCCCAAACGGGATCGACCCGGTAGTTGATCGTCGCCCATGCCCCCAGCTCCGAAAGCCGCTTTCGTTTGTCGTCGCTGCTCGATGTCGCGATGACGCGTGCGCCCAGCAGTCGCGCAAACTGAAGAGCGAAGATCGACACTCCTCCCGTTCCCTGGACCAATAGAATATCGCCTGCCGTAAGCGAAGCGAGCCGCGTCAGCGCCGTCCATGCAGTAACCGCCGCGCAAGGAAGGGAAGCTGCCTCTACGTCAGAGAGGTGCTCGGGTACATGCACGAGCCCTTCCGCCGGTACGTTGATGGCCCGGGCGAGTGTTCCGTCGCGCCGCCCGCCAAGCCCTTGACGAATGTACTCTCGCTCCGGGTCTCCGGAAATCCAGGTGGGGGAAAAAATGCACGCCACGCGATCGCCGACGTGGACGCGCGAGACCCCTGCGCCAATCTCGGTCACTTCGCCGACACCATCCGACGCCGGGACGAAGGGGAGCGGAATTCGAGGGTCGTACTGCCCGCGAATCATCATTAGGTCGCGATAGTTGAGCGAGGCTGCCCGCAGCGCGACGCGCACCTCTCCAGCCCCCGGTGGGTCGATTGATCGTTCAGCAAGCTCGAGAAAATCCAAACCAAAACGGTTTCGAACCTCCCACACCTTGACCACTTCGCGCCCGTCGACATCGCTCATGGTAGCGAAGACCAACAATGTGAAAGTTCCAGGCGCTCGCTGAGCAAGAAGTTGGGCACACCGTCTACCACCAAATACGCGTACTCCCGCTGCTCAGTCACATAAGCCGCTTCGAACGAAGTCGGCGGAGAAAGGCCGTCGCCCCTGGACGCCCGGTTTTCCCGAATCGCTTCGCGAATCGCCTCGAGTTCGCGAACGGATGCCAATCGAAGTTGTTGATGCGTTTCTGGACACACGAACACGATTTCGCGGCTTGACGTGTCTGGTCCATCGGTGGAGCTACTCATGGTGTTTTTCGGAGCACGATTACCGGTATCGGCGTTTGTCCAAGCTGACAGCGACCTCGCTGCTGCTTGCATCGAGCACGGACGGCGACCTCGGACGCATGGGTATCATGGGCAAATGCGGCGTCGAAAGCGAGAGAACTCCTTACCGAGGAATCGTCCGTTTGCAAACCCTTGAGGGCTAGCGCTTGGGTGCGCAGCAAATCTAGATTGCGCGGCGCCAACCCAAGCCCCGTCTGCGCAGCCTGCAGCGCCAGAGCGTTTCGGTCAAGACTGCCCCAACTTTTCGCAGCTTCGGCAAGAACCGACGGGTCGCGCGGAGCATCTGATACGAGACGCTGGTACAGAGTGCTCGCGGAACGAAAGCGCCATCGTCTGGTCTCTGCGTCTGCGCGGATGCGAGACAGCGCCGGGTGTGGCCCCACCGCGCGGGCAGCGCGGCCAACCAGTCGGATAGCTTCTCGGTAGCGGCCCTGTTCAATGCGAATCCGCGCGAGCACCGACGCGGCTTCCGCGCCGGCTGTCGGGCTGTTCTTCTGGGTGAGCAACAATGCCGATTTGGCTGCCGTTTCGGCTCGGCTCATCTGTTCTTGAGGCGCGTGGCTGAGTCCGCGGGCGTATCTCAGCGCCCGGCGCCACATTGGGTCGGTGGCAGGGCCTGAATTCCGACGTTTGTGCGCGCCTTTCCCTATCCAAACAGTACTTTTTGATAGCTCGGTGATCGGTGCCTCCGCGCAGGGATCGATTGTCGGACGGTCGATTCTTAGCGCGCCGCGATCGAACGCTCTTCCCCGAGGCGTGTGCGTAAGCGCGCACGCAAAACGAGCCAGGGGCCGGTTGTGTCGCCGATGAAGAAGGCGCACCTCTACTTCAAGCGGCGATGATGGGTCGTGACGGGAACCGTCGAGCGGCAATCGATATCGAACGACTCTTGCGTCTCGTGGTGCGATCGTTCGATCGTGCGATGGAGCCCAAAACCGATGCACAAGGTGACGGTATTCAGGTTTCGCTTCGCGGTCGAGCATGACGGCATCGAGGCGAAACGCGGTAGGGTCATCTGCCTCACCGCGGCCGTGCCTTGTTCCAGCCTCGCCGAGCACAGCTCCGGCATGATTGCGCACGATCACTTCGATCCAGGTATCTTGAATATCCCGAGTGCCGCCGGGAACATGGTGCCCGGTTCCCTCGTTCCAGACCACCACATCAAGCATGAGTTCGTGTGCCGTGAGTACTGGCCAGGGTCCGAGATCGATTCCTGCGGCCGACTGGAGCATCGCGATCACAGCGCGCTCTTGTTTTCGATCCCCGAGCGCCCGGGCGAGGGTACGCTGCGCTCCTGCGAAGCGATGCGAAACAGTCTGTCCCGTATTCGTGTCAGCCCGCATGTGACATTCTTGGCACGAACGCGGCTCCAGGTTCGGGTCGAAACGAAACCCGACTCCCCCGCCGAACGGACTGGATTGCCAGGGGCCTAGATCATCCATACCCGACAGCACATGTTTGCGGGCGGGGCTCAGCGCTGGATCCAAAAATGAACGATGACAGGTTCCACATAACTCGGCGGTGCCCAGCTCGGGAGGCGCGACGTCCAGGCGATGCTGAGCCAGACTCGCCGCATCCCCCGGCCGAGGAAGCGCGAAATCTTTCAACGAGACCGTGTAGCTCGCATTTCCGTCGGTCGACACGCTCCGTACAGAATGGCAGATGCGGCAGGTCACGCCGGCGTATGCGACGGGGTCCGCGGGATCGATCGCCCGCATCATCGCGCCTTGAAAAAGAAGCTCCGGATCGTGGCACCCCGCACAAAACTGGCTCGCCTTATGGCCCCTATCCTGTCGAAACTGATCGACGACCGCTCGATACCAAGGATTGTCGAACGAAGAATGCGCATGGGCGCTCGCTTGCCATTCCTCAGCGGCTCGCGGGTGGCATCCCGCGCACGTATCGACCTCCGCGAGCGGCGATCGGGTCTGCGCTCGACTTCGCGCTTCGGCGATTCTGGCATGGGAAAACGCGAATGGCCCATCCGCGGAGGGCAGAAGCGCGACCACCTTGCGAGAACGACGCTTCGCGTTTGGGCTGCCGAGGGTCTGCGGAGCACACGAAAGCGCGCAAAGCAAAGACAGCCAACCAACGCACCGCTCGGGGGTTCGCATAGCCTAGTCGCGGGCCTCGTGTTCGGTCGCGAGCTGTTCAAGACGGGTCCGATGGTCGCGCGCAAGGTCGGCCCACGCGGAGTCTCGGCCTCCTGATCGCAGGAATTCCGTCCACCGAGCGATAGCTCGTTTCCAACTCGAACGCCGCGTATTCGGATCGGTTTGTTGCGACGCCTCAGCCATATGGCCGAGAGCCTCGTACGCGTAGATTTCGTATTCAGGCTCGTAGAACACACTGGGCCCACGAAGCGGGGCCATCGTGCCTCCGCCTGCGCTCAGCGCTTCCTTGGCGCGCTGAATGGCTAGACTATGTTCACCGGCTCGGTCGAGGGCTACCGCGCAGCCCCAGAGAGAGAGCGTAAGATTCCGAGCCAACAGCGCTCCGCCTGAGCGCGACAACAGAATCGCTCGTTCGTATTGAGTTACCGCCCGCGCTACGTCCCCAGCGAGCATCGTCACCTCGGCAAGGTTAAGCTGCGCCACCGCCGACTCATGATTCGAAAGCGAGAGCTGTATCGACCGTTCGTATTCGCGCGCCGCGAGCGCAAAGGAGCGCGTACGCGTGTGCAGTACGCCCAGTTCAAACGCGACGATTTCGGCTTCGAAATCGGGAGCCATCGCGCGGAGTTGATGAAACATGGCCACGGCTTCACGATCTCGCCGCTCGACCGCGCCCGTGTGATTTTCAAGCTGCCACTGAGACGTGGCGATCGCCAGGAGGTAAAGCGGCCGAGGTACATCGGGGGCGAGTTCGTGAGCTACGGCAAATCGTGCGATTGCGTTTTCGATCCATGCTGTTCGCTGATAGCGGGAGGGTGCGCGGCTCGCTCGCTGCATATGGAACGTGCCGTGCTGCATGAGTGTCTGAACCCGGCGGAGCTCGGGAACGCGAGCACGGCTCCAAAACTCAGAATGCGCTCGTGCGTCTCGATGTCTGGCCTGCGCGCGCGCCGATATCCCGGAGAGCAAGAGCAACATGAACAGAAGAGTCGGCGGGATGGTTCGCGTCATTTGATTCTGCGCTAGGGCGTTCCCCCAAGCGGTCGACGCACACGATGTGCGCCGCGCCGGAAGCGCGCACGCTGGCGTTGCGTATGGGCCCCCCACGGACCGTCTTTGTCTGCATCCATCCAAGCACGCTCGGCGGCGGAGCGATCTCTGATCGCCTCCAGAGCAATGGCTCGTCGGGCCGCTTGTTCGGTTGGCGGCACTGGAAGCTGATTAAGAATGTGATCGAAATCGCCCCCTGCAGCGACCCGCCGAGCGATCTCCAGCGCCTCTTCGTGGTCACCAGCGCGCGACAATGCCAATGCCAAGCCCAAGAGCGCTCGCGGGTTTGGCGTGGAACGGCGCAACGCATCGCGGTATGCGCGGACCGCATCGGAAAGCCGATCGGGTCCAAGAGAGAGCTGAACATCTCCGAGCAGCACGTACAGCGCTTGGCGACCTTTGCTGTCTTGCATGCGCCCCAGCACTTGAACAAGAATCCTCGCCGTCAGATCGTACGCCCCCGCGGATGCCGCAAGCTCTGCGGATGACGTTCCGAGCACCGGGTGCTCGAACACCTTCGCGCTGAGCGAGTAAGCATGCGAAAGGACCGCCGGCGCCTCGGCTCGACGCCCCAGACCTCCGAGCGCCAATGCGCGGAGCAGGTGCGCCTCGGCCCTTCGTGGGAGGGCGGCGATCGCTCGGTCGGTCGCGCGCAGCGCCTCGTCAAACGCTCTCGTTCGAATCGATCGTCGAGCTTGGCGGATATGTGTTCGAAAAACACGGAGCCCGGGAGAGCGAACTTCATCCCAAAACTCTGATGCGTTGGCCGATTCCGGTCGAACCAAAGCGAGCGAGGCCATCCACACAGCCGCGAGAAAACAAGGGAGATACGCGGATTTCGTCATAGCGGAGACCTCGCCGCGTCGGTGCGAGCGCTAGTTGAGCGCGCGAGTTTTCTTCACCTTCATGTTGGACCGCACGTCTGTCCAGTGATCGGAGTCACCAACGACCTCCACAATCAAGAGCGCTTCCGCCGCGGCTCGGTCTTCGCGTACCGAGAGGCCGACCAGATGCTGGGTAATGGCTTCGGCGATTTCGAGTCGAGTCGCAAGATCCGCACGTGCACGCGCGAAATGAGCGTGTTCGCTCCATTTGAGCGACCAAATTTCATCCGCGATCCAGTCCGAAAAGAGTTCCGCAGCCGTTCTCTTTGGAGAGCGGCGCTCCGCGCGATCGAATGCATCCGTCCATGGGCGGCCGGGAGGTCGCGGCGTTTTTCCTTGTGTGAGCCAACGAATGGCTTCTCCAAACCAGGCGATGGCGACTCCGAACTGTGTTCCGTCTTTTGCTTCGATGAACTCTTCGGCCAAGTTTTTCCAAGTGTTTCCGGATATTTCGGGAAAAGGCTGAGCATCGATAACCGCGCTCGGAGCGACGCCGCGTTCGAGCTGGGCCAGCAACTCGGTCTCGATTTCTACCCACTGCGAAAATGAGATAGGTTTGCTTTTATCCAACTTGAGCCGGCCTATTCGTCGATCCGCGTAGATGCGGCCACCTCGATCGACAAGTGATTGTGCGACCTCGTCGACGTCGAGGTCCGGCCGTTTGCCAAGGGTTCGGCAAGGACACCGATGCTCAGTGGTAATCCGTCCACCGCCAGGGGTTGCGACCAGGCCGAGCGGGAATCTTCGGCATCCATCCGGCTTGTGTTCGGGACCGAACTGCGCATGTACGGCGCATTTCTGATCCGGCATGAGAAAAGTGCAGCCACCATCCGCGGCGGTGCCCAGCATATAGTCCTCGAAGTCTTCGCTATAACCTCCGGCCTCCTTGTCCAGCTTGCGTAGCTGGACCAGCTCTGGCTTGGTGATCGGGCCAAGTCCGTGAATATCAGTACAGCATAGGCCATCGCCAAAACACGTGTATTGTGCGCCGGGGCGCGACAGGAGGGGGCGAACTTTGGACTTCGGCGTCTTCTTCTGATTCTTCTTCTTTGCCATGAAAGGTACGTCCTGAAATGGTGGGAAAGGATTTTCTGACCAGGGGGCAATGCTTCGAGTTGGTAATCTGGGGCGCTAATGCGCTAACATATACGCACAATGGCGAAGGGTCCGTCCCCCCTTTTGGGATACAACACCAACGTACGACACGGGGGCAAGCTCTACCACATCCAGACCGAAGACTCGGGAATCAAACGCCCGCATATCATGACTCATCTTTTTGCGGACGGTGGACGCATCGTCGCCTCGACCAAGACGAGCTATGCGGAGCACGTTGGAGCTCCGAATCTCGGTGTGGTGGTCAAACAAATGATGCGGGACCAGCACAAGGCGATGTTCGTCGCGCTTCGTGATGGCGTATACGACAAGGATGACGAGGCCACCCCTCCACCCACCGATGCAGCGGCTCCACCCACCGATGCGGCCCCTCCGCCCACCGATGCGGCGGGTGATGTCGCGGCATTAGAGGCGGCTGCGGCACGCTTGGCTCAGAACCGAGTTCAGACCGCTGCGCCAACCGACACCCGCGCCAACGAAAATATCGGATCGACAACTCGAGCGACCGCCTCGGCGGA
The DNA here is from genome assembly GCA_028284955.1 of Myxococcota bacterium. Classification (GTDB taxonomy): domain Bacteria; phylum Myxococcota_A; class Polyangia; order Polyangiales; family Houyiibacteriaceae; genus JANQQS01. The sequence continues at coordinate 10,197 of JANQQS010000174.1, read as the reverse complement.
GTCGGCCGTGGCGGTCACGGCTCCGAAAGATGAGCCAGCCGATGTGGAATCGGCGACCACGTCGACTCGCTACCACACCACGAGGCCTAATCCGTTCGCCGCTGGACGCGCCAAGTCGCGGCCGCCGGAGTCGATCTTCGGGGGAGACCTGCTCAGTGAGAAATCACTCGACGAAGTCATACTGAGCTATTTGGCTGAGGATCTCGACGACAAATCGGGATGATCGATGCCTATGATGAACTCGCGCTCGTATCGCCTCTGCAGGCACAAGGTCGCGGCAAAGCTGAGTCGGGTTGACATAGAGTCGGCGGCAGTGCTTAGCTGGCGCTGAATATTTATTCACCCAATTTTCGTGGGAGAGCAAACATGCCTGACGCCAAAACGTCTTTCGAGCAAACCATCCCCGAGCGAATCGCTGCAGATCCCGAGAAAGCCAAAGCGATCGGTGGTGTGTTTCTGTTCAAAGTGACGGGCGCAGCGGGGGGTACGTGGACCGTTGACCTGAAAAACGATCCCAAGGTTACGGAAGGCGCATCAGGTGACCCCGACTGCACCATCGAACTCACAGACGAAGACTGGACACAGATTTCCGACAACCCAAACGCGGCCATGCAACTGTATTTCCAAGGCAAGCTCAAAGTGTCGGGCAATGCGATGTTGGCCACCAAGCTGCAACAAATCCTAGGCTAGAGCAGCGGTCAGTTTGCCTGAGGGTCTGGCACCCAGACCCTCTCGTCGGGGTACGGGGACGAATCGAAAACGCTGTGATCGTTCGCAGTATTTTGACATGCTTGACGGGTCTCCATAGCTTCGTCGGTGGCTTCGTGGAGATGGAAGCCGAGGAGGTTTGAGACATGACTGAGTTTCTGAAACGACAAGGCGCCAAGCTGATCCAAGACCCGCGGGTGATGAAAATTGCCCAGGACGAGCGCGTAATGAAGGCGATGGTTCGTGCGATGCAGGCGCGCGGGCACATGCTCCGCGTACTGGATGAGCAAACCGGCCGCGCAGCTCGTTTGCTTGAGCGAGTGCAGCGTAAAGTTCAGTTGTGAATCAACAGAAGGATGGGGCAGTCTGTAAGCAGTGCCCAATCCTCTCTCAACGAAGACGTTGACTCGTTCCGCGATTTCTTCGCTGCTCTTGCCGGTGACCATGGGCCTGGCGCTGAGCGGCACGTCCGCTGCGTACGCCCAAGGGAAAGGGCGCAAGACGCGCCCCTCGCGGACCGAACCAACGCCTCCTGTCTCTCAGCGCACACAAGAGGCTCGAGAGCTTTTTCGAGCTGGTCAGCGAGCGTACGAAGACGGCCGCTTCGCAGATGCGGGAAAAAAAATGGAGGCGGCGTACCGGCTCACACGTTCTCCTGAACTCGCCTACAACGTCGGACGGGTATACGAGCGAATGGGCGAATTCAAAAAAGCCATTCGCTTTTTTCGTCTTTATAAGAAGAGCACGAAGCCTGGTTCAGACGAACGGGGCGCACTCGACGAACGCATTTCCGAGCTACAGGCCGCGGAACGGCGCCAGCGAGAACAAGTATTCGTTTCCGCACCATCAAACGATCAACTCACTCAGGAAGCGCGTGCCTTCTTCCTTCGCGGCGTTGCGATGTTTCGCCGCGATCACTACGAAGCTGCCATGCAAGCATTCAACGCTGCGCACCGATTTGCACCGTTTCCCGAGCTCTATTTCAACATGGCCGTAACGGCGGAGCGCTTGGGGAGCAAGCGCGATGCGCGAGACTACTATCGGGAATACCTGCGTCTCCGCCCAAAATCTCCCGACCGCGCCCACGTGGAGCGAGCCATTGCGAGGCTTCGCAAGTGATTTTTTGAGGGTTTGACACCCAAACCCTCAAAAAATCCTATGTACACTCGCTCGATGCGACCGATACTGTAGGGCCATGACGATGCGGTCAGTCTGGTTGTCTTTGAGCTTTCTCTGTTTTGCGTGGCTATGCGCGGCCTATGCGCACGCGCAAGCGCGGTCCGCTCGTTCTTCGCAGGCCAAGTCGCCGACTGCAATAAAAGTAGCCGGATGGCTATCTACTCATGACTGGGCGCGTGCTGACGAAGCCCTGCAAGAATCCGGTCCTCAAACCATCCCCGTGCTCATTTCCATCATCCAGAACGAGCAGACTCCTTTCATTGTTCGCCTTCGTGCGCTTCACGGTCTGCGTCACTTCCCAACGGAACAAAATAGAAAGTTTTTGTTGTCGATCGCCCGCGATCGGCGAAGGCATGAGCTTACGATTCGCGCGGCGGTGATTTCTTTGGCGCGCGCGTTCGGATCTCGTGTGAAGAAAGAACTCAAAGATTTCGTTAGAAGCCCATATACCGACGTGCGGGCCGCTGCTACTCGTGAACTTAGTCGCATGGAGCGCATGGTCCCCGGTTCCTAGCGCACGCTCGTACGCCTCGGTCGCTCGCTAAGAACCTGCGGAAGTCCGCGTCAGAGCGGGCGGTCGTACGGTATTGCTCAAACCACAAACTTCACGAAGGATTTCGCCGAGGCGCTTCCCCAGGTCGACGCCTTTGGGTACAAAATGGTGAATACCCAATTGGTGCAGGAGCTGAACATCGTGCTGCTGGGCGCCCGCGCTCACCGAGATGATGCTGGCATCTTCCGCCAAGCGCTCCCCGCGCATGTACATACACACCTCGATCCCGTTCATCTTCGGCATGTGGATATCGAGCAAGATGATGTCCGGCTCTTTTTCGCGCATGCGCTCGATAGCTTTTTCTCCGTCGGCTGCAAACCGCGCGTGTACGTCACCCAGCGCTTTCTTTGCATAGAAATGGAGTACTCGCGCGAGCTCTTTATCGTCTTCGACAATCAGCACATCGAGGTCGTCCCCAGGTTCCGTACTTGCCGCAGTGGCACGCCCATCGCGAATCTGCTTGAGAAGCCACGCCAAACCTTCTGCGCTCTGAGGTCGGGCCGCAGGGTCTTGGTGCATGAGTTCACGGATCACCGCGGACAGCGCCGGGGGTACGTCTTCTCGAAACGCGTCGACCTGCGGCGCTGGCGCAGCTTGCATGAGATCCCAGAGCGCTGGCACGCTGGTCGCATCGTAAGGACGCTCACCGGTCAGCATTTCGAAGCCAATCACGCCAAGCGCGTAGAGATCGATAAGGTGTCCGGCTCCAGGAGCCGTGCTGTTGACGAGCGCCTCTGGCGCCATGTAGGGCGGGGAGCCGGCTACTACATTTTGAGACGCGATCTGATGCTCCGGCAACACCAACCCGAAATCCATCAACACAATCCGGTGGTCAGGGGTCAACATGATGTTTTCCGGCTTCACATCACGGTGCGCAATGCCTGCTCGGTGAACCACCGACAGACCCTCGGCGATCGCGATCAACGGCTCGATGACCTCTTGCGGTGAAAATGGAATGCCCTCGTTTTTTCGATGGGCCACGTGCTCCTTGAGACTCACCCCATAGATGCGCTCCATCACGATGTAGTCGATACCTCGGTGTTCTCCGAGCGTATGCACGGTAACCAAGCTTGGATGCTGAAACGCCGCAAGCGCCCGCGCCTCGTTGCGCAATGTGGGAAGGTTGGGGTTTGGCCAGGCGGCTTTGATGGCCACGCGGCGATGCAGCAGGTGGTCGAACGCCTCGAAAACCTGTCCCATACCGCCTTCCCCAAGCAGCTCACGAATCTCGTAGGTGTCCCCAACCAATTCCCCGATCGCGAAAATGCTCTGGTGAGGCTCTTCCGTTTGATCCGAGGTACCGGATGGATCCAACTCAGGTGCTTTTCCTACTTCGTCGATATGCACGTTTTAGCATGCGGACCGCCAACTTTAAAACTACGCGCAGTCACCGATCTGGCGCATTCGCCTGCCCGCCTCATAGATCGATTTGCTCGACCGGCACCGCATCGAGCGGCTCCCCGAGAAAACGCGAAGCGACGCGACCGAAGTGTTCGGGCTGATCCGACACAAGAATTTGGAGGCTCCCATGGCGATCCGGGTTACGAAGACTTCGTTCGTCGATCAGTCGGACAAGATCATTCGCCACCGCGGCGGCGCTGTCGATCACGGTGATGTGAGGGCTACAGCACGACTGCGCAGCTGCTTTTAAGGGCGCCAACAATAGCGGGTAGTGTGTACAACCGAGAATGAGCACATCGATGCCTGATTTGGCAAGCGGCGTTAGGTACGCGGTGCTCACTGATTCAGGTACGGGTCCAGTGGTCCAGCCTTCCTCGGCAAGGGGGACCAGTAGCGGCGCCGCGGTCGCAAACACCTCTGCGCGGGTATCGAGCGAAAGAATGTGCCTCTGATACGCGCCGGACGCCACCGTCCCGCGCGTCGCGACGACCCCAATTCGTCGGGACCGACTTGCGGTCAGGCCTGCCTGAGCCCCTGGTCGAATCACTCCCAATACAGGTATGTCGAGTTCCACTCGGAGCACATCGAGCGCAACTGCGCTCACGGTATTGCACGCCACCACGAGAAGCTTCGGGTGCCGAGCGCGGAGAAGACTCGCGCATCTACGAGCGTAGCGGACCACAGTTTTCGCGCTTCGAGTGCCGTAGGGAACCCGAGCGGTGTCTCCAAAGTAGAGCAAAGCTTCGCCGGGAAGGCGGTCACGCACCGCGCGAGCGACCGTCAGGCCGCCGAGGCCCGAATCAAAGATGCCAATCGGGCGGCGGTTCGCAGTGGGACTCATAATCAAAAAAATCTATGGTTACAAACACTTAAGCACATTCGAGATCGTTGCGTCGGCCGCTCCCCGAGTACGAACTCCGCAGAGGATTGATTATTTCGTATACTGTCGAAATAGGTTCGATTGGTCGATGATCGGGCGACAGTGCACAAAGTATTGGTGATTGACGGTGATGTCGAGACACTGAACCAGGTGGTCTCGATGCTAAACACGGCCTCGCGACAAGCTCCGAGTGCCAGCCTGGAGCCCGTGGTTAAATCCCTCGGGCACACGCACGGCCGCGAAACGGGCTTTTCTGTGCGAACCGCGGAACAAGTGGACCAAGCGATGAAAGAGGCCGCGGATTTCTCGCCAAATGTCGTCCTCCTCGCAGCCCACATTGGGTCGACGAGCGGCTTCGAGGTTCTTCATGACCTTCGAAGGCTCGATGCAACCCACGACGCGTCCATCATCGTCATGTCGGATGCCGACGACGAAAAGCAACTCGCTCAGGCATTCGCGAGCGGCGCGGATGACGTGCTCCGAAAGCCTATTTTGCCGGCAGAGTTAATTGCCCGGGTGCGCGTTCAAACGAGGCTCCATGATTATACCGAAGAGCTCGGACACGAGAAGCACGACGCGCAGGTGATGTTAGAGCTCACGCAAGCGTTGGCATCGTCGCTCGATTTTCGAGACATTCTCTACACCCTCGTGCGACGCATCGCCGACGTGGTGAAGGTCGCGCGTGTATCTATCGTACTCGCGCCGGAACGAGACGACGAAGACGTAGGGTATGTCATCGTCGCGAGCGACGACGCACGCCTGTCGAATCTAAAATTGAGCCTAGCGAAATACCCTGAGATTCAAGAGGTCTTGCGTACCCATCAACCGCTCACCATCGAAGACATTTCCAAGCACCCCGTGTTGGATGGCGTGCGAAACGAGATGCCTCAGGGGGGACCCGCCGCGATGAGCTTGTTTCCGATCGTTTGGCAGGATCAGGCGATTGGGGTTCTCTTCCTTCGCGCTCAGGCCCGACGGAGCACATTGTCTAGCCGCGAGGTCCATTTTTGTCAGACCGTCGCGAACGCCACCGCCGTAGCACTACGGAACGCTCGGGTGATGCAGAGCCTTCGTGACCACACCCAGCAGATTACATTCGCGCGTTTCGAGGCCGAGCAGCAGCTCCGCTCCCTTCAGCGCTATGCGGATCTTTTTGCTTCCGCCGCAGAAGGGATTGCGGTGCTGGACGTAAACGGCAGATTGCTTTTTGCCAATCCGCGCGCCTACGACATCGTCGGGGAACAGCAAGACAACACTCGCGGGCGAGGCCTTCGTGGCTTGGTAGCCCGAGCCGACCGACGACGCGCGGTGGACCTTTGGCGCGGTTTTTCTCGAGGAGAATATCCGCGCGGAGTCGACCTGAGATTCGTTCACGCCAGCGGGGAAACGATCGTCTGCAGTTGCTCTTTTGCCTCCTTGCTGGACGGCGAAGGTGCTGTTTTGGTGTCGTTCCAAGATGTCACCGAGCAGCGCAAAACCGAGGCTGAACTCGTCAAAACGATGCAATTCCTTGAATCGCTTATCGACGCCAGCGTGGACGGAATCGTGGCCGCCGATATGGACGGAAATATCATACTGTTCAATCAAGGCGCCGAACGCATCTACGGATACCTCGCTGAGGAAGTCGTCGGACGCATGAGTACTCGGGATCTCTATCCCGGGGAAGGCGCTGCCGAAGTCATGCGACGATTGTGGGCACCACAATATGGCGGCGTGGGTCGTTTGGAGCCGATGAGAATCGACGCGCTTGGTCAAAACGGCGAGCTGATTCCGATTCAAATCTCTGCCGCGATGATTCACGAAAACGGTGAGCCCGCAGCGACCTTCGGAATTTTTACTGACCTCCGAGAGAAACTTCAGTTCGAAGAACGGCTGGCGGAGGCCCAACAGCGACTCGCGTCCACCGAAAAACAGGCGCTGTTGGCTGAGCTAGCCGGCACCGCGGCCCATGAGCTCAACCAGCCGCTCACCAGCGTCATCGCGTATGCTGAACTCCTCAAAAGGAAGCTCGATCCGGATGGCGCAGAACACCGCGCGGCGGACATCATGATACGAGAAGCAGAACGGATGGCCGATATCGTTCGCAAAATCGGCCAGATGACCAAATACGAAACCAAGTCTTACGTTGGTGAGCAAAAAATTCTCGACCTCGAGAAATCAGCTACTCCTTCGTCGACGCGACCAGAGAGCAGTGAGGGCGCGTGAGCGACATCGAATCGGACGACAGCAGCAACGAAGATCAGTGGGTAGCCCGCGAGAGCGGCCCCGTTTCAGTGAGCGCGGCACCCTCCCCGCCTCTAGGCACTCGCGAGCGCAGAGCCACGGGCCGAACTCCGCGTCGAGACACCATTCGAAAAAAGGTGGTGGAGTGGCAGCAGCCGCGACGGCCCAAACCAGAGGAACTGCTAGCCGCCTCCTATTCTCTCAAAATGCGGCTATCGGGAGTGACCGACGAAGCGGTCATCGTGGATGGCTATCTCGACGTATTTCGTATTCTGCTGTCCGGGCGGCGACTCGTGGTTCGCCTGGTGCGACCCGACGACGATACACCCGCGCTCGTCCGAGCAACGAGTCGCGTGCTGCCCGAGACGCGCGACCAGCAGCGCGTCACCAGACAAGTGCTTGATTGCTACAACCTGCCCGATTCGGTCGTCCCCGAGACCGTTCGTATCGTGGACCGCTACCGACCAGACTTTGAATCAGAAGCCACGGGCTTTGATTTTCCTTTGCTCGAAGACGACTCGCTCGTGGGAGTCATGGGAGTCGAATACGCCCTTGGTGCGAACGTGCCTCCCGACGACCCGGCAGTCATCGGTCAGTTTGCGTTGCAGCTCTCCACCGCGCTTGGCCGGGCGCGGCTAAAGAAAGAATCGCTTCGTTGGCGCAGCCGAGTGCGCAATCTCCTGGAGCACGCCGACGTTCCTTTCATTTCGATCGGGCGAGACGGGTTGGTTCGCTCGGTCAGCGAGGGGTTCGTGTCCGTCGTTGCATCTCCGCGAGAAGACATCGTGGGACGCCACGTTGACGAAATGATGTCTCCCGCAGAACGTGAACGGTTTGCCCCGATCCTAAAACGTGCGCTCGATGGCGCTGCAATGCGCAACATCGAACTACGGCTTCGATGCCGCGGCGGTGGGGCTGCACCGTTCGCCTTCAATCTTGCCGCGGTTCCCGAGGTCGTGGCCGGCCAAGAAGGGGTGATGGCAATCGGTCGCGATCTCAGCGAGGTGCGTGAGCTGGAGGAACAGGTGGTGCAGGCCGAAAAACTCGCCACCTTGGGTCAGCTCGCAGCAGGCGTCGTGCACGAGCTCAACAATCCGCTTACGAGCATTTCGGTGTACAGCGAGCACCTGCTCAAAACTCGATCCGAAGCTGGCGCCGAAGACGAAGAGCTCGAGCGGATTCGGCGCATCGTGCGCAGCGCAGAGCGGATTCTTCGTTTCACCCGAGATCTGGTTGCTTATGCGCGTCCCGCCACGGAGGCCGCAGACCTTCTATCCATGCACCAGGTGGTCGACCAAGCGATCGTCTTTTGCGAACACGTTATCGCTGAATCCGGCGTGGAGGTCTGCAAGAGTTACGCAACGAACGTGAGGAACGTATCTGCGGTCCGCGGTCAGTTGCACCAAGTGTTCATCAACCTGATAACCAACGCATGCCATGCCATGCCCCATGGCGCGGGGCGTCTTCATGTCGCGGTCGACGAATCAGCCGATGACCACGTTGAGGTGAAAATCCGCGACAACGGGGCAGGGATTCCCGCGGACCAACAAGGCGCGATCTTCGAGCCCTTCTACTCGACCAAAGGAGAGGGGAAAGGTACCGGCCTCGGCCTTTCGATCGTGCGAAATATTGTCCGGCAGCACGGCGGACAGATCCATGTCAGCAGCGTGGTCGGCGAAGGAGCCGTCTTTGTGGTGCGTCTTCCTGCCGTGAGCTAGGGATAGAAGCATGGCTTTTCAGACGAGCATCCCCGTTCGCTTCGGGGATGAGGACCGAGCTGGCGTCGTATACTTCCCCCGTTTTCTTCATTTCTTTCACTGCGCGCTGGAAGACTTCTTCAGTTTCGCGGGCCACCCCTACCGAGAGGTTCTCGAGATCGATCGCGTCGGTTGGCCGGCAGTGCATGCCGATGTCGATTTCCTTCGTCCACTTCGATTTGGCGACGTATTTGAGATCGATGTATGGGTTCAGCGAGTTGGAAATAAATCCGCGACCTTTGGCTATCGGGGTCGCATTCGCGGCGAGGACCACGACGTGGCGAAGGCCGCGATCACCGTAGCGTGTGTTCAGCTCGATGATTTCCGACCGATACCTATTCCCGAAAAGTATCGAGAAATCCTTGAGCGCCACACGGCGGCGCCAGCCTCCTAAACGTCTTCCATGGTCGATTGCGTTCGGTACCATTTCGATCATATTTCTGCTGTCGGTCGTGCCTCGAGCGCGTATCCTACCGTCGTTGCTTATGATTAACCTTGCCTGTGATTGACTTTACCCATGATTGACCCCGTCGCCGCTGCCCAATCCGCGCGTTCATATTTGCGCAATCATCCCGAGGAACTTACCCGCGTCATGCGCAATGCGGTGGGCCTACGGTTCGGTGTTCCAGTGGTAGCCCTCAGATGGCTGGGATCCCAGCTCGAACGAAGCGGCGCCGTCGAGGACATGCAGATTGATTCCGCCCCCCCCGGGCTTCGAGTGGGCGCGAGCGTGAGTTTAATGAAAACGCCGATTCGGGCGGCTGCTACGGTGTTCATCGAACGAGTGGTATTCAATGCGGAAGAGCTCACGGTGAGTCTCCGTATGGAAGATGTGTCGCTCAAACTGAACGGGGAAGCGGAGACTCCGGTAGCAGCCCTAATTCAGTCAGGAGCTCTTGATTTATCCAATCCAGGGACGCTCGCAGGATACCTTCCCGGACGTTCGCCAGTCATCGCCGAAGCGCGCGGCAATCGTATCGTCCTCGACCTAATGCGCGACCCCAAAATCGGCAACAATCCCCTCGTCCGCAAGGCGGTGGGCGTGATGACCTCTCTGGTCACGCTTCACGGTATCGAAACAGACCCCGATCACGTGGATGTCTCCCTCCGCGCGTTGCCGGGAGGCATTTCCGGAGCCGCGCGTGCCTTCAAGAGGCATATCATCTCCCCCTCCATCGGCCGCCTCCTCAAGTAGACTAGAGCAGTGGCCTTTTGGCCTGACCTTGGCTTACCTCCCCTGCTCGCCCGGACGAAGCACTGGTGTGCGTCATCCGGGCTGCGCTGCCGGGGCACTCAAGCTCAGACCAAAATTCCACTGCTCTATGGGATGCTCCTTGGCCTTCAATCAACCGATCTGATCACTGCCATAGAGCAGTGCCTGCTTGCGTTGATCGAAATCTCTCAGCAGGAAGATATTCCGCGAACTCCCCGGCAACCATGTCACGTGCCTCCTGGCGGGGGAGTTTGGGTGAATCGTCGGGGTCGTACCCCGACGA
>JANQQS010000134.1 GCA_028284955.1 Myxococcota bacterium | reverse complement strand
CACCCAGACCCTCTCGTTCGGGATACGATCCCGAACGATTCACCCAAGCTCCCCCGCCAGGAAGCACGAGACCAGGTTACGTTGGGTTGAACTGCGGGGGCCCCGCCGCGTCGTGGTGGGGCGGCCGCGAAAGCGGCCGGAGTCGGAAGGGGGGCCCCGCGGAATCGTATTCCGTGGGGGGAGGGTTTGCCTCAAACCCTCCAGACAACATAAAGCAGCATCCTTTTGGCCTGATCGCGGACGATCTCCTCGCTCTCTCCTTGCGAAAGATCAGAAGGCCAAGTTGCGTATGAGTGCTGAGATTTTGAGTCTGATTGCTTTGCGGTAGACTGAGTTTCGTCATGGGTTGTTTTGCATACGAATTTGCCCGCTGGGGTCGTGCAGCTGCGGTTCTCGGTTGTGCGCTCGCGATTTTGGCTTGTGGTTCATCGTCCACGCGGCCTACTGATTCTCCAGACGTGGAGGGCTCGGCGGAGAGTGGTGCGAGCCCTGAGAGCGATGGAGCCGATGGTGGTGCGCTTGCCGCGGACGCTGCGCGAGAAACTACAACCGAAGCCGTAGTCACCGAGGTGCGCATTACTGGCCAACGCGAGCGGTACACTTTTGGCGTGACTATCGCGAGCCCTGATACGGGCTGCGATCAGTACGCAGACTGGTGGGAAGTGCTTCGCGCGGACGGAACCCTTCTCTATCGTCGCATTCTTGCGCACAGCCATGTAGACGAGCAGCCCTTCACGCGAACGGGGGGTCCGGTGGCTATCGAACCGACTGACACCGTGACCGTACGGGCCCACATGCACCCGGGCGGATATGGAACTCAAGCCATACGCGGCTCGGTGGATGGAGAGTTTGCATCGATCCGCGTCGACGCCGATTTTGCAGCTGCGGCCGAGCGCGAGCCTCCGCAGCCGTCAGGATGCGCGTTTTAGACGTGCCTGAACCCGAGAAGACGCCGCCGCAAGAGCCTCCGCGGGGTCGCCGCTTCGCATCCGCCAACGTATGGATGGTGCTGGGTTTGGGTCTCGGCATGGGGGCGCTTGCGACATGGGCGGCTTTGGCGTGGACCGAGGGCGCTTCATCGACCCACACCGATGAGAAAGGCTTGGCTCTGCGCGACGCTACGAACATTCTCGTGGCGGTTCAAGACCTCGCGAAACTCGAGTCGGTGACATATCACCTCGAACGCGTGATCGACCTTCAGGATTCGCAAAAGCACCTCTTCGGTCTGGTTGAGGTTCGCGATGCGATTCTCTTGGTGGCCGCGGTGGACGTCACCGCGGGGGTCGACTTCACGGACATGCGAGATGGCGATATCGTGCTCGATCAGACGTCGCGAACCGCGCGCATACGCCTTCCTCCGCCGAAGATTCTGTGGGCGCGGCTCGACAGCCGACGCACCTATGTCCACAGCCGACATACCGATTTGCTCGCCAAAAAACGTCGCAACCTGGAACAGCAGGCGCGGCTTCGCGCAGAGGGAGAAGCCCGCCAAGCGGCTCTCGACGGAGCCATCCTAGAGCGCGCTAAGCGAAACGCAGAGACCACGCTCACTCAGTTGGTTCGCGCATTTGGATATCGCGCGGTCGTCGAATGGCCTTCGAGCCCTTCTTCTTATCGCAGGTGAACGTTTGCGGAGAGCGACAGCACGTTGACCTGTGCCGTATAGGAGCCAGCGTTGAACACCGTAGGCCCGCCTAGCGTATCCACCGCGATGACCTGGGTGAGATTCGCTTCGGCGTCAGTCTCAGTGGTTCGGAGCGCTCGGATATATGCGTACGCCAGCGACAAGTCGACCTTCCCAACGCGCAATGTAGCCCCCAAGTGGGCTCCCAAGCGTTCAAACGGCATGAACGTGAGCTGCGCGTAGCCCGTCTCAACCCCGGGGCTTTCGTAGGAGAAGCCGAGCCGCAGAGCCAATCGATCCGCCAAGAGATTGTAGTCTCCTCCCAGTCGAATCGCGATTTGATCACGCCACTCCATGGGCAGACGAATCTCGGTGGGAATAGGGGGCTCGAGATTGTCCTCCACGCGAATGGTGTTCCCGGCAGGGATGTCGAGCACAAAAGCGTCCACCTGGGAGTTGCGTTCGTACACCACGTCGAGTTCGATATCCCAGCGCTCTTGGCTCAACGTATCGCGAGCGTTCGTCGATGGGTCGCCATCTGAAGCGCGAGGCTGCGCGTATCGGGCGCCCAGCGTCAACTGCCAGGGTTGAGGCGCGCGAAAGCGAATATCATTCAATCGAACATCGTCGGCTGGAGTCTCTCGATAGATTGTCGAAATGAGACGCGTGGTTCCGCTCGCGCGGACATCATCCTGCCAGTTCCACACCAAGGTAAGATCGAGGTTCTTGTGTGGACGAACGAGTGCCGAGAGGGTGATTCGGGGCACGAAGTTGTCGCGAACGTCGATCGTCGCAAACACATCTCGGCCGAACTCCTCGCCGCGTACGGGTCGCACGGCGTTCGAAAACGCGAAGTTGCCGACGCCAAAACCTATCGCGGCTCCCAATCGCACTGCCGGATGCGGCGCGTATCCGACGCCGAGAGTGGGATAGACCAGAACAATATTCTTTTCTACCAAGTCATAACGCAGTGGCGAAGGCAGCTCCTGGCCGTCCACCCGCACAGTGCCGCGATCTTTGCTGCCCCAGTGTGCGCGCCCGATCGCTGTGGGCACGAATAGTCCTGCGCCAAAACCCCATTTGGGCAGGGGATGCCAGCCAAATGCGAGGTTGGGTAAAACTGCGGGGAACCCATCGCTGCAGACCTCGGGCGCCGTAATGTTTTGTGCATCAATGTCTCCCGAGGTGCCAAACACGCTGGGGACGTTCGGGCTTACAATCCGGTCTTGGGTGTTCGCGCCCTGGGGATCGTTGTTGGGGGTTGTCGCGTACTGTGTGTATGTACCGGATCGCGTGCCGCATCCTCGAAACCACGCGAGGTGCGAGCCCACCTCCAGCTGCATGCCCGAAATTACGGCAAGGTTTGCAGGGTTGTAGAGAAGGGCCAAAGGGCCGTCGACTTGGGCGCTGTAGGCGCCAGCGCGCCCGAGCGCGCGAGTTCCCGCGAGCGAAAACTCGTAGCCGCCAGCCCGGGCGGTGTTTGACGCGCTCAGACAAAGACACCACCCACCTAGGAAGAGAAGTTGCTGCGTTCGCTGTCGCGGAGTTCTCAGCGGGTGCTCCGTGTTGGTCTGCGCAGAGGATTAGACTGCACAGTCGGTGGTCTGTGCGGTCGCTAGTCTGCGAAGTCGTCGTACGAGGCAGGTCCCCCCGCGTCGGCACCGTAGTAGTCATCCTCTGCGAGATTGTCAAAACGCGTGTATTCGTTGAAGAACCGAACGCGGCAAGTGCCTACGGGGCCTGCCCGTTGCTTGCCGATGATGATTTCGGCGACGCCTCGGTCTTCGCTTTCCTTGTTGTACACCTCATCACGATAGATGAACCAGATTGTATCGGCGTCCTGCTCGATGGCGCCCGATTCACGTAGGTCTGAAAGCTGGGGGCGTTTGTCTTTCACGCCGCGTGACTCCACGCCGCGGTTAAGCTGAGACAGCGCAATCACGGGGATACTCAGCTCTTTGGCGAGTGCCTTTAGCGATCGGCTGATTTCAGAGATTTCTTGCTCGCGGGAGTCGTTGCGCGAGCCTGAGCGCATGAGCTGGAGGTAGTCCACGACAATAAGTCCGAGACCGCTGTCGCTCATGAGTCGTCGAGACTTGGCGCGCAGCTCGAGCATGGTGATCGCCGGGGTATCGTCGATCCAGATGGGCATCTCGCTGAGCACCCCGGCGGCGTTGGCGAGTTTCGGCCAATCATCACGAACCAGTTTTCCGGTTCGCATTCGTGAGCCGTCCACTCTCGCTTCGCTGCACAGCATGCGTCGAACGAGTTGCTCTTTGGGCATCTCGAGAGAAAAAACCGCGACTGGAGTTTGCCTCGCCGCGCATGCGTTCAGACCAACGTTGAGCGCGAACGATGTCTTTCCCATGCCCGGTCGACCTGCGATGATGATGAGATCGCCGGGGTGCATGCCCGCCGTCATACCGTCGAGTCGGTCAAAACCGGTGGGGGCCCCGGTGATGGAATGGCCGCGCTTGGCCGCCTCATTGATCTCTTCGAACGTCCGCATCACCACGTCTTTCACGTGTTCGTACGGACTGCGCTGGCGTTCCTTGGCGATCTTGAAGATCGAGCCTTCGGCTTCATCGAGGTACTCTTCGACTGCCCCGTAGTCGCCATACCCACGCGCGGCGATTTCGTGGCAGGAAGTAATCAAGCTCCGCACCACGGATTTTTCACGAACTATGTTCGCGTGTGCCTGAATGTTGGCCACGGTGGGGATGGTGTTGGTCAGAGACAGCAGGTATTCGTCCCCGCCTACGGCTTGAAGCTTTCCTCCCTGCGCCAGGTCGTCTCGCAACGTCACGTGGTCGACGGGTTGATTGCGCGCGAATAACCCGACCATCGCTTCGAAAATACGGGTATTCGCCTCGCTATAGAAATCCTCGCTGGAGAGGATTTCTACGACGATATTCATCGCCTGATTTTCGAGGAGAATGCCGCCCAGCACGGCGCGTTCGGCGTCGAGCGAATTGGGCGGCACTTGGCCGCCCCGCGGAGCGGTTCCGCCGTTGAGTGGTTTCGCGAGGGTTGGCGCCACCTGTCCGACGGCTATGCCGCGGTGGTGACGTCGAGTTTCACCCGCGCGGTGACTCCTGACGCGAGTTTGATGCTGATCTCATGGGTGCCGGTTTCCTTGATGGTTTCCGGCAGGTCGATCTTCCGTTTGTCGATTTCGTGGCCCTTCAGAGCAAACGCTTTGACGATATCTGCCGACGTCACCGACCCAAACAGCTTGCCTTCGTCTCCAGCTTGTTTGGCAACCTGGATGCGAACTTTTTCGAGCTGCGCGGCTAGCGCAAGCGCGTCGCCGCGCCGTTTTTCTGCGCGCGCCAACGCGGCGGCTCGTTCGTGCTCGAACTGCTTGATGTTCGAGCGAGTGGCTGCTGTTGCGAGCCCTCTCGGAATCAGAAAGTTCCGCGCGAAACCCGGTCGAACGCGAACGATCTCGCCGCTTTCGCCCAGGTTGTCGACGTCTTGCCGGAGCACTACCTGAATATTGCGTGCCATGCTTGCCTCACTTGACCGCGGTGTAGGGGAGCAGCGCGATGTTCCGCGCGCGTTTGACCGCCAGCGTCAGTTCTCGCTGCTGTTTCGCGGTAAGGCCGCTGATTCTTCGCGGAACAATTTTGCCGCGCTCGGTAAGAAAATAGCGCAGCTGCTGTGGGTCTTTGTAGTTGAAGTGGAAGTCCGGATCGGACGTGAACGACGGGGCGCGCTTTTTGGCCGACCGGCGGCGCCGAATGCCAAGCGGATCCGCATCGGTACGTGCTTCCCGGACTACCGATCCGCGTGTGGATGATTCTCGCTTTCCCTCGCGCGAACCAACTTCCTGGACGTCAAGATTGCTCATCAGATTCTCCGGCGTCGGGGGTGGTTTCTGGGCTCTTCTCGTTGGTGGCGTCCGCAGACGCTTGGTCGTCGGTTGGTGCGGCGCCTTCTGCTGAAGCTGCGGGCGCGGAGTTGTCCGTAGCGCCTTCGGCACTCGAGCTGTCGGCACTCTCGCCGTTGCTGGCGCTGGCTGCGGCAGGTTCCGGGGCGGCGTTGCTCGCCGGTTCCGGGGCGGCGTCTTGGCTTGGCGACGGGGTGCGGATATCGATGCCCAATCGCTGCGCGCGCGTCAGTTCGACTTCTTCTTCGCCGGGCTCAATGCGCTCGAATTTGGTTTCTTCAGGGTTGATTTCGAGCGCGTTGATGTCGATGTCATCTTCGATGCGAATGGTCTGATATCGGATGACGTCGTCAAAGCGCCGAAGATTGCGCTCGAGTTCGGCGACCAACTTGTTGGCGCCGACAAAATCGACGTGGATAAAAATGCCGCGGGAGTGCTTTTGGATGAGATAAGCGAGCTTGCGCTTACCCCAGCTGTCGACTTTCGTGATTTTGCCGCCGAACTTGTCGACGATTTCGGAGAATCGAGACGCGACTTTGTCGGCGTCGTCTGGGTCAACACCGGGTTTGAGAATGTAAATCGTTTCGTAACGCCGCGGAAGCGACGGCGGAGTCGCTACGGTAGCGGTTGCTTTAGCCATGGGTCCTTCCTCCTGGGCAAGGCCCTGAGACGAAGCCCAGAGCGAGGAGCTCAACTAGATAGCTGATGGTTTTCTCGGATGCAAAGCACGTGCGCATGAAAATTGGGTG
This sequence comes from Myxococcota bacterium, assembly GCA_028284955.1. Classification (GTDB taxonomy): domain Bacteria; phylum Myxococcota_A; class Polyangia; order Polyangiales; family Houyiibacteriaceae; genus JANQQS01. The sequence goes on along the minus strand of JANQQS010000134.1, from coordinate 26,590 downwards.
AAATCCAACCCCGAAAAACAAGTTCAGTGAAATTCATTCATCGCGACTCGAGGGCCTGATTTGACCATCGCCTGGGTCATGGTGACGCCGCGATCCAGCAGGTCGGGGAGTTCCGCGCGCTCAGCGCTCGAAAAGTCACTAAGAACATGGGACTTTCCTGCGCCCCTGGGCCGGCCGATACCGATTCGAAGGCGAACAAAATCTTGTCCGCCGCAATGCTGGGCGATCGACTTCAAGCCGTTGTGGCCAGCCAGTCCACCGCCTACTTTGATGCGCAGCGTGCCGAACGGCAGGTCGAGTTCGTCGTGCGCGACGATGACTGCAGGCAATTTAGTCTGAAAAAAGCGCATCGCCGCCTGAACTGACTCGCCGCTCAGGTTCATAAACGTCATGGGCTTGAGCAGCACGACCGGAGCTCGCGATTCGCCGATCTCCGTGCGACAGAATTCACCCCGAAATTTATCACGAAACGCAGTCTGTCCGAGCTCTTCAGCGAGCCGATCAATCAGCATGAAACCGACGTTGTGCCGATTTCCAGCGTACTGCGCCCCAGGATTTCCCAGCCCAACAATCAAGTGCATGACCTTCACCGTCCTCCGATGGCCTAACCAGCCTACGCAAGGCTCAGTCTACCGGAGCGCATACATCTCGCTTCAAGTGATCGAACAGCCACACTGACCGCCGCTCTATTGCAGATCAAATGGGTCAATTGCAGCTCAGGTCGCATCCCATAGACTAGAGCAGAGGTCAGTATGGTTGTTCGAAATCACGCAGCGTAAATACATCCGACGAACTCCCCGGCCACCATGTCACGTGCCTCCTGGCGGGGGAGTTTGGGTGAATCGGCGGGGTCGTACCCCGACGAGAGGGTCTGGGTGCCAGACCCTCAGGCAAACTGACCGCTGCTCTAGCTAGCGTCGGGCTCCTCGGCGGTCGCCTCCGCCGCCGACTTCTTGCCTTCCAGCACGATGGCCAGCGTTAGCTGAGGACGCAGCATCACTTCGACGCCTTCGGGTAGCTTCAAGTCAGCAACCGAGACCGTCTCATGAATACCCAAGTTGGAGACATCCGCTTCGATCACGACGGGGATTCGGTCCGGCGTAGAGCGCACGGGCACGGTCCGCAGGGGAATGTTCAGGATTCCCCCTTGTTGCACGCCGACCGCGCGACCGGTGGTGCTGAAAGGGACGTGCGCTCGGACGGGCTTGGTGAGGTCTATTTTGTAGAGGTCTACATGGAGGGGGTGGCGCGTCACCGGATCGACCGCGACGTCCTTCACCATCGCCAACTCTTTCCGATCTCCGACCAACACCTCAAACAGTGAGTTGCGGCCTCGTTCGCTCTTTAGTCCCGCAAGTAGTTCTTTGGGTGCAATCGTGACCGGAGTAGGGTCTTCATGGGGCCCGTAGAGTACCGCCGGCAAGTGGCCGGCTCGTCTGAGTTTTCGGGTTGGTCCCTTACCCCGGGAGTTTCGAACCTCGGCGTGCAGCGAAATCGTTTCCATGTCTTCTCCGGCGGAGATTTACCCGATCCAATTCGTCAGTCAACCCGGTCTATCACACGAAAAGCGAGCTGACGGAGTCGCTGTGGTGAATCCGTTTGATAGCTTCTCCAAGGAGCCGGGCGACGGAAAGCGCGCGCAGTTTGTCGCAGGCTGCGGCTTCGGGCGAGAGAGGGATCGTGTCGGTGACCAAGACTTCCTCCAAACACGAGTCTTGGATGCGTTGGATCGCCGGGCCGGAAAGCACGGCGTGGGTAGCTGCCGCCGCTACGCTGCTCGCGCCTGCGTTTTTCAGAGCCTGAGCTGCATTGGTGAGGGTGCCGGCCGTGTCGATCATATCGTCGAGAATCACGCATCGACGATCGGATACCGAGCCGATGATATGCATCACCTCGCTGTGGTTTCGCGCGCCGCGCCGCTTGTCGACGATGGCTAGGTCGGCCCCCATGCGTTTGGCGTAGGCGCGCGTTCGTTCCACTCCCCCTGCATCTGGAGACACAAATACCGGAGCGTCCGGAAAACGAGAGCCCAGGTGGTCCAGAAACACGGGCATTGCAAACAGGTGGTCGAAGGGAACGTTGAAGAAGCCTTGGATTTGACCCGCGTGCAAATCCATCGACACGACTCGGTTGATTCCCGATGCGCTGATTAGGTCGGCGACCAGCTTCGCCGTGATCGGAGTGCGCGGCGCGGCTTTCCGGTCCTGACGGGCGTAGCCGTAGTAAGGCAGCACCGCGGTGACTGACCCGGCAGACGCGCGTTTGAGTGCGTCTGCCAACACCAGCAATTCCATCAGGTTGTCGTTGACGGGGCTGCACGTGGGCTGGATGACGTAGACGTCGACCCCGCGCACATTCTCTTCGATCTCCGCGAAGACTTCACCGTCCGAAAATCGAGCGATTCGGCAGCGACCGAGCGGAAGTTCAAGGTACTCGCAGATTTTCTTCGCGAGCTCAGGGTGCGCGTTTCCGGAGAATACGCAGGTCGACTTGAACATGAATGCCTCGGTTGAACGTCAAAAGGAGCGCTAGCAGGGGCTCCGGGTAGCAAGCGTGCCCCAGGGTGTCAACCGATGGCCGCCGCTCTTCTGGCCGCAGGGTCACCGGTCGCAGGCCCAGAAGCGAAAGCGTTGCGCCACGAAAGAACCCGACCACACTGCGCCGCGTGCCTCGTCCGCCGCGGATTTCGCTCTTTGATGAACTTCGGGGGTGGGCCGTGGTGCTGATGATGATGTGGCATACCGCGGACAGCTGGCTTCAGCCGGCGGAACGCAGCGGAGCCAAGTTCGGGTTCGTACAGCTCGCGGGCGGCATTGCCGCGCCACTTTTTTTGTTCGTTTCAGGGGTAACTCTGGGCTGGCGGGTGTCTTTTGGCGTGCCACCTCTGCGGGGTGTTCGCCGGGGAGGCATCGTGATCGCGCTTGGGTACGCGCTCTCTCTGCTGATGTGGTGGATGGAGGGGCGACCCCGCGGGTTCGCGTTTCGAGGAGATGCGCTGCACGTCATCGGCGCATCCATGGTGTTGGGCTCCTTGCTGGTACACGTGCACCACCGCATCGCGAAATCCCAGCGAGCTCTGGGGTGGACGTTTTTTGCGGTGGGCGGTGTGATCTTGGTCATTACGCCGTGGCTTGAGCGAACGGTGTCCATGGCGAGCACAGGAGGATTGGCCGCGCACCTGGCGGGTTGGGTGGTGGACACAAGCTCGCGCCATGTCGCTCGATTTCCTCTTTTTCCGTGGAGTGCGTACGCCGTTTGGGGCATCGCGATTGGCGTTTTCTGGGCTCGAGCCGAGGAACGCACGCCGCTTGGGTTGGTGGTGATTGCGTGGTCCGTGGGCGGGGCGGCGGTCGCAATCGTAACGAGCTTGGCGTTCGATCCTGCTGCGGCGCTCGTTCATCGAATCCCTGATTTAGCTGCGGCCCAGGCCACTCTCTACCGCCTTGGCATTTCGCTGACGCTCGCTGGTCTGGTGGTCACCGCGCAAGGAGCCACCCTTATCCGTGATTCGATTCAGGCACTCGGGCGCGTTTCTTTGTGGGCGTACTGCGTTCATTTACCGCTGGTCTTTGGGTGGCCGAGCGCAGCTCTTCGCGCGGCGGTCGATTTCTCCGCGTGGTCACTTTTTTGGTTTGTTGGAGGGAGCGCGGTGTTGGCTGTAGCCTACGGCTACCGACGATTTTGTGCAGCTCGCTCGTAACAATCTGTTGTCGAAAGCTATTGGGTGCAGAAACGTATCACTCTGGCGTTGACGTTTGCTCCCAAGCGCGGAACAACAACCCGAACGCTCAGTTCGGAGGAACCATGACCATTACCGTCACGTTGTCTACCGACCGGCCGGCATTCCCGTCGCTGTGGCGGCCATTCCTGGCTCGACACGGTCTCGAGGCGCGCGTGTGTGTGCCCGATCAACTTGCGTCGATGGTGCAGTCGGGTTCGGTCATCGTATTTGATGGTGGCTCTGCGGCGTACACCGAAGACGAGTTGCTTGCTGCCGTAGGGTTTGCTCGCGCGCTAGGCGCGGTTCCTCTCGTGCAGCTTCCCGAGAGCGGGGTGATGTCGGAAGTGGACGACGTGCTCGACGAAATGTGCACGGGGCAGGTCGCGCGCCATGCCTCGGACGTTTCGCGACTCGCCGCGGCCATCGCTCGCCGGCTTGACCAAGATCGCACCAAGCGTTTTGAGTTTGTTACCATCTCCCCACGCGACTCAGAGATTCTGGCGATTCTCGGCGACGGGACGTCACTTTTGATGTCGCGTCCAGTCAACGACCGGGATGACGGAAGCGACGTCCGGACGATCACCCTTACCGAGGATGCCGATCGTGCAACGCTGGAGCTTGCGACCGGAGCCAAGCTCGAACTCAATGCGGATGCGCTGGCAGCTTCGGGCGACGAAGTTGACCATGCGCCGATCGACGGTCCTCGTTTGGGTGCCCGCCTTCGTGAGCTCCGGCTCAAAGCGGGGCTCACGCAAGCCGAGCTGGCTCGCCGAACGGGAATCCATCGGCCCAACATCGCGCGCGTGGAGGCCGGCCGACACACGCCATCGCTCGAAACGTTGGCTCGGCTTGCGGAGGCGATCGGAGTACCAACAACCCGCGTACTCGCTCCGAGTCGCTGAGTTTCTGGAGGGGCTGAGTTTCTGGAGGGGCTGGCCGCAGCCCCTCCCCCCACGGAATACGATTCCGCGGGGCCCCCCTCCCGCCGCCGGCCGCTTCCGCGGCCGCCCCATCGCTACGCGACGGGGCCCCGGTTAGGCGTTGCACGTTCGTTGCGGTGATTGCCGGAACACACGACTGCAGTACACCCGTTAGACAACCAGATCGCGTGCCTCCTGGCAGGGGAGCTTGGGTGAATCGTCGGGGTCGTACCCCGGCGAGAGGGTCTGGGTGCCAGACCCTCAAACAACAGACGGCCAGACCCTCAAACAAACAGACGGCCAGACCCTCCAAAAAACTGCTACTCGATTGGGATTTTTAGTTTTGCGGGGAGGATGAGGGCGCGTTCGGTCAGTTCATCGTTTGCGTTGAAGCGGAGTGCGTGTGTTCGCCCTTCGTGATCGATTTCCACGCTCGTTTCGTCGATATCCGGGCCTTTTTTTTCTTCTGCTTCAACGATTTTGCCGCCCGGCAAAAGGGAGTCGATGGTGTTGCGGATGCGTTCGCTGAGTTCTTCTTTGGTTCGCGCGCATTCGGTGTAGATGAGCGAGCCGTCCGCGAGTGCGCTGATTTCGCAATCTTTCCCATCGGGAGCGCTGATTTCGACTTCGTACACGACTCCGCGGCTTCGATACCATTCGCTCTCGAAGTGCTTGATTGTTCCTTGAGGAAATTTCTCTTTCGCCAAGTCGCGCACCGCCTCGGGAATCGAAGACGAGTCTTTGTGATACACGGCAAACTTGGACATCGTTCCATCGTCGTTCAGAACGAGCTCGACGCGTTCGACGTCCGAAGCTTGTTTGGCGGTCGCGAGCGTTTCGGCGCCGACCACGGTGTTCGCAGGCGCGGAGTTCTGTTGGGTCGGCGAGCCGACAGAATCGCCCTCGGGGGTCGTTTCGCCGCCGGGGGACGCGCCGCCACACGCTGCCAACCAGGAACCTGCCGCCAGCCAGCAAACAGCCGGCCCGAGACGCACGGCCCACCGCGAATCTCCAGACCGAGACGAAATCGCTCGGGACGCTGCGAAGGGGCCCAAGCCGGCGAGGGAGCGTCGATTCATAGCTTGTCCGTCTTGCCGCAACGGAACAAACGGGTCAAGCCTGAAGCTCATGCTACCTTGATTCTATGCTCCGCGAGCGATTTCGCGTCGCAATATTGGTCCGGCCAGCAATGTTTGTCCGGCAAGCAATGTGCATCCGGCTGGTGGCCATCCTGTCGATTTGTTGCGTGGGCGCATGCTCCGATTCGGCACCGACGAACGATGCCGGTATCTCTGACCCGTGCTCGCCCGGTCTCTCTGTATGCGACGGCGAATGCGTAGACGTGCAGAGCCGCCGCGACCGATGTGGTTCTTGCTCAGCGGCTTGTGCGGAAGAGGAGTTTTGCGTTTCCGCGGTCTGTTCGGACCGCTGTCCTTGGACGGTGTGCGGAGACGACTGTGCCGACTTGAGCGCGAGCCCGCTTCACTGTGGGCAATGCGGCGCGCCGTGTGGCGCAGACTCGGTCTGCCGCCAAGGCGCTTGCATACGTGTGCAAGACCTTACCGACGAGGATCAGGATACCATTGCGGACCGCGACGAAGGTCGGTCCGATGCCACAGACACCGACGCAGACGGCGACCCGGACTATCTCGATGGGGACAGCGATGACGATGGCCTCTCCGACGCAGTTGAGGCCGGCGACGACGAGGTGGGCACCCCGCCGGTAGACACCGACCGCGACGGCGTCGCCGATTTTCGAGATCTCGACAGCGACAACGACGGCCTGTCGGATGCAGAAGAAACGCGCGGAACAAGTTGCCTGGATCCCACCGATGTCGATTCCGATGACGACGGTCAGACCGACCTTGCGGAAATCACCGCGGGTAGCGATCCCTGTGATGCGGATAGCAAGATCGAAGAGTTCTTCTTTGTGTTGCCGTTCGGAGATCCGAGCGGGCTGAATGCCGACACGCTGACGTTCGATACCAGTATTCGGCGTGCGGACATTCACCTGAACGTGGATACGACGAGCTCCATGAACGAAGAGATCGACAACTTGCAAACGTCCCTCGCGCGAACGATCGTGCCGTCGGTGCGCGCGCTGATTCCTGATGTGGCGTTCGGAGTAAGCGAGTTTGAGGATTTTCCCGTAAACGGTTTCGGCGAAGTCGATTGTGCCGGGGGATCCGATCTTCCCTTCCGATTGCTCATCGAAACCACCACCGACGTTCCGTTTGTCGACGGCGCGCTTCGTTTGCTCGATATGCCGCTTGGCTGCGGGGGTGACGTGGCGGAATCAGGTTTCGAATCGCTCTACCAAATCGCGGCAGGAGATGGCGTCGATTTCCCGGGCGGGAATGTGCCCCCATTTATGCGCGACCCCCGCGTTCCGGGGGGCGGAGAAATTGGAGGCGTAGGGTTTCGGGAAGGTTCGTTTCCGATCGTGATTCACGTTACCGACGATGTCTCGCATGTGCGGTCCGACTATGTTGCGGCGGGTATTTCTGAGGCACATTCCCGCGAGCAAGCGGTGACGGGGCTTCAGCAGATTTCGGCGCGGTTGATTGGAATCTCCACGCGAAGCGACGCGCGCGCCCAGCTTGTCGACCTGGCTCTTGATACCGGTGCATTCGTCGCGCCCGTGAACGACCTATGCTCCACTGGCGTTATGGGCATGGCGCGACCCCCCGAGATGCAGAATGGAGAGGACGTTTGCGCCCTGGTGTTCGACGCGCGGTCCGATGGTACAGGGCTCAGTGAGACGCTGGTGGACGCGGTGGACGAGCTCGTGACCGCGATCCAGCTCCGTACCGTCAACATTCGCGTGGTCGATGACGAGCAAGGTTTTATCAAGGCGGCTATTCCGCGGTCTGCCGAACCTCCCGCGGGGGCTCCTCCCGCCACTATTGCGGACCTCGACGGCGACACTATTTTCGATTCGTTCATCGACGTTACCCCGGGTACGGTGGTCTCGTTTAGCGTGCAAGCCTTCAACGACGCCGTGCAGCCCACGGAGGTGGACCAGGTGTTTACCGCTCGCCTCCAAGTCATCGGAGATGGCGTAGCGGTTCTCGACGAGCTCCGCGTGGTCATCATCGTTCCTGGGCAAGCGTCCGCTGGGTAGGCGCGCGGTCTCGCAACTTTGGGCGCGAGCTGGCGATAAGGGGGAATGTCTACCGATATCGCCCTCCACCAACCCCCCTTCGAAATCGCGTCGCAGGTACCCCAATGGCCTCGTGGACTTCAACGTTTGGACAGGCCACCGTCTCGGTTGCGGGTGGCAGGCGCGTTGCCCGGGCTGACGCGCGCAGTCGCGATTGTGGGGACCCGTCGTTGCGACCCTGAAGCAAAACGGTTTGCTCAAACGCTCGCTCGAGATCTCGCAGCGTCGCGCTGCCCGGTCGTGTCAGGAGGTGCCCACGGCATCGACAGCGCAGCCCACCACGGAGCATTGGAAGCAGGCGGACCGACCATCGCGGTGCTCGCCAGCGGATTGCGCCGCGCCTACCCGCCTCGCAATCGTGCGCTCTTTGAACGAATCGCCACCCTAGGGGCGCTCGTGACCGAGCACGATGACGATTGCCCACCGCGCCGTGGCCGCTTTTTGGAGCGTAACCGGATTATCGCGGCGCTTTCCCGGGCGGTGGTGGTCGTCCAAGCGCCCCATCGGTCGGGAGCGTTGTCTACTGCCGCGGTTGCGCGAGAGCTCGGCATTCCCGTGTTCGCAGTTCCCGCGTCTCCGTGGGACGTTCGCGGTGCGGGATGCGCTCGGTTGCTCGCGGGCGGTGCACTGCCGTGTGCGGGGGCGAGTGACATTGCCCGTGCCTTGAACTTCGGCCCGATCCGTCGTTTTGCCGAGGGTCCGCGGTCGCCCATGTCTTCTATGGAGGCTACCCATACGCGCCGGCAACGAACCATCCTGGCGGCGCTGAGCTCCGTTTCGCGGCATGTCGACGAGCTCGCGGGGAGTCTCGGTTTGCCCGCTGCCGAGGTGCAGACCGCGTTGCTCGAGCTTCTTTTGCTCGGCGATGTCCAAGACCGCGGAGGCGGGTACTATGTGCGGCGAACGCGCTGAGAACTTCAATTTTGTTTCGCGCGATCGCTACACTTCTCGTCGTGCAGACCTCTGCGAAACGCAAAACCCAGGCCCCTCGCGATCTCGCGAAGCAGATCGATTCTTTTCTGGAGTATCTGGCCCACGAGCGTCGCTACGCGGAAAGCACGGTACGTACATATCGTCGCGATCTCGCCATGCTGTTGGATTATGCGGAGCAACAGAAATGGCCTCTTGACGCCGGTGCGCTCAATGAGAGCCACCTTCGAAATTTCCTCGCTTCGTTTTTTGGCGATTGTGAACCCCGGACAATCGCCAAAAAGCTGGCCGCGATTCGATCGCTATTTCGTTTTCTGGTGCGGCGCCGATGGGTGCAGAAAAACCCAGCCACGTCGATTCGACCGCCGAAAACCAATAAAGCGCTGCCGCGATTCTTGACCGTTGACCAAGCCTTCCGGGTCGCGGATGCGGCGGCCGAGGGGCCGCTGCCGTCCGCGCTTCGAATTCGCGACCAGGCGATTGTCGAGGTCCTCTACGGAGGCGGATTGCGGGTGAGCGAGCTCGCCGGGCTCACGCGCGAGTCGGTGAACGTCCCTGCCGGCACTGCCCTTGTATTGGGTAAGGGAGGGAAGCAGCGCCTGGTGCCGCTTGGCGGAGGAGCTCAGCGCGCTCTCGAGCGCTATCTCGAAGTGCGCCCAACGCTGCGGAGCAAGAACAAGGCGCCCCATCCATCGGCCATGTTCCTCGGGCGCTGGGGATCCCCGCTCACCGTGCGGCAGGTGCAAAATATCATCCGGCGGTGCGGCGAGCGCGCGGAGGGAGTTCGCGATCTGCATCCGCACGCGCTGCGTCATACCTGTGCGACCCATTTGCTCGATGCAGGTGCAGATCTGCGAAGCATTCAGGAGCTTTTGGGACATTCAAGCCTTTCCACGACCCAGCGGTATACGCATGTGACCGTGGATCGGCTGAGCGAAGTGTACGATCGAGCGCATCCCTTGGCTCGCGCCAAAACGCGTCGCGACCCGGGCGAAACGTGAACGTTTTGGCACGGCCAAGGAGCACCGCTCAACGCCATTTGACAGATGCATCAACGATCCTTAGCTTCCCCTAGCCTTGAATTCGATGAACGAACATTCACTCGCCTTCGATGCGAGCTCTCCGGCGCGTTTTCGCTCCACCACCATCGTCGCGGTTCGCCGTGGTGAAGTTGCTGCGATGGCGGGGGATGGCCAAGTTTCGCTTGGCCAAACCATCATGAAAGGTGGCGCGCGCAAAGTGCGCAAGATCGCCGACGGCCGCGTGGTGGCGGGGTTTGCGGGAGCCAGCGCGGACGCGTTTACGCTGCTCGACCGATTTGAAGGCAAGCTCAAGGAGCATGGCGGAAGCCTCCCTCGCGCCGCGGTAGAGCTCGCCAAAGATTGGCGCACCGATCGTTATCTTCGGCGTCTCGAGGCGATGTTGATTGTGATGGATGCACAATCCACGCTGCTGGTGAGCGGGACGGGCGATGTCATCGAGCCCGAAGAAGGCGTGCTCGCGATCGGGTCGGGGGGGCCTTATGCTCTGTCTGCGGCGCGTGCGCTGCTGCGCCATACCGAGCTTTCGGCTGCGGAGGTTGCCCGCGGAGCGCTCGAAATCGCAGCGGAAATCTGCGTGTACACCAACCAGAGCATCGTGCTCGAAGAACTCAGACAGTCGCGCCCCGGCAGCACCGGCGGAGACGACGGAGAACACACATCGTGAGTCAGTTTACTCCGCGCGAGATCGTGAGCGAACTCGATCGCTTTATCATTGGGCAGAACAAAGCCAAGCGTGCGGTCGCCGTCGCGCTACGCAATCGTTGGCGCCGACAGCAGGTTTCCCCCGATCTGCGCGACGAGATCGCCCCGAAGAACATCATCATGATTGGGCCCACCGGAGTGGGAAAGACAGAAATCGCGCGACGCCTCGCCAAGCTGGCGCGCGCTCCTTTCGTTAAAGTCGAAGCGTCAAAATTTACCGAGGTCGGCTACGTCGGTCGAGACGTAGAAGCGATGATCCGCGACCTCGTCGAATCGGCGATTCAGCTCGTGCAAAAAGAAGAAGTCGAGAGCGTGAAGATGCGCGCATCGGAGCTCGCCGAAGAGCGGTTGGTGCAGCTGCTCGCCGACCGAGACCGGCCGCGGGAGCCGAAATCCAGTCCAAGCACCGACCAAAGCGCCTCGTCTGCAAGTATGTCCACCAACGGACCGGTGCCCACCGGAACGATCTCGGTAGGCTCCATGCCCGGCGCGGGACAGGTGTTTGGTCCGTTCGTCATCGGCGGAAATGCTCCGGAGCCTCCGGCGCAATCCCCCGAGCACTCGCCGGAGAAATTAGAAGATATCCGCAAACGACTTCGCGCGGGGGAGTTCGACGACGAAACGGTGGACCTGGACGTCGCCGACCAAAGCAATCCTTTCATGACCATCTTCGGCCAGCACGGAATGGAGGAGATGGAGGTCAATCTGCGCGAGATGATGTCGCAGCTTCCAGGGTTTCGTGGAAAAACCAAGCGACGCGTGCTGAAAGTTCCCGAGGCGCGTGAGGTGCTCGAAGATCAAGAAGCCAAAAAGCTAGTGGATGGTGATCGCGTGCAGCGTGAGGCGATCAAGCGCACGGAGCAGAGCGGAATTGTATTTCTCGACGAAATCGACAAGGTGGCGGGTCGACAGAGCACGGTGTCTGGCCCCGATGTATCTCGCGAAGGCGTGCAGCGAGATCTCTTGCCGATCGTCGAAGGCTCTACCGTAAGCACCAAGTATGGTCCCGTAAAAACCGACCACATTCTCTTCATCGCGGCTGGTGCATTTCATGTCGCAGCGGTTTCGGACATGATCCCTGAACTCCAAGGCCGTTTTCCGATCCGCGTTGAGCTCGACTCGCTCAAGAGCGAGGATTTTGTGCGGATCTTGACCGAGCCCCAAACCGCGCTCACCAAACAGTATCATGCGCTCATCAAGACTGAGGGCATCGAGTTGGTCTTCAAAGAAGACGCGATCCAGGAAATCGCGAGTTACGCTGCCGATGCCAATCGGCGCGCCGAAAACATAGGCGCAAGACGGCTTCACACCATCCTTGAGGCGCTCCTCGAAGAAATCGCGTTCACCGCGCCGGAGCGGAGCGAATCCCAGATCGATATCGACGCTGAGTACGTCAAACGAACCCTCGAACCGATTCTGAGTAACGAAGATTTAGCGCGCTACGTACTCTAGTGTAACGCAGTAGTCACTCGGAGCAGGTCAGGTTCGAGCGGAAGAATGAGCCGCTGCCGTCCGCGCTCGCGTAGGTGAAGAGTAGGAAGCCGTCTTCCGCTTGTAGCGGCTGCGCGAGCAAACCGTGGCGAACCTCAAGTTCGGTGGCGTTTTGTCCGGCGGCGTCGAGAAGCAAAAAGGCGTTTCCGGTGGGTGTGCCGTCGGGCGCGGTTTGTCGGGCGCGCAGGGTGGTGCCGTTGTCTGCATCCCAAGCGACCAACCAGCCGAGCGGCTGCTGCTTGAACGCGAGGGTAGGTCGCCGCTCTCCTTCGTGCTCTCCGTCTAGGTTGTTGGGTCCTGCGTTGCTCATCGCAATTTCCCCGCTACTCGTGTTCCAGCTCAGAGCGACCACCCCAACCCGAGAGCGAGTGCCGCAACCTTGTCGATAGGCGAGGGCGAGCGATTGAGTATCGCCGTCTTGTGGGCCTGCCGCGAGCGTCAGGTCGCCCACCGGGTTGGCGGTGTCGATTTCGATCTCTTGCGAACCAACGAGCGCCACGCTGCCTGTTTCATCGACCCGCAGATGGCGCAGCGTGACGGTTCCGGCGAGGCTAAACGCGACCAGGAATTCCCCGTTTCCGGTGCCGATTAAGGCCGGCGCGCGAATATCGTCGGTCATGCCGAGTTCGTTTGCGGGATCGGTTCCCGGAACGATGACATTGGACATGGTCCCCGAGCCTCGGGTGCCACCGTTTGCGAGCACCGGCCCCGCAGTCGCACTGCCACAGTTTTCCGAAGCTTCGGCGTTGACCCAGAGCGTGAGGACCTGGCTGTCGGTTACGGCGATGGCTGGCGTGCGCAGGTTTCGTGTCGCCGCGGCGCACACCGCGCCCGTGGTGTCGGGAAGCCCTTCCGAGAAATGCGTCATCGGGGGTGCCCCCGGTTTTTCGGCGAGCGTCATCACATTGCGGGCGATGGTGCCCAATACTACGCGTGCGCATCCGGCTGGGATAAGCGCGACAGCGGCAGCATCATCGCCCGTTGCGGCAAGCGCTACGCCGCGGCTTGCGGCGATGTCGGTTGGACCGCCCATAGCGGAGACGGCGCCGAAAGCTTCGTCGCTGCTTCCCGAGCTCAGAGCGTCGGCGAACGCTGCTCCTGGCGCGGCGAACGCAGTGAGCGCAGCGTCGAATCCATTCACTGCGGCATAATCTACCTGCGTCGCGCTACCTCCTTCGGGTTCAAACGCAGAAGTAAATGCAACATCGTCGCTCGACAGCGTCTCCTCGTCGATCGTGTCGTCACAGTCGTTGTCCACGCCATCGCATTGTTCGGTGAGTGCGGGTGCGCGTCGATCGTTGTTGTCGTCGCAATCGACCTCAGCGCCGTCTGGAGCGCATTCTGCGGCGGGCGACCCGTCGAGATCTTGGTCCCGCGGCCCAGGCTCACAGCGTCGCTGTACGCAAAGCCATTGTTGGCAATCGTCGGCGAGCGGGTGACGCTCCTCCAATACCTGGCAATCGGCGGACGACGAGCATTCTGCAGGTTCGAGATCGTCGTCCCAACCGAGCAATGAGCACGAACCCAGAAGCATGCAAACGCTGGACAGAACCAAGCTAGCGCGCATCAACACCCCCGCGTGCCTGTCTACACCGACCCGACTCGAAATCAAAGTCTCTCGGTGGGCGCATGTTTAGCTCAAGAATCTCTTTCCAGTCCGGCTCCAATTGGTTACATTATCGTACAGCTCCGGCGTGTAGCTTACACCGGCGCCTGAGGCGTAATCGTGGCCTCAGGGGGAGCGGCGAGAATGCACAAAATTTGGGGCTCGTCCGAGTCACCGTGTATGGGTCGTAAAGGCTTCGATTCTGGGAGCAAGCGACCATGGCAGAAAACGAGATCATTGCAGGGCTCGACCTCGGTTCCACGAAGGTGTGTGCGATCGTTGGTGAGCAAACCGAGGAGGGGCTCGACATCATTGGTGTGGGGTCGGTGCCCGCGAAGGGTCTCAAAAAGGGAGTGGTGGTCAACATCGAGTCGACCGTGCAAGCCATTCGCGGCGCGGTGGAGCAGGCGGAGACGATGGCGGGGGTGGAGATTCGCAACGTCTACGCTGGCGTCGCGGGGAGCCACGTGCGCGGCATGAACAAAGAGGGCGTGGCAGCGATTCAACATCGCGAGGTCAGCCAGGATGACGTCGATCGCGTGCTGGACCAGGCCAAAGCAATCCCCCTTCCCGGCGACCGGCAGGTGCTTCACGTCCTGCCTCAGGAATACATCGTCGACGATCAGGATGGCATCAAAGAGCCGGTGGGCATGAGCGGTGTCCGCCTCGAAGCGCGGGTGCATGTGGTGACTGCCGCGAACACCAGCGTCGCCAACATCATCAAATGCGCCGAGCGCTGCAATCTATATGTGTCGGAAGTTGTGCTTCAGCCGCTCGCGAGCGCCAAAGCCGTGCTCAGTGAAGACGAACGGGAAATCGGCGCGGTGCTCATCGACATCGGAGGCGGCACCACGGACATCATCATTTACGTTGACGGAGCCGCGGTACACACCAGCGTCATTCCCATCGGCGGAATCAACCTTACCAACGATGTGGCGACCGGTTTGCGCACCCCCATGGCGGAAGCGGAGCGCATCAAGATCAAATACGGGTGTGCGCTCACGTCCATGGTCGACGAAGAAGAAATCATTGAGGTGCCTTCGGTGGGTGGACGGCAGCCGCGCGCGCTGCCCCGGCGCGTGCTCTGCGATATCATTGAGCCGCGGGTTGAGGAGATCTTCGCGGCGTGTCGACATGTGATCGATGAAACCGGATATGCCGACATGCTCGCGTCAGGGGCAGTGATCACGGGTGGCACAACGCTGCTCGACGGCACGCCCGAACTGGCCGAAGCGGTGCTTGGGTTGCCTGCGCGCCGCGGAGGTCCAGCCGGAGTCGGAGGTCTTTGCGATATGGTCAAGAGCCCCGCTTACGCAACGGGGGTCGGGCTCATCAAGTATGGAATCGGACAGCTTCGCGAGCCGGCGCTCGAGATGATTCCGCCACCAGCGCTTGTGGGAAGCGGCATTGGCGGCCGCATTGGTCAATGGTTTCGAGAAGTTTTTTAACGGATCGGGAAGTTCGGGTTTGAGATGTGAGGCGCGGGCGAAGGAGCCCCCGCGGGAGGAGTCATGGCAATCTCTATCGAGTTCGCGGAAGACGCAGAACTTCAGGCACGCATCAAAGTAGTAGGCTGTGGTGGCGGAGGCGGAAACGCGCTCAACACCATGATTTCGAGCGGCCTCGAAGGCGTAGATTTCATCGCGGCGAATACCGATGCGCAGTCGCTCGATAGCAATCTTGCGCCTTTGAAGCTGCAGCTTGGCCCGCAGTTGACCAAGGGATTGGGGGCGGGCGGCAATCCGGACGTGGGCCGAAAATCCGCGCTCGAAGACGTGCAGCGAATCGCTGAAGCGCTCGAGGGTGCAGATATGGTGTTTGTGACCGCCGGTATGGGCGGAGGCACCGGAACGGGTGCCGCGCCTGTCATCGCTCAGGTGGCGAAAGACGCGGGGGCGTTGACGGTTGGCGTGGTTACCAAGCCGTTCATGTTTGAAGGGCGGCGTCGATCCCGCAATGCCGAGCGCGGCGTGCAGGAGCTCATCGAAAGCGTCGACAGCATCATCACGATTCCCAACCAGAAACTCATGAGCCTGGGTGACGACGACATCACCATGCTCGACGCCTTTCAGCGCGCAGACGATGTGCTGGTGCAGGCGGTGCGCGGCATTAGCGACTTGATCGTCAATGCGGGCATGATCAATGTCGACTTCGCTGATGTGAAAACGATCATGAGCAGCACGGGCCGCGCATTGATGGGCACAGGCTACGCGAAAGGCGAGCGCCGGGCTGTCGATGCGGCGGAACTTGCGATCAACTCGCCGCTGCTGGACGATATTTCGGTCGACGGCGCGACAGGGATTTTGATCAACTTCACGGCGGGGCCAGATATTCGTCTGCGTGAAATCAACGAAGCAGCAGGGCTGGTCCAACAAGCCGCCCACGAAGACGCAGAAATCATCTTCGGCGTGGTGACGGATCCAGATATGGCCGATACCGTCAAAGTGACCGTCATCGCTACGGGCTTTGAGAACGTTGCTCCCATTGCGCTCGAGTCGACACCGCGCCAGGCGCGTGTCTCAACGCCTGCTGCGGCTCCCGTTCGCGCCAGCAGCCCTGCTGCCGTCGGCGGCCCGGCCATGCGCAATAGCGGGACCTACCGGGCAACCGAAAGCGCGCCTCGAAGAGGGTTCGAACACGCCCCCGCGGTAGTCAGCGAGCGTGCCGTCGTCGCCGAACGAGCCTTCGGCGCCAGCGCGCTCCACGACGAAGCGGTGTTGGATATTCCGGCATACCTACGCCGAGGCGCCACCCGCGAGTAGAACGCTGATATTTTGGCCTGCTTGCGGCTGGACTAGGGTCCTTCGGACCCGTACTGCGTCTAGAGCTGTGCAGCTCCACGGACTACGTCCGCTCCGCCTTGCACAGCTCCAGTCGCAACAACCTCCTCGCTCCCTCCCTGCGAGGTACGTTTGTACCTCTCAGTCGTTCGCTGTGGGGGCGCTCGCAATCAGACTCAAAATCTCAGCGTTCTATGGTACGCAACTGGAAGCGGAGCAAGAACGAAAAGTGGGAGCGCTGGTCGACTCGGTTCGTTCCAGAGCCCCTCCGAACAACTCAGCGCCAGAAGGAGCGCCATCCTTGGGCCAAGCGAGCCCAGAAGGATGGCTTGAGGCGGGTGCGCGATTCGCTTTCTGAGCTGTTTGCGAAATCCGGATCTCGGTCTTCACCCATCGGTGTGTTGGTGACGATGGTGGGGGCGGCGTCGTTCCATGCTTCGGTGGAGGAGAATGTCATTTCGGTGCTTACCCGGAGGTCGTCTGCGTCGGCCATGAGACCTAGAGGAAGTTCGTTCGCGGCGGCGATACGCCCGTTGAGCGCTGCGCCGGGGTTTCCGGCGAGCTCGTCGATCCACACACCAAACTCGGTGGGCTCGGGAATTTCGATGTCGCGGGTCGCGTGAAGCACGGCTTGCTCCATTTCGGCAGCGGTCGCAAAGCGGCGTTCGGGGTCGCGCTCTAGTGCGCGAAGGACCACGTTAGCGAGCTCCAACGGAACGTCGGGCCGGTAGTCGAGCGGGGAGGGCACTGGCTTTTTGAGTACGTTGGTGAATGTTTGGGCGACGTCTTTGCCGCGAAATAAGCGCTTGGCGGTGAGCGCTTCCCAAAGCACGATACCGAGCGAGAAAATATCCGACCGTCGATCGACACCCGGCCCATGCGCCTGTTCCGGCGAAAAGTATGAGAGCTTGCCCTTGAACTCTCCCTGCTGTGTTTGGGTGAAGCGTTCGGTGGCGCGGGCGATGCCGAAATCCATGATGCGCACGAAACCATCCATGCCCATCAAGATATTTTGAGGCGACATATCGCGGTGTACGATTTCCAAAGACGCTCCCGTTTTTCCTTTGGCCTCGTGTGCATCGTGCAGCCCCCGGGCGGCGTGCGCGGCGACTTGGGCCACGATAGGGATCGGGAGCGGCGCGGCCGCGCGCAGGAGCTTGGCCAGGGTAGGGCCGGAAACCAATTCCATGACTAGAAAAGGGGCGCCCGTTTCGGTCACGCCCTGGTCAATGGTCCGCACGACGTTCGGGCTTTGCACCTGGGCTGCGATGCTCATCTCGTCGAGAAACATCGTCACGAACTTGGGTTCGGTGACCAAGCTTGATCGAATCGACTTCACAGCCACGATCGATGGTGAGCGAACCTCGCCTCTCGGACGCGCCGCAAACACCTCCGCCATGCCTCCCGACCCGATCAGGGCGAGCGCTTCATAGTTTCCAAACACCAGTGGTGTGCCGGTGGGTTGTTGGGGAGGGTACGCTGCTGCCACGAAATTACCCGGTTGGGTTCGCATCGTATCGTGGACGAATCCAGACGAACGCGAACACGTTTGTCCAGAGCTTGAGTATAGCCTAACCCGGCCCGCCGTGGATCCGTTTGTCTTACGTATGCGTGGATACGTTTTTATTCGCTCGCGAGGAGGTGCGGGTGTGCGCGAAGGTACTCGATGTAGTAGCGACCTTCCTGCCCCGCGTCGATCCGTCCTTCTTCGACCTCCTGCTCCAGCCTCTCGCGAATCGTCCCGAGCTGTTTCGACGGGGGAACCTCGAACGCCTCCATAATGAGCGTGCCGAGCCCTTTGGGAAGCGGCGCGACCTGGGTGTCCTGTGCGCGGAGTGCTTCAATGCGTTTGCCGAGGGCACTGATCATATGCACCCCTCGGCGCCGCCGCTCGGGCCGCTTGGTCGTGATGTCGGCTCGGCTGAGGTCGAGCAAATCACGTAGCCCATCGCCCATCTGTCGATAAAAACGGCGGACTGCAGCATCGGTCCAGGTGCCGTCGTAAGCGCTGGCGCGAAGGTGATGGAGGATCAAGAAGTGAATTCGCTCGTAGAGAAATCCCTCAAACCCTAGCCTGCGAGCGACTTTGCGGCGGAACATCGCCGCGCCCACCTCGCTGTGCCCATAAAACGTGACCCGACCGTCGTCTTCGATACGACGCGTGCGCAGTTTTCCAATGTCGTGAAGAAGTGCTCCCCAACGAACTTCGAGCCTCGGAACCGATTGGCGTACGACCTGTTTGGTGTGCTTCCACACATCCTTGTGGCGCCATTCGCCGTCACCAAACCCCTCCATTGCGGCCACTTCTGGCAGCCATACGTCGAGACCGCGCACGAGATGAATGGCATCGAGTCCGCTTTCGGGATGTTTGGACACGAGAAGGCGGTCGAAGTGTTCGCGGGCGTCGACGATGGACACGCTGCGCCATTCGTCTGGGCTCGGTCGCGCGGGAGAGTCGTCAATTCTCGCTTCGCCATGCGCGACGTCTGCGGCCCACCGAAAGGCCTGAATGGCCCGGTCGGCGCCTGGATTCGTCGGCGAAGGGAGATGGGTCGCAGAAACTCGGAGTGCAGGGTCCATGTCGGCCGAAAAACATAGAGGCAGCGCCCTATCCGTGCAAGTCCATCGCAGTGGTGGGTGCAGGGGGGCACGGAACCTTCTGGCCAGGCTCGAGACCGACGTACTACCCTCGGTGCGGAGACCATGTCCGTTCCTCATCAAGCGCGCGCGTGGCGCATTTGGCTATTGCCTTTTCTTATTCTGCTAGGCGCTTCGCTCCTCGTATTCCTTTTTGGCTTTTGGATCGATAGCACGGGCGAGTTGGCACATCTCAAGCTGCTCTACCACCCCAATCCAGAAGCGGCCGCGAACACGATTTCGAACGCCGGCGAGGTCGTCGCTGCAGTGCTGGCCATCGCGATTACTGTTGTTGCCATCATCGTTGAGCTCGCGTCCAACCGCTATACCCATCGGATCACCGAGCTGTTCGTCGGGGAGCCTATCAACTTTGCGGTGATGGGCTTCTTTGTGGTGACCGCGCTGCAGGCCGTATTTGTCGCGATTACCTTCGACGGCTCAGGCGAAACGGCGAGCGGTTTCGTACCGTACTTCGGCATCACGATTTCGATGGTCATGCTCGCGCTATGCTTGCTGATTTTGTTGCCGTATTTTGCGTTCGTATTTTCGTTTCTGAACCCTATTCAGATTGTGCATCGCATGCGTCTTCACGCCATCGATACCATTCGTCGTCGACGGCGGCGGATGTCGGTGGAACAGCGTCAGGCGGAGGCCAGCCGAGGTGTTGAACAGCTCGCTGACGTCGGTCTTAACGCCATGGAGCACAAAGACAAAGGTGTCTCGATGGCGAGCGTCGATGCGCTCCGAGCAATGATTATCGATTACCAATCGGTGCGGCGAGATCTCAGCGCGGATTGGTTTCGTATTGAAGGAGAGCTCAGCCACAACCCCGATTTCGTGTCGATGTCTCAAGATGTTTTGCGTGCGGTCACCGACCGGCAGATCTGGTTTGAAATGAAAATCCTGCGCAAATACCAGACGCTGTACAACGAAGCACTGAATCGCATGCGCGATATCAACTACCTCATCGCGATCAATACTCGGCACATTGCAAACGCGGCCATCGATGTCGGCAATCGTCAGCTGTACGAGCTGGTCGTGAAATTCTTTAACACCTATCTGCGCTCGACGATCAATGCTCGCGACGTGCGCACCGCGTACAACGTCCTCAACCAATATCGCTTGCTCGCCGAAAGCGTGCTCGACTTGGAAGATGGAGCGCTCGCCATCGATATCGCTCGCCACTTTCAATACTATGGATTGGTTTCGTTTCATGCGAAGCTCCCGTTCATTCTCGAAACCGTGGCCTACGATCTTTGTGCGCTGAACGAATACGCGTTTGACCGCGGCAGCCCAGCCGCACCCGAGCTGCTGCGTATTTTCCTCGAAGTCGACAAGGAGAGTGAAGGCGAGGTGCAAGAGCAGAGCTTGCGAGGCGTGCGCAAAGCGCAGGTCAAACTCGCCACGCACTACCTGCTGAAGGGCAATCGTGAACTTGCCGAGGAGGTATTTCGGGATATGGCCGGGGAGCGGCGTGAACGCATGGCGTCCATTCGCGACGAGCTCTTGAGCGTGAAGTCGGCGGAGTTTTGGGAAATCAGCGACCGCGGAGTGAACTTCGATTACCTCCCTCCGCCCCAGAAGGACAAGCTGCGTCAGTTCTTCAGTTGGTTTCCGGACCTTCCCGCGCCGCGAAGTTCATTGCCGGCGCGAAAATCGGTAGCCCCTCCCGAAGCAACCCCCAAGCCTCCGGGTGCGTTGCCCGCGGTTCCCGGAGTTGGCGTCGACGACCGGAGCCTGAGTGCGCATAAGCCTCAGCCCATTCCAAGATCGAAGTAGAGTTTGATGCAAACCCTCCCCCCCGCGGGTACGCCCCGCGGGGAACCCCCACCCGACTCCGGCCGCTGTCGCGTCCGCCCCACCGCGTAGCGGCGGGGCCCCGGCAGTTCACCCCCACGTAACCAGGCCACGTGCAGCCTGGCGGGGGAGCTTGGGTGAATCGGCCGGGATCGTATCCCGGCCGAGAGGGTCTGGGTGCCAGACCCTAAAAACAGAGCTCACTGCTCAGCGCATGCCGTGTTTTTTCAGCAGGCTGACGAGGTACGCGCGATCCATTTTCGCTCGTCGTGCGGCTTCTGAGGCATTGCCACTGCAGTCGGAAATCAAAGATCCGAGATAGCTTCGCTCAAACGCCGCGATCGCTTCGGCGCGCGCGTCTCGATAAGGCAGTCTGGCGACGGGGCCAGATTCTGAGGGGACCTTTGTGCCCGGCTGAGCGGGGGCCGGCCCCTGAGAGATGGGGCGCCCATCAAGCAGGATTTGGCCCACTGCAATCGCGCTTTCGACGACATTGCGCAACTCGCGCACGTTTCCTGCCCAATGGTATTCGCGGAGGGATGCAAGCGTCGCTGGGTCAAAGGGCATCGCGCCCGGATCTCCTGTTATTTGCTCGGCAAAATGACGCACCAGCGGTTCGATATCGCCCGGTCTCTCCCTTAGCGCAGGCACGGCGATGCGGGTCACGGCGAGTCGAAAATACAAATCCGCCCGAAACGCACCGGTGTTTGCGGCTTGCCGTAAGTCGCGATGCGTCGCGGAAATCACACGAACATTGACTCCGATCTCCCGGTCGCCACCAACCCGGCGAAACCGCATCCGTTCGAGTACACCCAGTAGAGACGGTTGAACGTCGAGCGGTAGCTCGCCGATTTCATCGAGAAAAATCGTGCCGCCGTCGGCTCGTTCGAATGCGCCAATATGGCGCCGGTCCGCCCCCGTAAATGCGCCACGTTCGTGGCCAAAAAGCTCGGACGCGATCAGCGTAGGGGCCATCGAGCCGCAATCGACTACGATGAACGGTTTGCTGGCGCGCTCTGAGCAATCATGGATAGCGCGCGCAACGACCTCTTTTCCGGTACCTGTCTCGCCATGAAGAAGAACCGAGACAATGGTGGGCCCGATACGCTGAACGGTCCGCGCTACGTTCATCATCACCGGACTCTGAGCGATGAGCCCCGGAACCGACACATGGTCCGCACGCGCAGAACGCGACGCGTCGCCACCGAGCTCAACGCGAAGGACGGTTTTGCCCACCCCCAGTCGCGTGCCATACGGAACCAACGCGCTCTCCACCCGGACATCCGAAAGCCAGGTGCCGTTCAGGCTACCCAGATCTCGCACCCGAATCCCGTCAGGCGTGGCGTGTACCTCGAGATGATAGCGGCTCACCGTGGCGTCGCTGAGCTGAAGCTCATTGTCCGCCGCCGCTCCCACCGCAATGCTTCCGCCTGCCTCGGTAGTGACCTCCTGGCCTGCCTCTGCACCCGATTCCACGCGTACCCGCAGCCCTCGAAGCGCACGCACCATCCGCTCGGCTTCGGCCGAGTCATCCCGCAATGTGGTCAATCCTTCCTTCAAGTCGGCCGCCCCTCGCTATCGAATGATATCGAACATACGATGACCGAAATCATCCCGATTCTCCGCCGGCCATAATCGCATGAAAATGGTTCCTAGACACGACGCCGGGTCGACCTCGCCAAACGACCGACTATCAAAGCCTAGCGCACTCCGGTAGTCACCGATCAAATAGAGTCCTCTTCTTACTTCAATCGGCCGCCGTATCGAGAGCGGTCGGTGCGCATCGACAAAATACTCGTGATCCGTATTACCAAACTTCTCGATTCCCGTCTCGACCCGCTTGCTCACCCCGGAAATGCTGTCGTGAAAGTCGAGCGTCCCTTGAATATCACGCTCCGCCGAAGTTCCGGAGACGACCAAATCGCCGCCATTGGTGGATATCGTCATCCCCGCTCGCGCGATCACACGCCCCAAAACGTAGGTCCCCGGGCGCGACGGATGATGACACAAGACCACGTCGCCGAGCTCGATGGACGCACTGCGCCACACCAAGACGCGCTCGCCCGCAAGCACCGTGGGCGCCATGGCATCGTGGCCTACAACGACATCAAGCACGAAAAACGCCCTAAGCACGCCAGCCCCAACCAAACCGAGCGCGGCGACCCACCCCGCTAGCTTGAACACAGTTTTCATGCTTCGCGCGCCGTGGCGGACAAGACCTACTGGTCCAGCCGCCGGAATTCTATCCTTCGGTTGCGCGCACGCCCGGCTTCGGTTTCGTTGGTCTCCACGGGCTCCGAAGAGCCGTAACCGCGCACCGTGAATCGCTTCGCGGACAAGCCCTTCCCCACCATCCAGGAACGAATCGCCTCCGCCCGCTTCTGCGAAAGCCGACGGTTTCCCGCGGCCGACCCGACATTATCGGTATGCCCGGCGATTTCCACGCGAACGTTCGGATGGCGGCGAAGCATCTCCAGCGCCTCATTCAACGTTTTCTCGGACTCGGGCCGGATCTGCGCACTACCCGTTTCGAAACTCACGCCCTCAAGCGCAAAACGGCCTTCTGGCATATGGGGGCACCCCGCCGCGTCGACCGGACGATTCTCGGTGGTTCCAGGACATTCATCAAAAGGATTCGCAACACCATCCGAGTCGGAATCGTCATCCCCCGCGAAGCGCGGATCTTGACGTGGGTCTCGAACCTCGTCGGGATCCGGCAGTCCCCCTTTGTCGGTGTCCGCATGTCGCGGATCGGTCTCCATGTCGTCGAGGCGACCGTCGCGGTCGGCGTCCTCCAGCGAGTCATTGAGGCCGTCCGCGTCTGAATCCGACTGCAGTGGGTCCGTCCCGGTGTTGAACTCCAACCCATCAAGCAAGCCATCGCCGTCTGTATCGGGATGGTTGGGGTTCGTCCCGAGTTCGGCTTCTTTCTCGTCCGACAGTCCGTCACCATCCGCGTCGGGTGCAGCCGGCTCCCGCATCACATCAATGGACAGACTTATTCCGCCAACAATGAATGCGTCCATACCGTCGTTGTCACCGCCCAGCGCAAATACCGACCGCGCGAAGACACCAACCTGCAACGGCTTGATCACCGAAAACTCGTAACCCGCGGCGACGTCAAATCCGAACTGGCGGCTATCGTACTTGTGAAAACCCGCGTGACTCGAAACCCAGAGGTTGCCCCAGATATCCCCCCGCGGATTCCGCGCGGCGTATCCCTTCCGATTGTCTAAAGGCCGCCAACGCGCCCCCACGCCAAACGACGTGTATCGCGTTCCGTCGCGATTGCTGGTCGGCAGACTCTGGGCAAATCCACCGATGCCCAAGAGCGCCTCGATGGCCCACGGCCGCTCGAACTGCCAGTCCAAACCGACCCAGCCGACCCCCCCTGCCGCGGTTTCTGAATCGCGCGCTTGCGGACGAGTCGGCCCCGTGAACGGCGCGCCGACTCCTAAATCCAGATGCAAGTTCAGTTGACCGCTTTCCGCGAGCGCTGGCGCCGGCAACGACGACGCGCCCGCAACCAGCGCAATCAGAGGAAGTAGGCGACGAGTCACGCGCCTCAGTCCTTCTTTCCGCCGAGCAGACCTCCAGCCATGTCGCCCAGCCCGCCGAGCTTGTCTTTGAGTTCGCCCCCTTTGCTCTCGACAATTTCGACAACCACTTCCGCGGCTTTCGTCGCTTGTTCCTGAGAAAGACCGACACGAGATTTGAGCTGTTCGACAATCATTTCTTTCATTTCGGCAGTTCCTTCATGTTGGGGGACAGAGCGCGCGATCAGCGCCGTCCGAGTGCTTGTACCGCATCCTTGTCCAAATGCACATCCATCTGAGGGAACGGAATGCCGATAGCCGCCTTGTCCAAAGCGACTTTCACCGCGCGAGTCGCCGCCTGGCGGACGTCCCAGTAGTCCTCGGTTTTGCACCAAACTCGGACCTGCCAATCGACCGACGAAGCCCCTAGGCTATCCAGAAAAATCTGCGGAGCAGGATCTGAAAGCACACCAGGGACCTCCGTCACGCTGGATTCCAGCACGCTGCGTGTCTGGTCAATGTCTGCTCCGTAGTCGCAGCCCACGCTCACGTCGACCCTTCGTGTCGGGTGGTGCGTCACGTTTTCGATCGTTGAGCCGAAGATTGCACTGTTGGGCACAATGATCCGCCGATTGTCCGGCGTCGCGAATTCGCAAGTGAACAGCTCGATTTCCACAACCTTCCCCGTCACTCCGCCCGCACTCACGACGTCGCCAACCTTGAACGGTCGAAATACGAGCAGCATGACGCCCGCCGCAAAGTTGCTCAGCGTCCCCTGAAACGCCAAACCAATGGCCAAACCGCCTGCTGCAATCAGGGCGGCGAAGCTTGACGTCTCAATCCCGAACACGCCCAAGACGCCGAGTACCACCCCGACCAAAATCAGGTAGCGAACCATGTTCGCGAAAAATCGGCCCAAGGTCAGGTCAAAATTCCGCTTTTCGAGCGTTCGCTGCACGCTGCGCCGAGCCCATCCGGCCACGACCCAGCCAATGAATAGGGCCACCAGCGCGCCAGCGATCCGCACGCCCCAGGTCGCCACCAAATGACCGGCAGATCCCATCAACGATTCAAGCTCTTTCATGATCGACTCCGCTGTGTGAAACGGTTGTTGTAACGATATTGCGGCGGCGGCCCTAGATCAGCGTGTAGATCACGCTCACCGTAGTCGTCGTATCGAGGTTCTCGGCGCCAGGAACCGGAACGTTATCGAACTGAAGCCGGAACTTGACTTCGAGCTTTAGATTGTCGGCTACCGAGGACCGCAACGCAGCGTCCCCGTTGAGACGAGTGTCCTCCGCGTCCTCGACGTTGACGAGCGCTTCCAATCCCGCGAGGAACTGGACCGCTTCGTTGAGCTGGTTGTCGTAGCCGAGGTAGAGCCGCGCCGCGTGAACCACTGCGGTCCCGTCCAAAATAATCGTCGGATCGTTTTCATCAAGCAGCGGATCGGGGTCGAAGTTGTCGTAGGTGATGTCGTAACCGGCCTCACCCCAGAGCCGGTGGTTTTCTACGGCGTACAGGTTACGCAAGTAACCAGCCTGCACCTGAACTCGTGCATCGAGACCGGCGAACGGGTCCCACCGGTACACTCCCGCGATGAAGAGCGCATCGTTGGGCGTGAGAAAGTAGTCATAGCGAAGGCGGCCATTGAAATTCTTAGCGGTTTCGTCGAACCCGTCGCGAACCCCCATGTCGTCTTCCAGATTCGCCTGGCCGTAGTTGAACGCTGCCTCGGCTCCGATTCCGTGTGAACCGAACACGGAGCGAAACGTCGACCCCGCGGTTAGCTGCCACGACTCGGTATTGCCGGTGCTGATGACGCCACCCGCCGACGCCGCCCAATTCAACTCGTCCTTTTCCGGAGCTTCGGTGGTCGCCCGCTCGCGATCATCGTCGGCGACCAACGTTTGAGCACTCGCCGATGCCGCAAAAGCCACCCATGCCGCCCCGAATACTGCCAAGCCAGCGCACGAACGCCTGGTCATGATACTCCCTCCTCGAGGCCCCGACACCGAGCCCTCCCAAGCTATCCCCAAGTTCGGAGGGCGAGGTATTCCCCAAAAGCCAACTCAACGCAACCCGCGCGCCGTTAATTTGAGGGTCTGGCCGTTTGCTATTTGAGGGTCTGGAACCCAGCGTTGATCGCGGTTGTCGTCGATGTCGTAGAGCAGCGATGCTTTGTTCTGATTGCGAGCGCCCCCGTACCGCAGGGCCGAAGGCGTACAGTTCGGTACTCCGAGGCCCGAGGAACGGAGGTAAGC
>JANQQS010000173.1 GCA_028284955.1 Myxococcota bacterium | reverse complement strand
ATTAGCTGAGCATTATCAGCGTGTTAGGCGTATACTACTGGATATTAAATCAGTAGTGTTCCACGGAGGGAACTATGGCCATGAACGCTCGTCCCAAGCTGTCCAAAGGCGAAGCACTCGGCAACCGGATCGCCGAGCTGAACGCCTACCTCACCGTCGCCGAAGCGCAGTTTCTCGAACTGCTGCGTGAGTTCGATTCGAAGCGCTACTGGGAAGAGCTTGGCTTCCGGCACTGTGCCGAGTGGCTCAACTTCAAGTGTGGACTGGGATTGAACGCGGCACGCGAACGACTGCGCGTCGCGCATGCGCTGGAGACTGTGCCGAAGATCCGTCTGGCCTTCGCCGAGGGCCGGGTGAGCTTCTCGAAGGTGCGGGCGATGACCCGGATCGCGACGGCGGACAATGAAGACCTGCTGCTGAACGTCGCGCACTATGGCACCGCGCATCACGTCGAGCGCTTCGTCTCGGAGTATCGGCGTATTGAGCGACTCGGCGAGCCGGGTGCGGCGGAGCGGATCCAGACACGACGAGAGCTCGAGTACTACCGGGACGAGGACGGCTGCCTGGTGATCAAGGCGAGGCTGCCGGCCGAACAGGGAGAGCTGGTGCTCAAAGCACTCGAGCATGCGATTGATAATGCGAGTAGTAACGTTACCGCGGAAACGTCGGAAGACCCCGAGCCCATCGCCGCCCGCCGCGCCGATGCCTTATGCGACGTGGCTGAGACCTACCTGAACCATCCCGACAACGCCGGTTCGACGGCGGATCGGTACCAGGTGGTGATGCATGTTTCCGCTGAGAGCGGGGCTAGCTCTGCCCACCTGGAAAACGGACCCCACGTTACCGCGGAAACGTCGGAGAGAATCGCCTGCGATTGCAGCGTCACAACGATGGAGGAGAACGCACAGGGCGAACCCCTGAACATAGGCCGACGCTCCCGAACCATCCCGCCGCCGATGCGGAGGGCGCTGATCGCGCGCGATGGCGGCTGCCGCTTCCCCGGCTGCACGTCGACGCATCACTGCCACGGTCACCATATCGAGCACTGGCAGCACGGCGGCGAGTCCAGTCTCGACAACCTGGTCCTGCTGTGCCCGCACCACCACCGGCTCGTGCACGAAGGCGGCTTCGACTGCCGGAAGTCCGAGTCGGGCGAGGTGTACTTTGTCGACCGAAGGCACGAGCGGCTTCCGGAGCATGAACCTCTCGCGCCAGCGTCGAACGCGGCGTCGCTGGGCTGGATGCTGCGACGCTTCGGCAAGCTC
>JANQQS010000099.1 GCA_028284955.1 Myxococcota bacterium | reverse complement strand
CACGCTTTCCCCGCGGCTTCGACGCCATCGCCGCAGGCCGCGCCGACGCCGACGACATCACCCCGCCGAACGGACAATTCCTCCTCGTACGAAGACTCGTCAAGCCGCTCGGATGCGGCGCCGTCAAACCCCTCGCGCCGGAGATCGGTGAAATCAAACGCATGTGGCTTCACCCCAAACTACGCGGCGGCGCTTAGGCCGGAGACTCCTGCACGCGCTCGAAGAAGAAGTGGCATAACTCGGCTTCCGCCGGGTGCGCCTCGACACCAGCGCGCCCCTCCACGAAGCGGTGCATCTCTACCCCTCGGCCGGCTACCAAGAAATCAAGCGCTACAACGACAACCCTTATGCCACCCACTGGTACCAAAAGGATATTGCGTAGACGTCATCATGATGACCGCGATGTCGCAAACGAAGAAACGAGCTACTCGAGGACTTCGCCTCTCACATGAATGACAGAAGATCCTGTTCAGGCTTCCACTTGTGATTGCAGAAGTTCGCAGTGACTTTGGTGCCATTGTCCAATGAAAATACTATTCTTTGAGAAGGCGATCCTCTTTCGAATGCCACTTTGTAGATCAGAGGCGTGAGTGTCATTCCGATTCGGCCGTCGCGAGCAGGAGTCTCCGTTTCGCCAGGTAGCGTATATCCTCTCTTGTTGTAGTTCAGGAAGAGTCTCGTTGGAACCTTCTTGAAGGATGAAGTCGCGTCATTAGCAAATACCATCGCGTCTTGTGTATTGTTCCCTGGTTTGTAGGTTGAGAAATTGGCGTTGAACGTTCCTTCAAATCGATCCGGAGCAGTATCTCCCCGACGAGTGTGCACGGAAAAATGCCAACCTGTCGAAGCTTGTCCGTTGATGGTGATATCCACAACGTTCAAACGCGGAACACCGTCTGGCGCCTTGCTAACAAACGTCTTGTTATCGTAGTTGGTTTTCCATTCTTTACACCGGACCTCGTGACGGCTGGATTTCTGAGTTTCGGATGCAAGCGCTGACTCCGTATCTGTGTATGCGCTGCAACCCAACATAGACGTGAGCAGAACGGCTGCGAATCCGTAGCTCTTTGACAGTAGCTTTTGTTTCTGAGGCATGTTGCTTCTCCGGATGGTCACCTTCAGCGTGCGGGCAAGAAACATACCAGATTAAGGCAGAGCTTTTATCCCAGTCTATTGAACTAGGTCAATCGTGCCCAGGCAACTATGATCATTGGAAATTTTTCCAACCGCAGCTCGGAAGCGGCGACCATGCACGTTTTCGAAGACGCAGCGCAGACAAGTATTGACGGAAACGTAGTCGCAGCAGAGCCGAATGACTCCAACAGAGGGCCCTCGGAGAAGAATTTTGCGGCGCCAGGTCACACTACTCAATGGTGTCGGGGATGCTTCGTTCAGCTGTTTAGTGCGGCAACGTCTTCGCGTCTTGGATAAAGCGATTGAGCCGGTGGATGCCCTCCTGAAACGCGCGGAGCTCGCGTGCGCAGCGGTTGGCCGGAGTACGTTCAAGCGTGAAGAGAAGCAACGTGCGGATAGCGGAGAATGGCTTCGTCGGCGGTCACTAATGTCAGCCCCTCGACGCGAGCTGCGGCGACCAGGATGCGGTCACACGGATCGCGGTGAAACGGTGGCGGCAGTCGATATGCTTCGGCGGCATGTTCGTGGGTGAGTGAAAGAGTCTCGCCAGCGATTGCGTCGATTGCGTCGTTGACCCAAGCCAAGAGCGGTCTCGCCAAACGGATCTTTTCGGACTCCTGGAGTCGCGCAAGCTCGAGCGTGGAAATGGTGTGCGCGAAGCGAACGTTGTCTTTTTGCAGGATTGCTTCGCGAGAAGCGGCGCCCAGTCGTTCCGGTTTTTCTTGGCACCAGACGAGGACATGGGTGTCGAGCAGCAGTTTCATGGGAGGAGATCAGCCTCGTCGTCCGCGTCCCAATCTCGAAGGCTCGCCGCATCTTCAGGGCCGACAATGTCTCCCAGTATTTCGATCTGACCACGCAATACACCCAGTTGCGCGGTCTTCGGAGCGATGGGATCGATGCGCACCAACGGCGTGTGACGGTACGTTACCGTCAAACTTCGACCGGAACTGGCCACCTGTTTGAGTAACTCGACGCAGTGCACTTTGAAGTGCGAAATGAGTACCGACATGTTTGAAAGTGTTGTCCAGATATTAGACCAAGTCAATAGACCTGGTTTATGTTCTTAGAGCCCCCTGGAAACAGTGACTGCACGATGACTAGTGGGATCCGTGGCCTCCCATTCTCTCGTGTTATGACCCGCCTGTGACGTCGCCGAGCCGCCCCCTTCAGTACCGCATGCTGGGATGCTTCGTCGCTGTTGTGCTCGGCGTGACGCTGGCGTTTGATCTCTCGGGGCGCGCGACGCGCGCTTCGGGTCGTGAGGATATCGTGTTCGCGTCGATGTGGGCCCCGGGGGAAGTGCAGGAAGCGGCGTATCGGTCGCTCTTCGCCCAGTTCGAACGGCGCTATCCTCGGTATCGCGTCGTGCCGCGCTGGGAGGGGCGCTGGGTGCTCGCCACGATTCGGCCGCGATTGCTCACCCGCACCGAGATTCCTGATCTGGTCAACGACCACATGGACCAGGCGGCGATTCTGATCCGGGAAGGCCATCTGCAGCGGCTCGATGCGCGCCTCGATACGATGCCTCATCCTGACGTATCCGGCCGCCGCCTCCGCGACGCGCTGCTACCCCAATTTCGCAAGCGCGCCCACTACCGCGGCATCCCAACCCAGGGTAGCCAATCCCAGGGTGCCCAAAGTCAGAGTCGGCGCCTCGGTCATCAAGCGCCACCCGCGCCCGGGACCTACTTGCTCCCGAGCAACCTCTGGTTGCGCCTCGTGTTCTACAATCGCGTGCACTATCGAGAGCTCGGGCTCAAAGAGCCGCGCTACTGGTCCGACTTGCTCGAAAACTGCCGCCGACTTCGTGAGGCCGGGCATACGCCCTTCACGGCTGCGCCGAGCGTCTACAACAACTACTGGGCGGACGCGCTGCTCGCGAGCACGGTAGGCACTGAAGGCCTACTCAATACGCTGAACGGCCACTCGCGCTGGGACGGCGACCCGCGATACCGCGCCGTCTTCGAAGCGATTGCCGACCTGCATCAACCGGGATGGTTCACCGAAGGATGGAGCGCGGGGCATAGCTTGGTCACGCAAGAGGAGTTCGTCCGCGGGCGCGCGACCCATGTCATGGAGGCAACCTGGATCTATCGAAGCATGCGCAACTATCGCCTCGACCCCAAACGCATTGAGGTAGGCGCCTTCGCGATTCCGCTTCTCGGGTCGCGTTATCTTCCAGCCATCGATGAATCGACCGACGCCCGAGCGCCCGTGGTGAATAGCGAGGCGCCGGGCTACGGCTTGATGAAGAAGGCGCGCAACCCCGACGGCGCCGCCGCGCTCCTGAGTTTTCTTTCCCAACGCGAAAGCGCAAGCCTGCTAGCGCGCGCCACCACCGACCTGCCCACCGTCGACGGAGCCCGCTGGTCTTCCCAGCTCGCCTTTCTGAAGCCGCAGGTCGAAGGCGCGTGGGACATTCAAGACGAAGGCATTCGGCTTGTCGCGCCAAAATGGTACAAAACGGCGTTTCAGGACCATTTCGACCGCTTCTTTCGCCACGCGGCGAAGAGCGACCCGCGCACCGTATCTGCGCGCGAGTTTCTGAAACAGCTCGAGCAGCGGACGAACCGGTACCGTCGTTCTGGCGGGGAGGGTTCGCGTTGAATTCTCGCGTTCGCGGCGGCTCGTGGTTTGCGCTCGCGCTCCTACTTCCGGCCGCGCTTCCGTTTGTGGCGGTGGTGCTCGTGCCCGCGCTGCAGTCGATCTACGTGTCGCTCGAAACCTGGACCGGCTACACGCCCGACGCTTCCTACGTTGGGCTTCGCAACTTTGTCGACCTCGCCCACGATGAAAAGTTCTGGCGCAGCTACGCCACCACCGTCGCCTACATGGTGCTCGGAGGCGTGGCGCATTTCTTTTTTGCGTTTTGTTTTCTCGCCGCGCTAACCCACCCTCGCTTCCCCGCGAAAACCGTGTTGCAAAGCATCGTGGTGGTTCCGAGCTTTGTCTCCGTCGTCGGCGTGGCGCTGATTTGGCAGCGGCTGTATCACCCGAGCCAAGGCTTACTCAACCGGTTGCTCGATTCGCTGGGCTTCGCGCGCGTATCGTGGCTCTCGGAAGACACCGGCCTCGTGGCGCTGGTCGCGGCATCGGTATGGGCCGGGGTCGGGTCTCAGCTCCTCTTGCTGATCGCTGGCGCGCGCACCATCCCCGAGAGCTTCTACGAAGCCGCCAGAATCGAAGGCGCGAGCGAGTGGCAAGTCTTTCGCTACGTCACCGTGCCCTGCATTCACGACGTGACCGCAGTGGCGCTGGCTCTTTGGATCATCGGCGGCATGCAAGTCTTCGGATTGGTTCAAGCGCTCGCGGGGCCCACCGTGCCCGAATATCTGGAGACGATCTCGACCTATCAATACGCGATTTCGTTCAACGCACGCGACGCGGTGTATTTGATGGGCAAAGGAACAGCCATGGCGGTGGTGCTGGTGGCGAGCATCCTTGCCCTGCTCTCCCTCGGCGCAGTCATGCGTCGTCGAACCGCGGTTGATCGCGATCCGTCGGCGGCCGCGCGATGACCTCGCTGCATTCCCAGCTGCCGCTCCGCGCATTGCAGGTGCTGAGTTGGGCGTGGGTCGGGTGCACCGCCCTGGCGTTCGCTTGGATCGTGATGGCCTCGGGAATGTCCAGCGCCGATTTCCTCGAGCATCCCCTAGGCACCCACGCGAGCTGGGCATCGTTCGCGAAAAACTATGCCTACGCGTGGCATACCGCGCAGATGGGCCGCTATTTTCTCAATAGCGCGCTCATTACCCTGGGCGCAGTTGCTTTCTCGGCGCTGCTCGCGGCCCCCGCGGCCTACGCCCTCGCTCTTCTCCCAGTTCCCCGCAAGAGCCTCATCGTCGGCGCGCTGTCGTTCGCGCTGGCCGTGCCGGGGTTTCTGATCGTCACCCCCCTCTTTCTCGACTACCACCGCGTAGCTATCGGCGGGTTCACAGTGCTCAACTCTCGGCTCGGGATTACGCTCGTCTACACCGCGCTCGCGCTTCCATTTTCTATCTTCGTGCTCGCCGCGTTCTACAAGAAGCTGCCTCCAGAGCTCAGCGAAGCCGCCGCCATCGACGGCGCCTCGCCCTGGACGATCTTCCGCGACGTCTACTTTCCGCTCTCGGGGCCGGGCCTCGCGACGGTCATGATCTTCAACTTCCTGACCTTCTGGAACGAATACAATCTCGCGCTGATTCTGCTCACCGACCCCGACGCGCTGACGCTGCCGGTCGGCCTTTACAACCTCGCGTTGAGCCAACGCTACGCGCAAAATATCCCAGTCGTATTCGCCGGCATCGCGCTGGTCTGCGCACCAACCGTCGTTGTATTCCTTGTCTTGCAGCGGCGCATTGTGAAGGGTCTTACCCTAGGCGCCTTCTCTAATTGAGGGTCTGGCCGTCTGCTTTTTGAGGGTCTGGCACCCAGACCCTCTCGCCCGGATACGATCCGGTCGATTCACCCAAACTCCCCCGCCAGGATGCACGTGTCCTGGTTTCGTGAGTGGTGTGCTGCTGGGGCCCCGCCGCGCAGTGGTGGGGCGGACGCGAATGCGGCCGGAGTCGGGAGGGGGACCCGCGCGGGTCGTACCCGCGGGGGGGAGGGTTTGCTTCAAACCCTCCAAACAAACCAACGGGCCCCGCCGCATTGCGGTGGGGCGGACGCGACAGCGGCCGGAGTTGGGGAGGGGCACCCGCGGAATTGTATTCCGGGGGGTCGGATGCTGAATCGGTGTCAGTGTCGGCTTCCGGTTCAGGTTCGGCGTCGGTGTCGGCGTCTGGTTCGGCGTCGGTGTCGGACTAGTCCGTCAACCAACTCGACCGGTGCCGTGTTCTGGACTAATTCCGGATAGCCCGTTCTTTGTCGTTGCGATGTCGAGTCTTACTCTCACCAACCTTTCCAAGGAGTTTCCCGGCCGAGTGACTGGCGTTCGCGACGTTGATCTTCATCTCGCGAGCGGACAGTTTTTGGTGCTGCTTGGCCCCTCCGGCTGCGGAAAATCGACCACGCTGCGTCTTATCGCGGGGCTCGAGCGCCCGTCTCGCGGGACCATCCGTATCGGCAACCGGGATGTGACGGCGTTGCCTCCGAAAGATCGCGACATCGCCATGGTCTTTCAGAACTACGCGCTCTACCCTCACATGACCGTGTTCGACAATATGTCGTTCGGACTGAAACTGCGCGGCGTCTCCAAAGACAAACGCGCCAAATCTGTCCATCGCGCAGCAGAGATGCTCGGTTTGGGCGGTCTGCTTCATCGCAAACCGGGGGCGCTATCCGGCGGAGAACAGCAACGCGTCGCGCTGGGGCGAGCCATCGTCCGCGAACCCGCCGTCTTTCTCTTCGACGAACCGCTCTCGAACCTCGACGCCAAACTTCGCGCGCAAATGCGCTACGACCTCCGGCAACTGCAACAAGAGCTCGGCGCGACCATGGTGTACGTCACGCATGACCAAATCGAAGCGATGACGATGGGCGACCAGGTCGCCGTCATGAACCACGGCCAGCTGGAACAAATCGCGCCCCCGATGACCCTCTACGACCAGCCCGCGACGCGTTTTGTGGCGAGCTTTTTAGGCTCTCCCCCGATGAACTTCCTCGAAGGAACCCTCGAACGCGATGGCGCGGCGCTCTTTTTCGTGCATCCGAGGCTCCCTCGCATCGCGTTGCCAGAAAGCTGCGCGGGAGGCCTATCGACAAGCGAAACCTCGGCTCCTCAAGGTGGACCGGGCGAACCAATCACGTTGGGGGTTCGCCCGGAACACATTCGTGTCGAGTCGCGTCGCGCAGAAGCAGCGCTTCACGGTACAGTCGACTTGATTGAACCGATTGGGTCAGAGACGCTCGTGCACCTGGGAATCCACGGCGTCCGTTGGATCGCGCGAACCGATCCCCACATCGCGCTGACCACCGGCCAGGATGTGACGATCTCTATCGACCCTGCGCGGGTCCACCTGTACGCATCGAACGCGTCGGCGCTTCCATCGTACAGCGACACAATGAACTGAGCGACGGCCGGAACTGAGCGACGGCCGCAGCCGAG
The DNA here is from genome assembly GCA_028284955.1 of Myxococcota bacterium. Taxonomy (GTDB): domain Bacteria; phylum Myxococcota_A; class Polyangia; order Polyangiales; family Houyiibacteriaceae; genus JANQQS01. Next base: position 1,899 of record JANQQS010000099.1, on the reverse strand, counting down.
GGTCGACCCATTGATCAGTCAGAATCTACCGCTCAGTTAGAATCTACTGCCCCGTAAAAAACTGGGCCGCAATGGCGAGCAGTACGAGGCTCAAAATCACGCCGACGAAGACGAGACCGCCGCTCTTGCTTGCGTTTTCAGGATTGGGCAAGTTCGGGTCAACCGCGGGCGCTTGAGCCATCCGGCGAGCCGCTTGCCTCGCGCGGCGCCGCTCAGCCTTGGAAAGCGCAGGCGCGTCGGTCGATGCCGCCGCGCTCCCTACGCTCCCAGACTGCGCCACGTCTTCAGATTCCCCTGCAGAGTCACTTCGGTTTTGGTCCTCTGCTGGCGTCGCGGAGGCCGAAGCGATCGCAGACGACGCGGATTTTTTTCCCTTGGCTTTCCGTTTGGCCTTCGCCATGGCGCGGCTCTTACCCTGAAACGTGCCCGCGCGCCAACCGGAGCGCCGGTTGATGCTGGGATTGCCCGCGCAAGCGCGGTAGGGTCGCGAGCGTGACGGCCTGGATCCAGGATCTCCAAAGCCGCGGCGGGGTGCTGGTGGCGCACGCGCTCGATTGGATCGATTGGCAATGCGGCGGCTCGTTCCCCTCCGGAGGGCTCGGCGTGCTTCGGCTCGCAGACGCGCTGCGTACATTTGCGAGCGAAGAATGCGCGCAGGGCAACCAGGAAGCAGACGACCAGCGATTTATCGACGGCGCAGGGGCCATGCTCGCGCTTCTTCTCCTGCATCACATAGGCACAGGAGAGCATCGACAACGCGGAACCGAGCATCGCGTCGCGCTCGGGAGATTCGGTTTCTTCGATCCTTTCGCAGCGATTCACGGAGCGCTCGATGCCCCGGACCCCGTGGCCCATCTCCGCGGACAACTCGAGCAAGCCGAGGCGGAGGCGCGCGGCGAAGGAACCTATTCGCGCGTCGTTTCCGCATTTCAGGAGTGCCTCGCGGAAACCCACCCCAACGTCCAAATCGACAGCCAATACGAATACGCGCTGACCCTCACCGGCGGGACTCAAGTCGATCTCAGTCGCGTGGCGGTGGCCACGTCTGGAGAGCCGAAAGAAACCGTACGTCGAGCGGTCGCTCGCATCGTTTCGCTCTTGCCTCAAGCGACCGAAACTCCAACAAACGGATCCCTTGACGCGCCGCGCAATCGTCCCGCGGCGTCGGATATTCCTTGGGAAGAGGCTGCGCCGCGCGTGCTCCCTCGACTGATCAGCGCAAGTTTCGCCGACCCGCTCGGCGACGCCGTCTTTCTCCGCCCCTTCCATCACGACGTCAAGCTCGCGCTGGTGCTCTCCTACACCGATCGCGCACGCTACGTTCGGAGCAACGAGGTCGCGACTTGGGGGGACGCACGAGTAATTCTACGAAAAGCCCTGGAGAACCTTGCCGCACGCTCCGAGCAAGCGCGATTTGCCACGATTGAAGCCGACGCCGGGCGCTTGGTGGTCGCGCAAAGCCGCGATGGGCTCGACGCTGCGCGACTGCTGCTTCCCGGACTGCAGCGCGTTCTGGAGGGGGAAATCGAGCCCCCGTGGGTCGCCGGCATTCCCCATCGAGATATGCTGATCGCGTGTTCGGCAAAACAGCCACGCGCAGTCCGTCATCTCACCACCCTAGTCGCCGACCACGCCGCACGCGCATCCCACCGCATCAGCGAGCGTCTGTTTCCCGTAGGGAGGGTCTGAGCTGTTTTTTCGGAGGGGCTGGCCGCAGCCCCTCCCCCCACGGAATACGATTCCGCGGGGCCCCCCACCCGCCGCCGGCCGCGTTTGCGGCCGTCCCCACCGCGTAGCGGCGGGGCCCCGGTTTCGTTGGGCTTCAGCGTTGGGGCAAGACTGCGAGCGAAGGCATCGTTTCGATCCATCACCCGCAGTCGACCGCTACGTAACTGCGCG
>JANQQS010000170.1 GCA_028284955.1 Myxococcota bacterium | reverse complement strand
CGAACTCCCCGGCAACCATGTCACGTGCCTCCTGGCGGGGGAGTTTGGGTGAATCGTCGGGGTCGTACCCCGACGAGAGGGTCTGGGTGCCAGACCCTCAGGCGAACTGATCAGCGCTCTAGTCGGACGCAGCAAGCACTTCACGTACCTTTTCTTCAAGGTCGTCAAGTTCGAACGGCTTGTCCAAGTAGGCGTTCGCGCCATAGAGCGGCGAGGTCATCTCGTTGAGCCGTTCGCCAATGCCGGTCAGCATAATGACCTTGGTGTCGGCAAGAGACTCCTCCTCGCGAACCGCTCGGCAAACTTCCCAGCCGCTCATCCCCGGCATCATCACATCGAGAATGATCAGGTCGGGCGTGGTTTCCCGCGCTATGCGCAGAGTTTCCTCTCCATCGGACGCCTCGAAGAGCTGATCCGCGAGCGGCTTTACCTGCCGCGCCACCAGCGCCAGAATCTCTAAGTCGTCGTCGGCGACGAGTATTTTAATCTTTCCGCCCGCTTCGCCCATCTGCTCCACCCGTTCGCGCTTCGTCTCAAGCCCACGCTGCAAATCGCGACAGCATGTTCGTCCGGAGTGGACGGAAATGTCAATACGATTGTCGTCCTCGTCAGCGTCTTCGACGCCGGAGCATCAAGCCGAGGCAAAGTGCGGCCCAGAACCATGAGGTCGACCCGGAGTCCGGCCCTCGGTTCGAGTAGGCCACCCCACAACCGCCGCCTCCCTCGAGACCCGGTGTGCTTCCTCCGTCCCCAGACGGGTTTTCTCCGCAGCGGCTTGTGCAGAGCGCTTGGTCGAGCTGGGTGCCCCCGCCCGGATCACATTCTTCACCGGTGTCCGTGAAACCGTCTCCGCAGTATGCAGGCACGCAGGTGGTTCGGCAGGCGTCAGCCCGGTCATCGGCGTTGCCGGTACCGTCGTCGCATTGCTCGCCCGAATCGAGCAGGCCGTCGCCGCAGTGCGCGTTGACGCATCGGGTGCGACAGGCGTCGGGCTCGGTATCCGAGTTGTTTTCGCCGTTGTCACACTCTTCGCCCGTGTTGATGAGGCCGTCGCCGCAGGTAAACGCGCATTCGCTGACGCCACCGTCGAGCTCGAAACACACCCAGCCGGGCTCCACCTGACACGAGGCGTTGCATCCGTCCCCTTCGTCGACGTTGCCGTCGTCGCACTGCTCGCCGAGCGAGCGAATGCTGTTGCCGCAGGCTGACGCGCATTCCTGGTCATCGGAGGGGCGATCAAACCCCGGGGCGCAGTCGCAGACGCGGGTGGCGCCGATCACATTGACACAAACCTCGGTGTCCTTGCACCCACCGTTGCCGGCCGAGCATTCGTTGATGTCCGTACAGGTGATTCCCGAGCCCTCGTATCCTTCGTTGCACGCGCAGCTGAAGCTGCCCGCCGAGTTCGTGCACGTGGCATGCACCGAGCACTCGTTGAGCGCTGCTTCGGAGCATTCGTCGATGTCTACGCACGACGTTCCGTCGCCCTCGTACCCCTCGTTGCAGTCGCATCGCCAGCTGCCGTCGGTGTTGGTGCAGGTCGCTTCCGTGGCGCACAAGCTCACCTGCGGCATCGTGCATTCGTCTACGTCCACGCAGCGCCCGTTGATCTCCGCGGTCGGTTCGTAGCCGTTGTTGCACGCGCAGGTATAGTCGCCCGGCGTGCTCTGCTGGCAGGTGCCTGGGCCGCAAGGATCGGTGGCGCATTCGTCAATGTCGACGCAGGTGCCCATCGTGGCTTCGAATCCTCGCGGGCAGGTGCAGCGGTAGCTTCCGCCGAGATTCGTGCAGGTGCCAACGCCGCAGGGGTCGGTGAGGCATTCGTTGATATCGTCGCAGCTGGTGCCCGTATCGAGGTAGCCGCTTGGACAGGAGCAGTCGTAACTCCCGGAGAGATTGCGGCAGCTGCCGGGGGCGCAGGGGCTGCTCAAACATTCGTTGATATCCGTGCAGCCGGTGGCGCCGCGGATGATGGTGTGGCCGTTGCCGGTATAGCCCGAGTTGCAGGCGCAGTCGTAGCCCGCTCCGATGGGGGTGCAGGTGGCGTTGCGATGGCAATCGTCAAGCCCCGCGGTGCACGCATTTTCGAGCACGCAGGTCGTGCCGTTGAAGGCGTAGCCGGTATTGCAGGTGCAGGTGTAGGTCGGCGGCGCGCCCTGGGTGCAGCTGATGCCCTGTGGCCCGCACGGGTTGGACGCGCACTCGTTGATATCGACGCATGTGCCGCTTGAAAACGTATACCCGGCGAAACAGTTGCAGGTGTAGCTGCCCGAGGTGTTGGTGCAGGTGCCGCCCGCGCCGCAGGGGCTTGAGTTGCATTCGTTGATGTCGAGGCAAAAGCTGCCGTTGCCAAAGAAGTCGCTATAGCCCGATGGGCACGTGCAGGTGAAACTCGGATAGGCTCCAGAGGTGTTGGTGCAGGTGGCGACGGGGTTGTTGTCGCACCAGTCGTAATCCAGCACGCACTCGTTCATCCCGCCGAAAAAGCCGGGAAGGGTAGAGTACGCGGTGGGGGTGGGGTTCGCGTCGCCCTGGCTCCAGTTGAAATTCGGGTCGAGCAGCTCTTGCCCGTTCGAATACCCATCTCCGTCGGAGTCGAGGCTGCGCAGGGTGCTCGTCCAGGCGAACCCCTGGGACCGAAACGCTTTGCCAAAGTTGTTGAGACAGTTGGGGTATTCGCTGTGCCCGCTGCCGCATGCCGCGCCCCCCCCCGAGGTCACGTGGCAGGTCAAACAGCTATGCGTAGTCCCGTTGGGCACGCGCGTTCGATACGAACTATATGCGGCGGCCGAGCTTGGCTCGAACAAGATGGACCCCATCGAAAAAACACCAAACATCATCCATCTTGTTGCCACTCGACTCATCACTACGTTCTCCGACCCTTAGTACGTCCCCGTCTTTCGACCGACGGGGCTCTCCCCGACCCACTCGCTCCCTTGCGGGTGCGACGGCGCTTGCGGCGCAACCACCATCCTCCCGCAAGCGCCAACACAATCCAGACGTTGCTGCTCGAGCCTCCCGGCGTGCCGCCCGGGACCACTCGGCTCGCTCCGGGGACCGCGCATCCACAACCTCCGCCGCCCCCGCCGTCGCCCATGCCGCCGTCGCCACACATCGGATCCGGCGTGCGCAAACAGCCCTGACCCTCGTCATCACACCGGTCCACCGTGCAGTCGTCTCCGTCGTCGCACTGCGCATCGTTTTCGCAGGGACACTGCGTATCATCGACATCGATGTTCCCATCGCAGTCGTTGTCGATGCCGTCGTCGCAGACTTCACGCACCCGCGGTGACACCTCGGGGTTGCTGTCGTCGCAGTCTTCCCCGAAGCGGTCTTCCGATGCATCCAAGCAATCGCCATCGCGGTTGTCATCGATGCCCATGCCGCAGAATCCATCCCGGTCGAGGTCGAGCAAGAACCAACATGCGTCGTCCACGAGGTCCACGTCTCCGTCGCAGTCGTTGTCGACGAAATCGGTGCATAGTTCCTCAGCGCCAGGTCGGACGTCGGGGTTGTCGTCCTGGCAGTCGCTTACGCCGATGTTTTCGTTGTCGTCAGTGCAGTCGCCGTCGCCGTTCATGTCCTGGCCGATCTTGCAGTATCCGTCCCCGTCTTCATCGCGCTCACGCGTGCAATCCGAGTCGTCGAGGTCGATCGTGCCGTCTTGGTCGTTGTCTTTTCGGTCGAAGCAGTTTTCGCCGGCCCCTGGGAAAATCGTGGGGTCGTCTTTGGCGGCGTCGGCAGGGCCTTCCTGCTCGCCCTCGTCGGAACAATCCCCGTCTGCGCTGATGTCTTGGCCAACCTCGCACCATCCGTCGCGGTCAAAGTCGAGATATTCCGCCGAGCAGATCGGGTCGTACGCGTCCTCGCTGCCGTCGCAGTTGTTGTCCACGCCATCGGTGCAGACTTCCATCGCCTCCGGGTTGACCCGCGCCGAGCCATCGTCGCAGTCGCTCGTCCCCTCCTGCTCTCCCTCTCCAGTGCAGGTTCCGTTGCGGTCAAAATCAAAGCCTACAAAGCAATAGCGATCGCGATCGACGTCGAGGTAGCCGAAGCAATCTTCGTCGGACAGGCTGATCTGCCCGTCGCAATCGTCGTCGCGCCCATTGAGGCACATCTCCATCGCGCCCGGGTTGACCGTTTCGTCTTCGTCGTTGCAGTCGACCGAACCGTCGTCCTCGGTTTCGTCAGCGCAATCCTGGTCGTTGTTGACGTCCCGCCCCATCGGGCAATAGCCGTCGGCATCGGCGTCGAGCAATGGGCGGCAGGTCGGGTCGGTGAAGTTCGCGAGCCCGTTGCAGTCGTTGTCGATGGCGTCGGTGCAAATCTCGACCTGGCGCGGGTTTGCGTCCGGATTGTTGTCGTCGCAGTCGTGGCCGCCGCCGACCTCAGCGCTGTTGTCGTCGCAGCGGCCATTGTTGTTCAAGTCGGCTCCGAGCGGGCAGAACCCGTCGTCGTCGTTGTCGACATCGGTCCGGCAATCGCTGTCCGAACCGTCTGTCGCGTCATCACAGTCGTTGTCGAGTCCGTCTACGCAGTTCTCCGGCGCGCCGGGGTACACCGTGATCTGCGCAGGATCGCAATCGACCTCGCCGGTATTCTCCCCCGGATCGATGCAGTCACGATCGCCATTGTTGTCGCGCCCCGCCAGGCACACTCCGTCACCGTCTTGGTCGACCACATCGCCGCATTCCGGATCCACCAGCGTGGAGAGCCCGTCGCAATCATTGTCCGCTTCGTTGGTGCAGACTTCGCTCTGCCCCGAATTGATCGCGCTCGCGTTGTCGTTGCAGTCAAACGAGCCGTCGTTCTCTCCCGCGTCGACGCACACGCCGTTGCCGTTCATGTCCCGGCCGAACCAGCAGTATCCATCGCCATCGCCGTCGGTGAGGCCGGGGCTCGACGATACAAATCCAGGCCGCGTAACCTGCTCAGCGACCCCCGGCGCGGACTGCCCGAGTCGCCAGGTGCCGAGCGGATCTTGCAGCTCTTGCCCGTTGGTGAACCCGTCCGCGTCTGAATCGAGCGCGGCGAGGTCTTCGTCCCAAAATCGCGAAGCGTCCCGAAACGCCTCGCCGAACGGATTCAGACAGGGCTTGGTGCCTCCGCCATTGACGCATCCCGCCCCGCCATCGGGGTTGTTGTGGCATGTAATACAGGGCCGCTCCGTGCCTACCGAGTTCATCGCGGTCGCGGTGCGGGGCACCAGCGAGACAAACGAATCGTGCGCGTAGGCGGGAGCGACACTAGCTAGTTGAAGCGAGGCGAGAGAAAAAAGGGAAACGACAGCGAAACGGTTCATCGGGTGGTACTTGCTTCGAACTTGAGTCGGTATGGGGAGGGGGCGTCAGGCTGGTCGGGGATATCGACCGACACCACGTAGGAGCCCGGGTCGAGCATGCGGTCGAAGCTCGGACATCCGGCTACCCGCGTGCCATCGATCACGCCGCCGGCACGGTTGATGACCGAGATCTCGTAGGGCGCGCTGGTTTCGTCGCAGGGCGTGCCCACCGGGAACTCCGGAGAGATCGCGATGTGCGGCCGCGCCGCGGTGACTTCGATGGAGTAGAGGTCGGGATAGCAGCCATTGCCGATCGCGCCGGAAATGGTGATCTCTCCGCCGACGATAGGAATCTCGACAAAGTTCGCCTCGGGCGGCGTATCGTTGGGCTCGAGTTCCATCGTCCGGTTGTTGTTGAGCACGGCCAGGCATTGGTTGGTGCAAAGTTCGCCAGAGTCACAGTTTTCGCCGTGGCTGACTTCGCCGTCGCCGCAGAGCAACCGGAACGCGTCGAGGTTGTAGCGCCCGCTGCCGGCTTGGCGATCGTCGATGACCACGTACCAGCGACCTTCCGCGCTTGGCTCGAACGCGAAGTGTTCGTCGAACGAGCCCGCGCATTCATCGGAGAAATTGTTGCAGCCGCGGTCGTCGCAATCGTTGCTCTCCTGCACCAAAAACACGGCCGGGTCGCGATCCCGGCTGCGTTCGTCGGTGGGGTCTGCCGCCAAGTGAAAATGCCACACCTCGCCGGGCAACACGTCGATCGGGATGAACGCGTCGTTGCCGATCGTCGGAGTGCCCGAGCAGTTTGAGTTAAACGTGCTGGAGAAGCCTTCGGTATCGACCGTCAGCTCTACCGAATCGGTGATCACCGTCACGTCCGTGTCGTCTTTGCAGGCATCGCCCGCGATGCGAGGCCCGGTCGCGCCGTCGCCCGCCGCTCCGTCTGAAGCTCCTGCGTCGCCAGCGAGCAACGAATCAATCAGCCCGGAGTCTACGATCGTGCAGCCGGGCGTGAACGCGCCGGCCGGGGCCGTGACAAGCAGGGCCGTCCATAAGCTAGTTTTTCTTCCCACCGGTCCCCCCTGTTCAGAATCGATGTGATGCGCCCAAAAAGATTTCGTTCGGTCCAAAGTTGGCCACGGGCTTGGTCCCCGGGCGGTTGTACTTCCAGTCGGTAAAAAAGAATAGCGTAAGACTCGCGGCCGCGGCCGCTCCCGTGACGCCAATCATGACGTTGGTGAGCAGCTGCATCGACTCCGCGTCGTCGCGCGCAGACCGCGCGCTGTCGACCGTAGCGCCGCCTTCACCCGTACGAGCGCGTTCCACCTCGGTCTCGTAGTCGTCGTTCAGGCTTAGCGTGCGGATGCCGACGAATGTCAGCGCCGCGCCGGCTGCCGCCGTAAGACCCACCGCGGACCAAAAATACGCGTTGTGCAACCGCTTGCGGGGCTTGTCGGTCGACCCTGTGCGGGCGCGTTCAGCCTCCTGGCGACGTTGCTCTTCGGCGCGTTGCTCCGCTTCTTCTTTTCGTTTGGCTTCTTCTGCGGCGCGGCGCTCTCTTGCCGCTTGTCGCTTGCCTACTGCGACCCGCAGCGATCGCATGCGCGCTTCGACTTGGGGGCGGTCAGGGGCGTTCGGAGCTTCGGCCAGATATTTTTCGAACGTGGCGAGCGCTTCTTCGTCGCGCCGCAGGCGATCGAGCGTGGTGCCGATGTTGAACAGCAGCGCGGGCCGCGGGCTGAGTTCGTAGGCTTGCTTGAACCGAGACAGGGCAAGCTCGTAGTCGCCCTTCGCGAATGCGTCGCGCGCAGACAAGAACGTAAGCCGCGCCGCCTCATCAAGCGACTCGCGGGTTTGTGGTTTTCCGTCTGGAGTCGTGGGCGCCGGGGTTGCAGGTGGTTGTTCCTGCGCGCTTGCCCCACGTGGCAAGACAACGTTGCCGAACAGCGGACATGCAAAGACCGCAATCATCGCGAGCGCGGATGGAAAGTTAAGTACACGCATCGAAGCTCGTAACATACACAATACCATCTTTCTGTGTGGTCGGAACAATCAGTTCCGACTAATATCTCAACTTGTGGGGAATCAAAAAACGCTTTTTCGCTTTTCGAACAAACTTGGCCTGATTCGAAGCTCGATCGCCCGCAGTCTGGTGACTGGTTGTTGGGTCGCCGGCGGGCTCATGGCCTGCGGCGATGACGACGCCGCCACCGCGAGCGACGGCGGGATGGCCGATGCCCGTCCCGCTGATTCCAGCCTCGGCAACCGCGACGCCAGCGACCCCGACGCCGCGACCGACGCGGCCATCGTGGAGCCGTGCGACGGCCCTCCGGGCCTCTACGCCGACGCGGATTGCACCGAACTGGCTGACGACGTGCAGTTCTACGCGCCTCGCTATGTGCTCTGGAGCGACGGCGCCGATAAAGAACGCTACGTATCGATTCCCGAAGGCGAACAGATCGATACGTCAGATCCTGACGAGTGGGTCTACCCAGTGGGCACGCGGTTCTGGAAGACCTTCCTTATTGACGATATGCGCGTCGAGACGCGCTATTTCGAAAAAACCAGCCCCGCTACGGGCGTGCCCGGTTGGTCGATACGCACGTTTCGTTGGAACGCAGAGCAAGACGAAGTGGAAGAGGTATTCGACGGCGAACAAAACGTGCTCAGCACCAACCACGACATCCCGCCCCTCAACGAGTGCAATGAATGTCACCAAAACCGCACCGACATTGTCGCGAGCTTTACCGCGATTCAGCTGAATCATGACGATGCGGAAGTGTCGCTCGGCGATCTGCTTCGCGACGATCTGCTCACCGATGCGATCGCGTTGTCGGACGCGGAGATTCCCGGGACGGCCAGCGAACAAGAGGCGCTGGGCTACCTCCACGCCAACTGCGGCAACTGCCACGGCACGGGGATACGGCGCCGACCGACGCCGATGGTCCTGTGGGTCAACACCGGGCTCTCCAGCGTTCAGGAGACGGGCACCTATTCCACCGCGGTCGACCAACCGGTGACCGGCATGCCCTCCATGACGCTGATCGAACCCGGGGAACCCGACATGAGCTTTGTCGTCGCCCGTATCTCCAGCCGCGAAAACGGCGTGCAAATGCCTCCCATCGGCACCGAAGTGGTGCACTCGGACGGCGTGACCTTGATCCGCAACTGGATTTCCGGTTTGTAGCTCCCGTCGATTGGTGACAGGAGATAGCGACCACGTGTCTACCTAGTCCGATACGTTCCGTGGTAGCAGGGATTTATGCCGCCTCGCACGGTGTTGGCTCTGTCCTCGGTCAGCTCCTCCGCGCTCAGGTGGGCAACGATTTCGCGAGAGATGCGCAGCTTTTGCTGCAACCGGAACTTCTGAGCGACTTTTTTCTGAGTCACAATCTCCTCCTCTCATCCCGCGCGAAGGTCCCGCGCGAAGGCCAGTTCTGCGCGAAGGCTAGCATTCTTCACCACGCGCTCCAGCCGCGAGCGGTCGTCGAGGCCTTGGGTTGCGCGTATAGTGCGCGCTCATCGCGGCAGCCCCACCGCGGGTCGCCTCACAGGAGTTTCGGAGAGCAATATGTGCCATGCCCACCGCCAAAGTAGCCCCGGGTTCGCGTTCGGCGCGGTCATGTTTGGGTTGTCGCTTGTTGGGTCATTCGGCTGTGGTGATGAGAACGGCGAAAGCTCAAGTCCCGCCTTCGCTCAGGCCGAAGCCGCCTTCCGTCGGGTATGCCGCCGGGCGGAAGAATGCGGGTTTATCGGAGAAGTCGATGCGGCGGGCTATACATCCGCCGAGCAATGCATTCGGGTAGGCGCCCCCAGGGAAGAGGATGGCGACACCGGCGCGTGCTGGCGCGCCAGCGCGAAAGTCTACAACTGCGTGGCCGACTTATCTTGTTCCGACTCGCAGACGTTCGTGGTGGGAGATGGGGATACTGCCTGCGACGGGTTCGAGCAGGAGGAAATCCGCGTGTGCTTTGGGCCGCAGGAGGGGGAGGCCGATGCGGGGGCGGGGGTTGATTCGGGAACGGGATCAGGAACAGGATCAGATTCGGGAACTGCGACGGATTCGGGAGCTGCGGCAGACTCGGGCGGCAGTCGCTAGAGCTTGAACGAACCCCTGTCGCGGAGCGTGTGGTGAGTTATCTGATGTCCCGCTTGGCGCAGCGACCTTGCGATGTTGTATCGGCTTGCGTGGTTGCATTGAGTATTGCGTGGAGCGGTGCGTGCTCCCCGACCCCCGACGCGCCAGTCGACGAGGCGCCCAAACTTACCGGAAGAGGTCTCGCGAAAGCGCCGGAATGGGTGGTCGCGGTGGATTTGCCCACGGGAGACGGTAGTCAACCCATGTTCCAAGACAGTTCTTTTCTCGCCATCAAGGTCAGCGATCGTCACCTGCTCACATCTGGAGACTGGGTGGTTACGGCGAACGAACGGCTCCAGGAAATCTCCGGAATTCAGAAACCCCCGTTCATTGTGGGAATTCTTTCCGCGGGCGGTGCGCTCGACATCGTCGAATTCATACACGCCAGTTTCATCGATGAAGATGGCGGACAGGAACTGGCGCTATTGGAGATGGATAAAACAGATGGCGCTGTGAACACGCTTCCTTCGGCGCCGCTTGTTCATCGAAGCTGGGTGGAGGCCGATTCCGAATCCCAGATGAATTGCCAACCACCAGTATTGGTGACGGGGTTTGATCGCCGCGTCGCGCGATTGCGCGGAGCTTGGAGCTCTCCCTTCTTGCAACAGGAAACCGTTCTCATCAACAGCCGCGAAATTCGCAGAGACTTCAACAACATTTGGGGCAGGGGCGCCGAGGCTGAGGCCGAGAAGGCGTCTCTTGCCCGGCGCGCGGAGAGATTGTGGTTCACGCCGGGAAGAGACTGGAAAGAACGAGGAGCAACGAAGGCGGCCCGTTTGGAGCTCCACGACATAGGAGGCCCGCTCCTTCAGAGGATCGGGGGGCACCTTTCGGTGATCGGGATTTACGCGGCGCCCGAACCGAATTTCCCCCGGCTGTTCCAAGGGCCAAAACACAGCTACCACGAGTTCCACCGCCTGACCCAATGGCGGATGGACACGATCCGACATGCCATCAGGGTGCGTGGGTCTGAGCCAGGGTCCTGATTTCAAACGATGAACGCCAACGCGCCAGCGAACAACGTGGTGCAACGAGCTTCGCGGAGGGCCACGATCAGCGGCTCGCGCGCCGTGTCCAAATGATGCGATGTGCAATCATTGACATCAATGATACCGTTGACTACGGTAGCAGAAGCAAGCAGCAGAGACGCGCAGGCGCAATATCATGGCCGCAATCACGATTCGCAATCTAGACGAACGCATCAAGTCGCGCCTCCGAGTGCGCGCCGCGCGTCACGGGAGGTCCATGGAAGAGGAGGCGCGGAGCATTCTTCGTCATGCGCTGGCGGAGGCGGAGCCTCCCTTGCGCAGTCTTCCCAAGGCGATCCGGAGGCGGTTTGAGGATATCGGCGGGGTGGATATTCCACCGCCATTGCGGGAGCCGACGCGGGAACCGCCCGCTTTTGACGAATGATGGTGCTCGACACCAACGTGCTTTCGGAGCTCATGAAAGCCGCGCCATCGAAACGGGTCTCTGTCTGGCTGGGAAAGCACCCAGCCTCAAGTCTGTTTTCCACTACGGTGACATTCGCAGAGATTCTCTACGGGGTTGCTCTGCTCGCGAAAGGCAAGCGTCGGCGCGCGCTGGAAGAGGCAGTTCATGCCATGTTTGAGGAAGATCTGCATGGCCGAGTGCTTTCGTTCGATAGCGCGTCGGCGCGCAGCTACGCCGAGATTGTCGCGAGACGCCGTCGTACCGGTCGGCCGATCGCTCAAATGGACGCGCAGATTGCGGCCATCGCTCATTCGCGCGGGGCGGCGCTTGTCACCCGCAATGTAGTCGACTTTGTCGACTGCGGTATCGAGCTATTCGATCCCTGGACGGCCTGAGCCGTGGGCGGTCTAGATTCGCTGGACACTGTTCGCCGCGACCCAGCCGGCTTGGTTGCCCGCGCGAACCCGCACGAAGCCTTGTGCGCGGTCCAGAAGTTCGACGCGTTCTCCTTCGCGCACTCTTCCGCGCGTGGCGGAGCGACGATCCGGGCCCTCTTGAATAGAGGTTTGATCTTCCACCACAATGGCCGGAGGGCCCCCCTGGGTCGCGCCGTGTTTGATGGCCAGGCCCGTGGCGGCGAGTAGCAGAAGCGCTCCGCTGACGAGGGCGGCGATGCCGAGGCCGAGACGCGCCGCTTCTTCGTGCCACCGCCATCGCGCAACGAGCAAACCGAAGAGCAGCAGGTTGAACGCGAGCACCGACCACGCAAGGGTCGATTCGCGCCATCCGCGAACCAGCGCTTGACCGAGCGGAGGGTCTTTCGCGACGACCGCTTCTCCTTCCGCTTCGGCGCGTTGTTTGCCGAGCGCGCGGTGGGCCGCGAGAAGGCCGCGCTCCGCTTCTTCGTCACCGGGCCGGCGCTTGATGCTGCGTTCGAAGTTGACGATGGCGAGCCCCATCTTTTTCTGCTTCGCGTAGCTCGTGCCGAGATTGAAATAGACATCTGCGTCGCGAACACCCGCCTCCACCAGCGATTCAAACCCGCTGGCCGCCGCGTCGTAGTTTCCGGCGAAGTAGGCGCGGTTGGCGCGCTCGAAGATCTGCGCGAGCGATTGGGCCCCGGCGGCGCCAGGGAGACTGAACGCGACCACGAAGGCAATACTCAACGCGCGCGCGGCGACTTGTGGGGTTCGCGGAGTCATGCCTGCGCGCTCGACGGAGAAAATCGGTCGAGCGCCCCGAGCAGAGTGCCCGTGCGCTCGATGGCGCGTTTCATTTCCTGAGGGTCTCGGCCTTCGGTGCTGAATCGCGCGAAATCGCATCCTTCAAGTTCTTCAATCAGCTTGTCGGCTAGATCTTCGTCCATCCCGCGCGACTGAAGCGTCGAGCGAAGCTCACGATGGGTGTATCCTCCCACCTGCTCTCCCAGCCGGACTTCGAGCACGCTTTTTAGTGCGCTTTGTACCTCGCTGTAAAACGCGCTCGCATCTCCTGCGCGCGCATGTTCCTGTGCGCGTTTGAGACGCTTTCGCGCAGACTTCGACGTACGTTTCGGCGCGTTTTTGGTCTCCGCGGCGCGCTGCCGGTGGCGCCATTCTCGCGCTCCAAGCAGCGCGAGAAAGACAAAGGGAGGAAACGCGACCGCGTAGGGAAACCATGGCGCCTCGGTGAGGGGTCGCTCTCCGCGCGATAGTGCGCTGCGGGGTCGAATCGGGCCAAAACGGATTACCGGGGCGGAAGGTGTTTGGCCGGCGGAATCGCCTTCCGCGCCATCTCCCGAACTCACGGGCTGCCCTGCTGCGACCAGACTCAGTGCTTCGGAGCGGACTTTGCGATAGCGCCTGGTGGTCGGGTCGAAGGCGTAGAACTCGAGCGGCGGTAGTTCGTAGGTGCCTGCGCGCTCGGGCACGATCAACCATTCCACAGTGCGCGTGCCGCCGACGAGGTCTGATTGAATGGTGATGTCGTCTTCGAAACGAGGTTTCAATATCTGCAGGCCTTTGATCTTGGCCAACTGCGGGCGCACATCGCGGATGTTTCCCGTGCCCTTGACCTGAGCGGTCAGCGTCACCGCATCCCCGGTACGCGACTGGCTCCGGTCGAGCTTCGTGGCCAGCGTATACTGCCCGACCGCGGTCCCTGAAGACGCAGTGCCCTTCGATGAACCTGCGCCTTTTGACGAAGCCGTGCCCTTTGACGAAGCAGTGCCCTGCAAGGAGGCCGGGATCGGCGGCAACGGCTTCGCGCGCACGGTAACCGGAACGCCCGAGCGGGCAATATTGCGCGGCGCGGTCAGCAAATCGAAGAGCGATCCGGTGGAGAGCGTCAGTTCGGGCGCGCCAATGGCGAGCTTGCCGGGCTTGACGGCGAACGCAGCAAACCGCCGCAAGACGTAGACCCGAAACACCGCCCCCTGAACCACTTGCTGGGTCGCGTCGAGCGACCGAGTCGGGGGCAGCAAGTCGTGCACCCAAAACCCGTCGGCGGTGGGTTCGCGAGAAATCGTCGGCGCGGATCGAATCGAGCTTCGCGAATAGAGATAGACGGTGACCGTCACTTGTTCGCCCACGTAGGGCTCGGCCTTGTCCACGACCGTGCGCACAAACGCTTGCGGGTCAAAACGCACGCCTTCGGCGCCCCCGGCAAGCGCTTTCCCTGGCTCGGGAACTGCTGAACCCGGTCTTCCCGAACCCTGCCCCGGCAGCCCCTGTCCTGGTAGGCCTTGCCCTGGTAGTCCCTGTCCTGGCAATCCAAATCCCGGCGACCGACCCAAGGGAGAATTTCCTCCGGGAGATCCGCCGAGCGGAGGCGGAACCGCGCCTCCGCTGCCTGCGCGCACGGTGATGGTGAGCGGGTTGCTCGCAAACGAGCGACCCCTGACCCGCGCCCGAGCTGGCGCAAGCTTGAACCGACCGGCTCGGAGCGCGCGCAGTCGATAAGTATGCACCGTGCTCGACTGAACAAACTGGGTCTGCCCCCCGAACCCAAACTGAAACTGCATCGGCTGGCTGACTTGATGCCCCACGATGTCGAATGCGCTGAGGTCCGGAACGGATACGTCCGAAAGTCGGCCGCCTTCCACTTCCGCGCGAATCTGGAGTTGAAACGTTTGCCCCAGGCCCACCTCTGCGCGGTCAGCCGTCATCACAAGCCGCGCCGTGGCCTGCGCGCGCGAGCCCCGCTGGGCGTGCAAACCGTTTGGTTGCGCCACGTATGCTAAAATTGCGGCTCCTATGCTGAAAAATCGCCATCTATGCGATCGCGCTCCAGACGATCGTACTCTTAGCGATCGTACTCCAGACGGTCGCACTGTTCGGCGACGAATCACCACTACCAATCCTTCTCAGGTTGCCGCCGCTCCCGCGCCGCCCGTGCCCGCGCCCGATGCCGCTCCAGATTCTCCTCACCGTCCTGCAGCGAATCAAGCAACCGCTCCACATGCTGAGGCAAAACCTGGTCCTGACTCTGGTCCTGGTCCTGACTCTGGTCCTGGTCCTGATTCTGGTCCTGATTCTGGTCCTGGTCCTGATTCTGATTCTGATTCTGATTCTGATTCTGGTCCTGATTCTGATTCTGGTCCTGATTCTGGTCCTGATTCTGGTCCTGATTCTGGTCCTGATTCTGATTCTGATTCTGATTCTGGTCCTGGTCCTGACTCTGGTCCTGGTCCTGACTCTGGTCCTGGTCCTGATTCTGGTCCTGATTCTGGTCCTGCTCCTGCTCCCGCTGCTTCTCTTCTTCCTCCCGGATCCGCCGCCGCGCCAACTCATAGTTCCACGCCGTATCCCGCGACCCCGGTCGTACCCTCAGCGACCGCCGAAACGAATCGGCCGCCTCCCGAAACGCCTTCTGCGCCGATTCGTGATCCTCGGAGCCTGCCGCCTGGTCCCCCTGCTGATAATACGCGAGCCCAAGATTGTGATAGGCATCCGCACGGATCGACCGGGCACCATCCGAGCTCGCGGCAAGCAGCAGCGCCTGACGTGCTTCGTCGTATTTTTTTTGAGCCATCAACGCGATCCCGCGATTGAGATGCACCCCCGGGCTCGATGGAAGGCGCCGCGCCGCCTCGTCGTATTTCTTGAGAGCGCCCGCCGCATCCTTTTGCCGCATCGCTTGGTTGCCCGCCTCCACTTCATCATTCGGCGAGCGAAACCAATCCCAGGCCAGCGCGGTCGACGGCGTCGCGAGCCCAACAATCATGAGCGCTGTGATCACAAGCGCGGTGAATACGAGCGATACGGACGCGAGCGCTCTCGCGACCCATCTCGAGACGCTCCGTGCGGTTCGTGCGTTTGACGTGAACGAGAGGCTGGACATGACTCAGATCTCTTCCCGCCTGCGCCGACCGATCCATGCGTCGGGCAGCAGGCCTTCGAGCAGGATGAGCAAAAATCCGGGAAATAAGATAAGCGCGTAGCGGTCTTCATGCACGGTGACTCGGCGAGCTTTGCGCTCAACTTGCTGCATGCGACGGATTTCGCGGCGAATCTGTCCCACCCCGACGCCTCCTTGCCGCGCCCGGAAATATTTCCCGCCGCTGGTTGACGCGACCGACCGGAGCGTCTTTTCGTTGCTCGCGGTGAGCGATGTGGTGATCGCGTTTCCGTCGTCGTCGCGCGCGTACCCTGTCCATGTTCCATCCTCGGAGTAGGTCGGGATGGGCTCTCCAGTGCGCGATCCGATGCCAATCGTGTAAATTCGTATCCCGGCGTCGGCGAGGTCCTGCGCGGCTTCTTCAGGGTCGCCTTCGTGGTCTTCGCCGTCCGTGAGCAGAATCACCACGCGTGCGCGCTGCGTGGCGCGCACCGATTCGGGGGCGCGTTCGCGGGCGCCGTCGCTGCGCTCAAGCAATCGTTTGGCTGCGGTGAGCGCGCGGCCGATGGCCGTTCCGCCGACGGGCATATCGTAGGGGCCGAGCCCCTTGAGGAAGAGATTGACGGCGGCGTAATCGACGGTCAGCGGAAACTCCATCGTTTCGCCGGCAAACGCCACTACGCCGACTCGGTCTCCGCTCAGTTCTTCGATGAATCGCTCGAGCTCGGCTTTGGCGCGTTCGATGCGGCTGGGGCGGACATCGCGCGCCAACATGCTTTTCGAAAAATCGAGTGCGACCACGATATCGATGCCGCGTTTGTGGAGCACCCGGGTGCGGCTTCCGTACTGCGGCGCGGCCAGCGCCACCACCACCAGGGCGAGCCCGAGCAAAAAGAGAACCCCGCGCGTCGCGCGCCATATTCCAGAGCGACCCGCGACCAGGCTTCGCACTGTGCCCGGATCTCCAAATCGCTTGGTGGCGCGGGATCGAAGCCGCCATGCCACGACCAGCGCGCCGATCAAGATCGGAACGAGGAGCAGCGCCCAGAGCGCTTCTTGGTTTCCAAACTTCATGGCCAGCGCCTCAACCAAAAACTCCCCAGCAGCATTTCAAGCGCGAGCAGCGCGAGCGCGGGCCACACGAGCGCGCCGAAGAGCTCTCCATACACTCGGCCCGCGTCTTCGATTTCAGATTTTTCGAGGCGATCCAAGATGGAATGAAAGCTCTGCTCGAGGCTCTTGCGGTCTGCGACCCGGTACGATTCTCCGCCCGAGCGGTCGGAGATTTGCTGTAGTAGTTCAGGGTTGACGGGATAGCTTCCCCGGTCCCAGAGGGGGCGGCCAAACATGTCGGCTCCGCGTTGCACGCGGGCGTCACCGTGCTGCCCCATGAGAATGGTAAACACCTTTACGCCGAGTGCCTTGGCAAGCTCCGCAGCTTGGTCAGGCGAGACATTGCCCGCGTTCGAATCCCCGTCGGTGAGCAGAATCACGACCTTGCTTTTCGCTTTAGACCGCCGAAGGCGATTGAGCGATACGCCTACCGCGTTGCCGATCGCTGTGCCGCGCCCGTCGATGAGCTGCAGTTGCAGCTCGCTGATCACGTTGCGCAGCGCTTCTTTGTCGGTGGTGAGCGGGAGCAGCGTAAACGCGTCGCGGCCGAACACCACCGCGCCGACCCGGTCGTTTGGCCGTCGGGCGATGAAATCCTGAACCACGAACTTGGTTGCCTCAAAACGGTTGGGCTGAATATCGGCGGCCTGCATGGAGAGCGACATATCCATGGTGACCACGATGTCGATGCCCTCGGTGTCGACGGTATCGCGCGCGTGAATGCTTTGCGGCCCGGCGAGCGCGCCAGCGAGCAGCGCGATGGCGGTCGCCCGCATGCCCGTCACGCTGTCTTTGAACCAAAACCGCAGGCCAGAGCCGACGCGCGCCAGGTCTGCTCCTCGGCTGATTTGAAGGCGTGGCGCCGCGCGACGCTGCAGCCATCCGCGCGCGACCAACACGAGCAACGCAGCCGGCAAGAGAAGGAGCGCCCAAGGACGCTCGAGCCTTAAGTGCTGGGGCTGGAGCGGAGTGCTGTAGACACCATCGATTAGGTAGGCGGCGGACGCCAGCGCGATGGCCAGAAAGAGAAGCGCCCACAACGCGGGGAGCAATGCGCGGAGGGTTCGTTTGCCCGCGCTCATGGGTTGCCTCCCGGTTCGCGTTCAGACTCGCTGTTCGGCTCGCCGCTCGGCGAACGACTGCGCCGATTGGGTTCTGGCTTGGGCATCCACTTTGCGTCGGGATGGGAGGCTGGCAGTTCTTCAGAACGACCCGGGCCGATCGAGGGTGCGCCCGGCACGCGCGAATTGACTGAGGGAAGTTGTTCGGCGGAGGAGGGTTCGCTGGCGTCCGAGTCACTCGTCGAACCCATTGGCGTTGAACCCTGCGATGACGGCTTCGCCGGCTCCTGCGACAGGGGAGACGTGCGCCGGACTACGCGAAACGAGCTCGCAAGCAAACTCTCCGCTTGCTCGGAGTCGATCGGCGCCTGGGCAAACTTCACCAAATCGCAGTCGCCAAGCAGCATTTCAATTTCGGGAAGCGTGACCCCGAGCACCTTGGCCCGCTGCAAATGCTCGATGGCTTCGTCGGTGGTGCTTTCGAGCCCGTCAAACCCGTAGCGCCGACCCAAGTAGGCGCGCACCGCATCGCTCACGCCATCGACCCAGAGAATCACTTTTTCGGCGTCGGGCGGCACCTGTGCGTCGACGAACATGGCGTTGCGCTCGTGTTCGAGACGATTCAACTCCTTGAGGGCAAGCTCCCAGGCGGGTCGCGGCGGCGGTGGCGGCGCCTGGGCCCGGGCTCGTTTGCGCCACCAGCGGAGGAGCAGCAGCGTAAGCAGCGCGCCCAAGAACGCGGCCGCGATTCCTCCCAGTACCCACGCCAAGGTGTAGTCGTCTTGCATGACCACGACCGGCTTGGTGGCAGGTTTGGGCTTCGCGTCGGGTTCGTTGGCCAATAAAGAACCCACTTTGATTTCTCGCGCGTGGGTCGATACGAAGCCGACCACGCCGTCTTTGGTCACCACGCGAAGCTTGACCGGGCCGACGGTGTGGGTGCCCGGGTCCAGCGCGAGCAGTTTCAGTTCGAAGAGAAAGGTGGTGGTGCCGTGCGCAGCATCGGAAGCGTTTGGCTGCACGCGGACGTTCCGCTCGAGCACTTCGAAGGGCGCGAACGATTGTTTGGGAACCGCGACGTCGTCGCCCTTTTTGGCCACCGCGCGAATGGTGAGGGTGACCGGGTCGCCCGTTTTGATTCCCGTGGTTGGCTTGAGTTTTTGCTGAAGCTGGGGTCGTGATTTGGCGGGGAGCTCGTTCCGTTCGGAGGGAAGTTCGCTTGGTTCCGTTGAGGTTCCACCGTCCGGCTGCGCTTGCGCGGTCGCGCTCGCCACAGTGCCCATCGCCACAGTGCCCATCGCCACGACTGCGGCGCCCATCGTCGCTGCGGCGGGGATGGGCGTCGAACGGATCGGCCACCGCGCGATCATCGATACCCCGTAAGGCGCCGCTGGCGCATGCGAAAGAGTTCCGCGATCGGTTTTACGTAGGGTTGGTCGGCGCGAATCGTGACGTGGTCGATGCGTAGTCGCCGAAATAGACGTTCCCGTTTCGCGCGCTCGGTCAGTACGCGATGGTGAAACGCTTTGCGAACCTTCGGGTCGCCCGTGTCGAGCTCAAGCACTTCGCCGGTTTCTAAATCTTCGACAAGGGCAAGCCCCACGTCGGGGAGCTCTTCTTCCCGAGGGTCGACCACTTGGATGGGAATCAAGTCATGACGGGTGGAGGCGATGCGGAGCGCTTTTTCGTAGTTGTCGGCGATAAAGTCACTGACCAAAAACGCGACCGAGCGACGTTTGGAGAGCCCGCCGATGAGATCCAGCGCCACGCTGAGGTCGGTGCCCGTCCGTTCGGGGGTGGCGTTGAGTATTTCGGTGACCACGCGCATGACATGGCCCCGCCCTTTCTTCGGCGGAACAAAGCGCTCCACGCGGTCGGTAAACAACACGAGGCCTACGCGGTCGTTGTTTTTGATCGCGCTGAAGGCGAGGAGCGCCGCCACCTCGGCTACGGTGTCGATCTTCCTCGCCGCCACCGAGCCGAAGCGCTCGCTCGCCGAAAGGTCGACCATCAGCATGACCGTCATCTCGCGTTCTTCGGTGAACACTTTGACGTACGCGTCGTTCATGCGCGCGCTCACGTTCCAGTCGATGAATCGTACGTCGTCGCCGGGTTGATATTGACGCACTTCGCTAAACGCCATCCCGCGCCCCTTGAACACTGAATGGTAGCTCCCGGCCAGCTGATCGTTGGCGAGCCGCGCGGTATGAATTTCAATCTGCCGCAGCTTTTTGACCAATTCGCGGGGAATCATGATCGGGGCTCGCGCCTAAGGAACTTCAACCGCTTCAAAGATGCGCCGCACGATCTGCTCGCTGGTGACCTCTTCGGCTTCTGCCTCGTAGGTGCGAATGATGCGGTGGCGCAATACGTCCGGTCCCACCGCTTTGACGTCTTCGGGGGTGACGTATCCGCGATGGCGAATGAATGCATGGGTCCGCGCCGCCACGTTGAGCGCGATCGACGCGCGCGGCGACGCGCCATGCGCGATCATGTCCCGCATATCTCCAAGGCCGACCTGGTCGGGGTTGCGGGTCGCGGCGATGACTTCGACGATGTAGTCTTTGATCTTTTCGTCCATGTAGACGTGCCCCACGGTTTTTCGGGCCTGCAGAAGCTGGGCAGTGGTCGCGACGGCGCTGACTTGGAGGGGGTCGCCGCCTTCGCCGGGGCCGAGCAGCTGATAGTCCGCCATGCGCTCCATAATGCGTCGCTCGTCTTCAATCGGGGGATAGCCCACTTTGACGTGCATCATGAAGCGGTCGACTTGGGCTTCCGCGAGAGGGTAGGTGCCTTCCTGCTCGATGGGGTTCTGGGTAGCCATCACCATGAACGGCGGAGCGAGACGGTAGGACGTGTCGCCGATGGTCACCTGTTTTTCCTGCATCGCCTCGAGCAGCGCGCTTTGTACTTTGGCGGGCGCGCGGTTGATTTCGTCGGCGAGCACGAGGTTTGCGAAAATGGGCCCGTGTTTGGCGGTGAATTCGCCTTTCTGGTGGTTGTAAATCACCGTGCCGATGACGTCGGCGGGAAGCAGGTCGGGCGTGAACTGAATCCGCTGAAACTTCGCCGCGATGGTTTGGCAGAGGGTATTGATGGTGAGGGTTTTGGCGAGCCCCGGCACGCCTTCGAGCAATACGTGGCCACCTGCGAGCAACCCGATCAGGATGCGCTCCACCATGTGTTCCTGCCCAACCACCACTTTTCGCACTTCGTGCAGAATAGGGTCGACGAAAGCGCTCTCGCGCTGCACCAAATCATTGATCGCTCGAACGTCCATGATCTCCGCGGTTAGCACGGCCCAGCCTGGGCGAGCAAC
Organism: Myxococcota bacterium; assembly: GCA_028284955.1. Taxonomy (GTDB): domain Bacteria; phylum Myxococcota_A; class Polyangia; order Polyangiales; family Houyiibacteriaceae; genus JANQQS01. The sequence goes on along the minus strand of JANQQS010000170.1, from coordinate 4,278 downwards.
ACGCGGGGGCCCCGTTTCATTCCCGCAGTGTCATTCCGTTTGGCCCGCACTCGCTTGACTTCTGCGATGCTGGCGGGAACGGTGCGGCCAGTGACAAATCGCTCTGCAGAACTCTTTACCCGGGCCAAACAGGTGATTCCCGGTGGGGTGAACTCGCCAGTGCGGGCGTTTTCTTCGGTGGGCGGCGAGCCGCTGTTCATTCGGGAGGCTTCGGGCGCAATCCTCACCGACGCCGACGGTCGCGACTACGTCGACTACGTGGGCTCGTGGGGTCCGATGATTCTCGGTCATGCCCATCCCGCCGTCGTGCAGGCGGTGCAAGAAGCCGCCGCGCGCGGAACGAGCTATGGCGCGCCAACTGAAGGCGAGGTGGAGCTCGCGGAGCTCATTGCGGAATTGGTCCCGTCGATGGAAGTGAGCCGCCTGGTGTCGAGCGGCACCGAAGCCACCATGGCGGCGATTCGGCTCGCGAGAGGGGTTACCCAGCGCGATTTGGTGGTGAAGTGTATCGGCGGCTACCACGGCGGAGCCGACTACCTGCTGGTCCGTGCGGGCAGCGGCGCGGCAACCCTGGGCGCTCCGGATAGCGCGGGGGTTCCGAGCGCCATCGCCGAAACCACCCGGCTCGTGCCATACAACGATCTCGAGGCAGTCTCCGCGCTGTTTCGCGACCAGGGAGACAAGATTGCTGCGGTGATCGTGGAGCCCGTGGCGGGCAATATGGGTTGTGTGCCGCCGAATGAGAGGTGGCTCGCAGGCCTTCGCACGCTGACGTCGGATGCGGGCGCGCTGCTCGTGTTCGACGAAGTGATGACCGGCTTCCGGGTCGCGCTCGGAGGAGCTCAGGAGCGGTATGGGGTGCAGCCCGACCTCACTTGCCTAGGAAAGATCGTAGGAGGCGGGCTGCCGGTCGGCGCGTACGGCGGTCGACGCGAGATCATGGACCATGTCGCTCCGGTAGGCCCGGTATATCAAGCGGGCACACTGAGCGGAAACCCTCTCGCGGTGGCCGCCGGACTCACAACGCTGCGCATTCTGCGTGAGCCGGGCACCTACGATCGCTTGGAGGCCATCGCCGCACAGGTGGAAGACGCCGCGCGCGAGGCGCTATCTGGCGCCTCATTCCCGTGGACGGTGCAGCGCGTAGGCGCCATGCTCACAGTGTTCTTTCATTCGGGCTCTGAGAGCGGCTCGGTGCGGGAGCGCAGTGGGTCCACGGACAGTAGGTCCGTACGTGGCTGGGACGATGCCGACCGGTGCGATCGGGATCGATTCGCGCGCTGGCATCAAAGCCTGCTCGCGCACGGGGTATATTGGCCACCGAGCCAGTTTGAAGCGGCGTTTGTGTCCCTCGCGCACGACGGCTCGGCTCTGGCGCGCACTGCAGAGGCAATGCGCGCCGCTATGTAGTTTGGAGGGTCTGGCCGCAGCCCCTCCCCCCACGGAATACGATTCCGCGGGTCCCCCTACCCGCCGCCGCTTCGCGCTGCGCGGGGGCCCCTGCGCCCCCTTGCCCTCTTCGTGCGGTGTTCTGGGTGAACTGCTGTCGACTGCCTTGCTGTCTCCAGCGGTGTTTGGGGTGAACTGCTGTCGACTCCGGGGTTTTGCTGTGTCTTTTGAAGGCGTGTTTCGTGCCTCCATCCGGCCGCTGTCGCGGCCGCCCCATCGCGAAACGGCGGGGCTTGACCGATCTGTCGTGCGGTGCTACCTCGGCGCGCGGTTACCGTATGCCATGCCGCTGTTCGATCGTGAGAGCCGCAAACAGCTTCGGGCCCTCGGGTCGGTCGGCACGGTGGGCATTGAGCTTGCTATCTCGATCTTCGTGGGGCTTTTTGGAGGGCGGTGGATCGATGGGCAGCTTGGCACTGCGCCGTGGTTTCAGTGGAGCGGATTCGCGTTCGGGCTGGCCGCGGGCTTTCGGGCCTTGTTTCGTACCGCTCACAAGCTAAAGACGCAGCTAGACGACAACTCACAGAAAGAACCCCCCGAGAACGAGGGTTTGTAGCGAGAACGCGCGCGACCCAGAGTCGACAACTTAGCGAGCTGACATCTCTCCGTGACCGCCATCATCGACAAGATTACCTTCTACATTGCTGCGCTCGGCGGGGTCGCGACTGTCCTGGCGTTTGCCGTGGGCGGGGTGCGCGTAGGCCTTGGCGCCTTCGTCGGGGCGGGGGTGGCGCTCGCGAACTGGGCCTTCCTGCGATGGCTCATGCACCGTATGGCTGACCAAGGAACCTCTCATCGGCAGCGATGGATGCTCCTCCTGACCGCGAAAATGATCGCGATGATGATGGCATGCTGGGTGCTTATTACGGGCCTTGGCATCAACCCGATGGGGTTTGTGATTGGACTGAGCAGCTTGGTGCTCGGGGTGGTAGTCGGCGCGCTGGTGCACCGAACGATGGCGACGGATGATTCCTCGCTTTCGGAAGGCTCCAGCGCAAATTCGGAGGACAGCTAGAATGCCGCACGGAGAGTCGTGGTTTAGCTTTTTCGGGTACGAAGGATTGGCGGCCTGGGTGCACCAAACGTTTGGGCCCACGTGGCTCGGGCACGCGTCACCCGGCGTCCAGCACGTGTTCGGAGCCGGGTTTGTGTTGTTCGTACTCGCGTGCGTGGGCGCGCTAGCGATGGCTCGGGTGCGCACCACCGAGCGCGCGTTGGTGCCCGATGATCGGTTGACCATTGCAACGTTCGTCGAGCTCTTTGTGAGCGCGGTCTACGAGATGATGGCGGACATGATGGGGCGAAAAGCGGCCAAGTTTTTTCTGCCTCTGATTGGGACCTGTGCGTTTGTGATTTTCTTTTCCAACGTGCTCGGCTTGGTGCCGGGATTTTTGCCACCGACCGACAACCTGAACACGACCTTCGCCATGGCGATGGTGATTTTTTTCGCGACGCACGTGTTCGGGGTGAAGGAGCACGGTCTGCCTTACTTCAAACACTTTCTCGGGCCGTATTTGCCGCTGGCGCCCTTGATGCTTCCCATCGAGCTCATCAGCCATGTGGCTCGACCGGTCACGCTGGCGGTTCGTCTGATGGCCAATATGACGGCCGATCACCTGGTGCTAACGATTTTCCTTGGGCTCGTTCCTTTCTTGGTTCCGCTGCCGATGTACGCGATGGGCTGCATTGTCGTGACGGTCCAAACCCTCGTGTTTTGTCTGCTTTCTACGGTCTACATCTCGATGGCCATCGCGCATGAGGGGCACTGAGTCGCGAGGGTACGCAGAAATTAAATCTATTTGCGGCGCGCTTTGATTTCGGCGCTATGGTGCGGCGCTTCCATCGCCACGAAGGGATGGGCTCAGACAGTTGGACAGACGTTGCGGTCGGTGCAAAGAACCGGCCGGAAATACAGCCGGGAAGTCGGCGAGAAGGGGCAGTTGAGGAGGCTCTCCATGAAGAAGATGGCTCTAGGTTTGGTTGCAGTGGGTTCCGCATGGCTGGCGTCGGCTACGGCTTGGGCGCAGGAAGTGGGATCGAACGAGCATGATGAAGCGATGTGGAAGGCGATTGCCGCTGCCCTCGCCATTGGTATTGCAGCGGTCGGTGGATCGCTCGGCCAAGGCCGCGCCGCGGCGGCAGCGTTGGAAGGCATCGCGCGCAACCCCAATGCATCGGGCAAATTGTTCACGCCGATGATTCTGGGCCTCGCGCTCATCGAATCACTGGTCATCTACGCGCTCGTGATCGCGTTCCAGCTTATATGATTCGTTAGGAGGGGCTGGCCGCAGCCTCTGTGTGTTTAGGAGGGGCTGGCCGCAGCCTCTGTGTGTTTAGGAGGGGCTGGCCGCAGCCCCTCCCCCCACGGAATACGATTCCGCGGGGCCCCCCTCCCAACGCCGCTTCGCGCTGCGCGGGGGCCCCTACGCCCCCTTGCTCCGCTCGTGCGACGTTCGGGACGAGCTGCTGGGTAGCTAGCTGTTTCGACCGTATCGCTGGAAGGTGTGGCAGTGTCCGACTCCGGACGCTTCGCGTTCGCCCCACCGCAAAGCGCCGGGTCCCCAGCAGTAAACCCCCGGGCAACCAGATCACGTGCATCGTGGCGGGGGAGCTTGGGTGAATCGGCGGGGTCGTACCCCGACGAGAGGGTTTGGGTGCCAAACCCTAAATTAGACAGCCTGGCGGGGGAGCTTGGGTGAATCGCCGGGATCGTACCCCGGCGAGAGGGTTTGGGTGCCAAACCCTCAAAAACCAGAGCGGCGGGGCCCGGGCAGTTCACCCCAACGAAACCAGGTCACGTGCCTCCTGGCGGGGGAGCTTGGGTGAATC
>JANQQS010000064.1 GCA_028284955.1 Myxococcota bacterium | reverse complement strand
CTGTGCAAGGCGGAGCGGACGAAGTCCGTGGAGCTGCACAGGTCTCGACGCAGTACGGGTCCGAAGGACCCCCAGTGTAGATAGGCAGAGGCAGCCGCGATCAGGGCAAAAGGCCACTGCTCTAGAGATCGATCTGAAGGCCTTCGTGTGCAGCTACCGAGTTCGGGAAAATCTCTTGGGCACGCCGCTCTTTATCACGTACCGCCGCATCGTCTTGATCGGGGTCATGATGAAAGAGCACCAGCTTCTTGGCGCCCGCGGCTTTTGCGATCTCTGCGCCCACGACAAAAGTCGAGTGTCCCCAACCGATGCGCGCGGGTCCGTTGCCTTTGCCTTCATATTCCTCGGGAGTGTACATCGAGTCGTAGATCAATACGTCCGCGTCGCGCGCCAAACCAACAAGACGTTCATCCAACCCATCTGGAGAATGCTCGGTGTCCGTTGCATACATCACTGCTCGACCCCCAAAGTCGACCCGGTACGCGAGCACTCCGCCGGGATGATTGCCGGACGCAAACGTCACGGTGACACCGCCTTCGAGTTCTTGCGCCGGCCCCGTTTCGACCAGGTGGTGAAACACCATTTCACTGGGCAAATCGGACAGCTTGACGGGGAAGTTCGGATATTCCATCTGTCCCGCCAACGCGGTCTCTACGGTGCCCATCGAGTTCGCCGCACCGTACATATGAATGGTATTGCCCGGCGCAAAAGCAGGGATGAAAAACGGAAAGCCCTGAATGTGATCCCAATGCACATGGCTAAAAAACAAGTGAACCGTCGTCGGCATTTCGGCCGCCAACTTCGCACCCAGCGCGCGCAATCCGGTTCCCGCATCAAAGATCAGGCGAGTAGACTCGCACTGAACCTCGACGCAGCTTGTGTTGCCTCCGATCTCAACAGTGGTCGGACCCGGAGTGGGAATGCTCCCTCGTACTCCCCAGAATGTGATGCGAAACATCAGATGATGCCCTTGCGCAACGCGGTTGCAGCTTTGTGCCCCTATGGAACCGCAGCTCGGGGTGCTACGTCAATTCCTCAACGCGTGAATGGTCGGTTTTGGCTCATTTTTAGTGCGGGACGTTGATGTTCAGAAACCCACAACACAAAAGCGTAGGCCCCCCGGAGCGGAACCCCGCTGTAGTCTACATACCCACAGAGAACGCCTCGAGCGCTCGTTTGAGCGCCACGCTGTGTATGATCGCGAGCGCCGGATTGATGGTCGGTCTGGGGATGGTTGGGTACACGATCGCCCCTGCCAACACCCCACAGGCGAGAGCCGAGCAACCCAAAGTCAGGGAAGCGTTCAAAAACGTAGACAGCGAAAAACACAGCCCACCGACCGAATCAAACGCAGCGACCGAATCAAACACAGCAGCCGAATCAAACACAGCGACCGAATCAAAACCACCGATTCAACCAAACGCAGTGGCACAGCGAGGCTCCTCACCGGTCGCCCCCGTTCCTTCGAAGCAGACGCCACCGCGACCCACTGCACCAACTCGCGTGCGCAAAGGTCACGTCGCGTACATCCGCTGCACGGAAGCAACACCCGATGGAACTCGGCCTTCAGGGTGTCCGCGCGATGGAGAGCTCGAAAAAGAAGTGTGGCGGGCACTCGCAAAGCTCCCCCAATGCGAAGACCTCAGCTACCAAGGCGCGGCCGATTTGCGTCTGGTCGTAAAAGACTCTTCGTCACGATGGTGGTTTCGTGAGACAGCACACGCGAACGCGAGCGTGGTCGAAGAATTATCAAGTTGCTTGCGGTCGGTCATAGCGGCGCCCAAGACGTCTCTCGAGACTTCTTACCTGTTGGTATCGTTCCGATTTTGGCTCGAATCGTGAGCCCACACTGCGGCGCGACATGTGGGGCGATACTGGAATCAACGAAAATGCTTCTCAGTCCTTTTGCTCGCTCGAAGCTCTGTGCTAGCCTGATGTTCGTGGAGGTACTCCTACGCAAGGTGGGAAGGAAGCCTGGCCGAGCGGTTGTGGGGCGACTCCTTAGACCGCCACGTACAGGCTCTGTGGTCGTCATCGAGTTTCCCGACGGCCTGCATGAATACGTGACCACTCCGGTCAAACGTATCCTGCGCGTGTGCGGCGGGGAGATTTACTATCTGCAAACCGCCAACAGCCGCTACCGACTCGAAGTTCGATCGGGGAGCGCGGTGATGGCCGAAGCCGGAAGCGCGCAATAGTACTTTAGGGTCTGGCACCCAGACCCTCTCGTTCGGGATACGATCCCGAACGATTCACCCAAGCTCCCCCGCCAGGAGGCATGCACGGTGGCTGCCTGATCGGTGTACTGCGGTCGACGCTTTTGGCTTTCGATCGCGCAAACTGACCACCACTACCGCCGCTCTATGGGATGCGGCTTGAGCTGCAATGTGGCTTGAGTTGCAATGTGGCTTGAAACTGCAATGGGCCAACGACCGATGGGTGCGTGAACTGTGTGAGTGTGCGGACTTGTCAGCCCAACCGATCTTGGTTGGGTTCGTGGTGGTTGGGTTCGATGACGCCTGTTGCTGCGTTTTTGAATGCGGGCCATGTCGGTAGGGCGCGCACAGTCTCGAAGTCTGCACTGCCTTCGATTTCATTGAGTTCGGAGAATCCTGCGGCGTGCGCTTTGCGGAGCCACTCCAGCGCATTTTCGGGGCGGCCCAGCCGCGCCAGACAGCCGGCGGTTTGAATCGCGACATTGGGATCTGCCGTGTGATCAAACACCGTAACGCCGATTTCGAACCCTTCGCGGAAACGATGGTGGTCCATAGCTGCGGCTTGCAGCGACTTTCCGACACGCTTCGCCAGCGCAGAATCGTTTGTTCGCAGCACGCGCGCGGCTTCGGCGAAATCTCCGGATTGGGTTACCGCGAGCAGATATCGCCTCCGAACGAATGAATCGTCCGCTTCGCCTAACGCTTCAGCAAGCAGCGGCATCGCACGATGAGGTCGGCCTAGCTCAAGCTCGATCGCGCCGACCAGCGCCGGATCCGGATCGCGTTCATTGGGCATCGCCTCGAGCGTTTTCAATGCCGCCGAATAGTCGCCACCGAGGTACAAACCCCACGCCAACAAATGCGCCGCCTCATCGCGCTCGCGATCGGTGGTCGCGCTGGCGGTTAGCGCGGACGCGATTTCGACCACCGCCGCGCCGTTGCCACGCTCCAAAGCCGCGAATCCTTGTTCAAGCGATGGCTTGGTGGCTTTAGGTCCTGCTTGCGGCGCAAGTCGCAGAGCCCGGTACAGAGTCCACGCAAAAACCCCGAGTAAAATCGCCAGATACATATTGTGCACGTAGATCGAAAATAGAAGAAGTAGCGCGATAATGGCGAGCGATGCGAAACGCCCATAACGGTGCTCTCGGAGTTTCGAAAACAGTTCTATGAGCGATGTCATGATGTTCGCCTCCTTCGAAGAGGAGTCGGTCGGCTAGCGACCGCCGATGTCGACCAAACGCTTGCGCTCCCCGCGCTTCGTTCTAATCTCGACCTGGCCCTGGGGCCACCCTTCGTTCATGACTCGAGCCGAAAAAGCGAAGCGAATCGGTGAAATTCTTGATGAACTTTACCCGCAGCCTCCGATCCCGCTTCGCCACGAAAATCCGTTTACATTGCTGATCGCAGTGATGCTGAGCGCGCAAACCACCGACAAAAAGGTCAACGAAGTCACCAAAAACCTATTCGCCGCAGCGAGCGAGCCATCGGCGATGGCCAAGTTGCCCGAAGCCAGCATCCTGGAAATGATCCGTACCGTGGGCCTTGCCCCCACAAAAGCGCGCAATGTTCGCCGAACAAGCGAGCTCTTGGTGGAACGGCATGGCGGGGATGTCCCCAAGAATCTCGAACAACTCGAAGCGCTCCCCGGAGTGGGCCACAAAACTGCATCGGTAGTGATGTGCCAAGCGTTTGGCGAACCGGCGTTTCCAGTAGACACCCACATCCACCGACTCGCCGCACGCTGGGGCCTATCCAGAGGTACAAACGTCAAACAAACCGAAGCTGATCTCAAAAAGGTGTTTCCGCGAGACACATGGATTCGCCGGCACCTGCAGATCATTTATTTCGGACGCGATCACTGCCCAGCGCTGGGGCATGACCTCTCAACTTGCCGCATTTGCGGTTGGGCTGCGAGCGCGAAGCGCATTCGTGAAGAAGCGTCAAAAAAACACAGCCGAAAACGCAAGGGTGCACGGTTGCAGGCGACGACGCAGCAACGGTAAGGTGCCCACGCGCCATGGAACTCTCCTTTTCGACGCATCCGGACCGCTACCGGCATTGGCAACTCAAGCAAGACGGTCGGGTGGTCGAACTCACGATGAACGTCTCGCCGCGCGAAGGTCTCTCCTCGAACTATGAGCTCAAGCTGAATAGCTACGACTTGAGCGTGGACATCGAGCTCGCTGACGCCATCATGCGCATCCGTTTCGAGCGACCGGAAGTCCAAGTGGTCGTGGTCAAAAGCGCGCTCGAACGAGTGTTCTGCGCAGGGGCCAATATACCTATGCTCGCGCAGTCGTCGCATCACGAAAAAGTTAACTTCTGCAAATTCACCAATGAAACGCGTCTGTATATCGAAGATGCATCCCGTCATAGCCAAATGCGGTTCGTCGCCGCGCTCCGCGGGACATGTGCAGGCGGAGGCTACGAGCTCGCATGCGCATGCGACGAAATCGTGCTCATCGACGATGGCAACTCGGCGGTGAGCCTGCCTGAAGTATCCCTGCTCGGCGTCCTTCCCGGCACCGGAGGGCTCACTCGACTCGTTGACAAACGAAACGTGCGCCCTGACCTCGCCGACGTATTTTGTACCCTCAGCGAAGGTGTTCGAGGCCAGCGAGCGGTGGACTGGGGCCTCGTTGACGCAGCGCCATCACGAAGCCAGTTCGACTCAACGCTCGCCCGGCGCATCGCAGCGCTCGCCGACACGGTTGATGATGCCGCAAAAGGTCCGGGCATTGTGCTCGACGACATCACGCCGCAGTTCGATGGGACGAACTATACGTATCGCCACGTGCGAGCTGCCGCTGACGCGCACCAGAGAACAGTCGCGATTACGATCTACGGTCCACAAAGCGAGGTGCCTACATCGGCGGAAGCGTTGCAAGCAGCCGGCGCTAGTTCTTGGTCGCTGCGATGCTTTCGAGAACTTGATGATTTGCTGCTTCGGATTCGCCACAATCATCCGACTCTGGGTTTGCTCATCATTCGCAGCGAAGGAAACATCGAGAACGTCCTCGCTGCAGATCGAACGCTATGGAATCACCGTGAGCACTGGCTCGCGAACGAAATCACGAGCCTAATGGCCCGCGTCCTTCGTCGACTGGAAGTGACCGCGCGTTCGGTATTTACATTGGTGGAGCGAGGATCGTGTTTCGCGGGATGCCTGCTGGAGCTCGCGCTCGCCTCTGACCGCACGTACATGCTCCAGGAAGACGCCCTCCCCGATGAGACGCCGTCCAGCGAGGAACGACCAGTACGAATCGCGTTGTCTTCGCTCAACGCAGGCGCGCTGCCGACAGCTTCCGGGCTTTCGCGAATCGCCCGCCGGCTAGGAACCTCGGCCGCCGAAGCAGTGCTCGAGCGAGCGCGCACCGAAGCTCCGCCCCTCGGAACAGAAGAAGCCGAGGCGCTCGGCCTAGTGACCCTATGCCCCGATGAACTTGACTGGGACGACGAAATTCGAATCGCAATCGAGGAACGCGCAAGCCTCTCCCCTGACGCTCTGAGCGGAATGGAGGCTTCGCTACGCTTCGCTGGCCCGGAAACCCTCGAGAGCAAGATTTTCGCTCGCCTCTCCGCATGGCAAAACTGGATCTTTCAACGAGAAAACGCAATCGGTCCACACGGAGCCCTCACCTCCTACGGAGGCACCGCGCGCGCCGAGTTCGATTGGCATCGCTGTTAGTGTTTTTAGGATCTGGCCGTTTGTATTTTTAGGGTCTGGCACCCAGACCCTCTCGTCGGGGTACGACCCCGACGATTCACCCAAGCTCCCCCGCCATGAGGCACGTAACCTGGTTGTCTATTGGGTGTACTGCAGTCGTCTGTTCCCACAATCACCGCAACGAACGTACAACGCGTAACCGGGGCCCCGTCGCAAAGCGATGCGGCGGCCGCGAACGCGGCCGGCGGCGGGTGGGGGGCCCCGCGGCTGTGTTGTTGGAGGGTCTGGCACCCAGACCCTCTGGCTGGGATACGATCCCAGCCATTCACCCTGTATCCGTGAAGTAGCTGGAGTTTGGCTATTCGACGGGGTAGTCGGTTCTGGTGAGGCGACGTTGAGGGAGCACCGAATTCACCCTGTGCCTGGAGCACCGAGTTTGGACAGGTGCCCCTCGGCGTAGCCGCGATGTAGAGACCTAGT